>DBAX01000127.1:643-41422 GCA_002291895.1 Cyanobacteria bacterium UBA999
CACGTTGACCACGGCAAAACCACGCTCCTTGATGCCATTCGTAAAAGTAAGGTTGCCCAGGGCGAAGCCGGTGGAATCACCCAGCACATTGGGGCGTACCACGTGGATGTGGAACAAGGCGGGCAAAGGCAGCAAATTGTCTTTCTGGATACCCCAGGTCACGAAGCCTTTACGGCCATGCGCGCCCGGGGGGCTAAGGTAACGGACGTGGCCATTTTGGTCGTAGCTGCCGACGACGGAGTGCAGCCCCAAACTATCGAAGCCATCAGCCATGCTCGAGCTGCCAAAGTGCCGATCATCGTGGCTATCAATAAGGTCGATAAGCTGGATTCCCAACCCGATCGCATTCGTCAGGAATTGACCGAGTTTGGTCTGGTGGCCGAAGAGTGGGGGGGAGACACGATCATGGTTCCCGTAAGCGCCCTCAAGGGAACCAACCTCGACCTGTTGCTGGAAATGATCCTGCTGGTTTCGGAAGTGGAGGATCTCCAAGCCAATCCCGATCGCCCGGCGCGGGGGACGGTCATTGAGGCCCACCTCGACAAGGCTCGGGGGCCCGTGGCAACCTTCCTGGTGCAGAATGGCTCCCTGCGGGTGGGAGATGTTTTTGTGGCTGGGGCCGTGCTGGGACGCGTGCGGGCGTTGATTGACGATCGGGGCGATCGCGTTGATGTGGCGGGCCCCTCCTTTGCGGTGGAGGTGCTGGGGCTGAGCGATGTGCCGGCAGCCGGGGATGAATTTGAGGTGTTTCCCGATGAGCGCCAGGCGCGAACCTTGGCTGACCAGCGTCTCAGCGAACAGCGGCAACTGCGGCTGCAAACCATGGGCTCGCGCCGGGTCACCTTGGGCACTTTGTCGGAAAAGGCCCAGGAGGGCGATCTCAAGGAGCTCAACTTGGTTCTCAAAGCCGATGTTCAGGGTTCCGTAGAAGCAATCCTCAGTTCGCTGAAGCAACTGCCCCAAAACGAAGTCCAGTTGCGCATTCTGCTGTCAGCGCCAGGGGAAATTACGGAGAATGATGTCAGCTTGGCCGCGGCTAGTGACGCGGTGGTGCTTGGTTTCAATAGCTCTCTGGCCCCCGGGGCACGGCAGGCGGCGGATAATCTGGGCGTGGATGTCCGGGATTACAACATCATCTACAAGCTGTTGGAGGATGTGCAGGGAGCTATGGAAGGGCTTCTGGATCCGGAGATGGTGGAAGAGCACCTAGGGCAGGCCGAGGTGCGGGCAACCTTTCCCATCGGCAAGGGCATGGTTGCTGGCTGCTACGTCCAGTCGGGCAAGCTGCAACGCAACTGCCATGTGCGGATTCGCCGCGGCCGGGATATCGTGCACCAAGGTATTTTGGATTCCCTAAAGCGGATGAAAGATGATGTCAAGGAAGTGGCCACGGGCTTTGAGTGCGGCGTGTCTCTGGATCGGTTCCACACGTGGCAAATCGGCGACCTCATCGAAGCCTACAAGATGGTCAGCAAGCGCCGGACACTCTCGGTATGAAACCCTGTCGCGCGCTCTGGGTTGCGGGAGACGATCTCGTTGTTGTCGATCAAACCCGTCTTCCCTTTGCCTACGAAACAAAGCGGCTGTCTACCGCTGCGGAAGCTACGGCGGCAATTCGTGCCATGACCGTGCGGGGGGCAGGGGTGATTGGCAATGTTGGCGCCTTTGGCGCGTACTTTGCGGTGCGCGAAGCCGAAGGGGAAGCACGGCAAAAGCTGGTGACGGATTTGCGGGCTGCCCGACCGACGGCGGTGAATCTGGCATGGGCGGTGGATCGCGTTCTTGGAGCTGTGACCAGCGCTGCCGCAGAAAATACCGCTCCGGCACAGCGGGCATGGCAGGAGGCGATCGCCATTCTTGCGGAGGATGTACAGCGATCTGAGCAGATCGGCGAGGCCGGGGTGGCCTTGATCGCGGCGATCGCCCAACAAAAAAAAGGTCAACCGGTGCAAGTTTTGACCCATTGCAACGCCGGAGCCATGGCGATCGTCGATTCTGGTTCTGCCCTAGCACCAATCTACCGGGCCCACCATCGGGGTATCCCCGTCCACGTGTGGGTTGACGAAACGCGCCCACGCAACCAGGGAGCGGCAATTACGGCCTGGGAGTTAGCCGAAGCTGGCATTCCCCACACCCTGATCGTAGATAATGCCGGCGGGTTGCTGATGCAGCAAGGTCGGGTCGATCTGTGCATTGTGGGCGCAGATCGCGTCACAGCCATGGGGGATGTTATCAATAAAATTGGCACCTACCTCAAGGCGCTCGCTGCGGCTGCCCATGGCGTTCCCTTCTATGTGGCTTTGCCCCTTTCAACCCTAGATGTGGGCTGCCATAATGCCCTGGAGGATGTGGAACTGGAAATCCGCGCCGCCGATGAAGTGCTATGGGTTTACGGTCAAGATGACCGGGGTCAGTGCACCCGGGTACGAATTGCCCCAGAGGCGACGCCAGCCCTTAACTATGGGTTTGACATCACGCCGCACCACCTTGTGACGGGGTACATCACCGAGCTGGGGATCGCATCACCTGCGGAGCTTGTACAGCACACGCTATGACCCTCCGGCTTGAGGACTTTGCCCGCTTTGGCATCCACTTAGGTCTGGAGCAGATCAAGTTTTTGCTGGCTCGTTTGGGCAACCCCCACCAACGTGTCCCCATCATCCACGTCGCCGGCACCAACGGCAAGGGCTCAGTCTGTGCGTTCCTGAATGCGGCTCTTAGGGCAGCAGGCTACCGCACGGGCTGCTACACCTCGCCCCACCTGGTTAGCTGGCGGGAACGGATTACCCTCAACGGGGAGTGGATTTCGGAGGCAGATTTGGCGTCAGGTCTGGCAGCGGTCACGGCAACCATCAACCCCCAGGATCCGCCAACGCAATTTGAAGTGATTACGGCGATCGCCTGGTGGTACTTTGCCCAGCACCATGTCGATATTGCCGTGATCGAAACGGGGCTGGGCGGGCGGCTCGATGCCACCAACGTCTGCGATCGCCCACTGGTAACCGCGATTACCTCCATCAGTCGCGACCACTGGCAGCGCCTAGGGGATTCTCTCGGGGCGATCGCCTGGGAAAAAGCCGGTATCATCAAGCCCGGTCGCCCCCTGGTGGTCGGCCCCCTTCCTCCCGAGGCCGATCGTGTGATCCAGGAACGGGCCGCAGCCCTCGGCGCTCCCTTGGTGCGGGCCATGCCCCACCCCGAACCCCTCACCCTCGGGCTCCAAGGTCAGCATCAGCAGGTTAATGGGGCGATCGCCTACGGTGTTCTAGAGCAACTGCGATCCCAGGGCTGGTCGATCAGCACCGAGCAGATCGAAGCCGGGCTGCACCAAGCCCACTGGCCTGGACGCCTCCAACGGGTAGTCTACCAGGGGCGGCACCTCCTCCTAGACGGCGCCCATAATGTTGCCGCAGCCATGGTTCTCCGGGACTATGTCGCAGCTATGCCCTCCCCCCATCACTGGATTGTGGGGATCCTGAGCACAAAAGATGCGATCGGCATACTCCAGGCACTGCTGCAACCCGGCGATTGCCTCTACGCCGTTCCCATCGCCGAACATGCCGCCCTAGCTCCCGAAGCGCTGGTAGCCCTAGCCCCCCCCTCTACCCATGCCAAACCCTATGCCAGCCTCCAGTCCGCTCTCGCCGATCTACCCCACACCACCCCAAGTCCGCCAATCATCTGCGGCTCGCTGTACTTGGTTGGCCATGCCCTTACCGTCCTCGCCCTATGTCCCTAAGTGATTGCGCCGACACCCCAGAGAGCCTCACCCAGCGGCTCAGTGCCGTACTTCTGCACCCCGAGTGCACCGATTCCGTGCTCCGCAGTCGGATCCAGTCCGAACTAACGGGCTATGGCAGCGCCCCCTTTCCCTCCTTCCGCCTCCTAGCTATCACCTATCTTGATCGCGCCGGCAATGCCCTCCCAGTACCTCCGGAGTATCAAACCTATCCCGTGCTCCATGGGGTGCCTACCCTCGAACTCCACCGCAAGCAGGGGCTGGCCCTCAGCCTTCCACCCCCAGTTACTGCATTTCTACAGCAACAGGTGCAGCGGGAGGTTTTTAGCGGATACATCGCTGCCGCCCAAGTGCAGATGCTGTTGGCACAGATCCGAGAAACCTACTGGGAAGCCCTCCAGACCTACTCTACAACCGACTCCTCAATGCCATAGGCCTGCCAAGCCAAGTCCAAGATGGCATTAAAAATAGCGCCCGCCACCACGGAGTTGCCCTTGCGACCAGCCACGTGGATATGGGGTACCAGCGATCCGTGGAGATGATCCTTCAGGACATCCACATCCATAAAGCCGGCTGGGGTAGCCACCACCAGAGCAGGTTTGACCTCATCAGCCTCCACCAAGTGCAAAAGCGCCCCGAGGGCCGCCGCCGACTCACCAACGACAAAGATCGCTTCCGGATAGCGCCGTGCAAGGATCTCTATCCCCAAAACCACGGGTGCCCGGTCGTCATGGGGGCGGGCCGTAACTTCGCTGCAGCAATAAATGGGGTTAGCAAACATTTTAAGCGTGCGTGGGGCGATCGCCGCCTGCACCATGGGGACATCCACAACAACGGGCGTTCGTGCAGCTAGGGCAGCGGCTCCGGTCGGTAGGGCTTGGGCAGAAAACTTGACCAAATGGCGAAAATCAAAATCGGCGGTTGCAAAAATTGCCTGGCGCACAATCACATACTCCGCCGGGGACAAACTGTGATCGCCAATCTCAAAATCGATCATTGCCAAACTTTGGGCATCGGAACTATGCAAATCCATTCCCATCCTGCACGCCACCAATGCCATTAACTTTAATACGAAAGCTCCTAGTTCAACCGCTCCAGATTGAAATCAACCAGATCTAGCAAGGATTGTCGATGAACAGAAAGCGGCAACCACTCCAGATATTGGCTGGCGAGGCGTCCGTGGTGGCGTGCCAAATCCTGGGAGCGGGTAATTCCCCCACTAGCGTGTACCAACTCAAGGGCAGCTTCCAAGTCCCCAGCTTCAGCAAATTCGCGCTCGATGTAGCCGCGTAGGTGGGGATACTCTTCCAGGGCATACAGCACTGGCGCAGTCAGGTGCCCCTCCCGCAGATCGGAACCCGCAGGTTTTCCTAAAACCTCCGTAGAGCTGGTAAAGTCCAGCACGTCATCGACAATTTGAAACGAAATGCCAAAATGACGCCCAAACTCGTAGAGGCTATCGCATTGGGGAGCAGCAAGTCCGCTAAGAACTCCTGCTGCTTTGGCACTGCCCGCCATCAGGGAAGCTGTTTTGTAGAAACTTTTTGCCAGGTACTCATCAAAAGTCAAATCACTGTCAAAGGTCGTTAGGCTCTGGCGAATCTCCCCCTCGGCAAAATCCTTAATCACCTCTGAAAGCAACTTCACCACTTCTAAGTTATCTAGATTGGCCAAGTACCAGGAAGCCTGGGCGAAGAGGAAATCTCCAGCCAAAACCGCGATCCGGTTGCCAAATTGGGCATTGACCGTTGGCAGACCTCGGCGTAGCTCGGCAATGTCGATCACATCGTCGTGAACCAAGCTTGCCGTGTGGATCATTTCCGTGATTTCAGCCAAGCGGCGATGGCGGGGCGTGATCTCCTGTCCTGGCATCGTTGCCCTAGAAATCAACAACACCACCGCCGGACGCAGACTTTTGCCCTTGCCCTCAAAGAGGTGCTCTGCCGCTGCATAGAGGATAGGATGCTTAGCCCCAACCAGATTTTTGAGGTTTGTCGTCATCTGACGTAAATCCTCACCGACGGGAGCAAACATTTCGATGACAGCAGGCACACTCATGCTTGGTTAACCAGAACAATTTTACATATCTTCATACTATCCCATACCCAAGGCATCGCGAGGGGGGATTGGCTGGGGTAGATGGCTTTGATCGCGCCATGGCATACCCCACATGCAAAACCTTGTCTTGACGTTCGGTGATGTATTATAAGAATGCATCATAGCAAGTAAAAAAAATTAAGACTTCTCTATTAAAGTTGAATTACTTGCTCTAAGTTTTTGCCTGCCCAAACGTTTTCCCACGGAACCCCGATCTGATGATGCCGCGCCTGTTGCTTATTGACGATGATCCCATCATTTCTGAAATGGTCTCCCTAAATCTTGAAACTGCCGGGTATCAAGTCAGCCTTGCCAACGATGGCATCAAGGGGCAAGCCCTAGCCATTCAACTGCAGCCGGATATGATCATTCTCGACTTGATGTTGCCGCGTGTGGATGGCTTCACGGTTTGCCAGAGATTGCGGCGTGATGAGCGAACCAAGGAAATTCCGATTTTGATGCTGACGGCTATGGGGCAAACCCAGGACAAGGTAGAGGGTTTCAATGCCGGGGCCGATGATTATTTGACCAAGCCCTTTGAGTTAGAAGAGATGCTGGCTCGGGTAAGGGCGTTGCTGCGGCGCACCAATCGCATCATTGATGCCGCCAAACACTCGGAAATTCTTAACTATGGCTCTTTGACCTTGGTGCCCGAGCGGTTTGAGGCAATTTGGTTTGGTAAGACTGTGAAATTGACCCATCTGGAGTTTGATTTACTCCACTGCCTGCTGCAACGCCATGGTCAGACAGTTTCTCCGAGTGAAATTCTGCGGGAAGTCTGGGGCTACGAACCCGATGATGATATTGAGACGATTCGCGTTCACATACGCCACCTTCGTACTAAGCTAGAACCCGATCCCCGTCATCCTAAATACATTAAAACTGTCTACGGTGCGGGCTACTGCTTGGAACTGCCGAGCGCTACGTTCGAGGAGTTGGGAGCAGCTCAGTAGGACTGTCCCATTGTGACTTGGAGTGCATCACAGTATGAAGATCTTGTTTGCGGCAGCTGAGGCTGCTCCCCTAGCTAAGGTGGGCGGCATGGCTGATGTGGTTGGGGCGCTGCCTCCCGTTTTGCGTTCCATGGGTCACGACGTGCGGATCATTATGCCGTTCTATGGAGTTATTCCACCGAAGCTGACGGAGGAGCCGCGCTGGGTTTGGATGACAAATGTGATGTTCCAAGAGGTGCAAGTTTTTGAAACGGTTCTGCCGCAAACGGATGTGCCTTTGTATTTGGTGGGGCACCCGGCGTTTGTGCCCCAACGCATTTACTATGGGGATGATGAAGACTGGCGGTTTACCCTCTTTGCCAATGCAGTGGCAGAATTTTCCTGGAACCACTGGAAACCCAATTTAATTCATTGTCACGATTGGCATACGGGGATGATTCCCGTTTGGATGCATCAGACCTCCGATATTGGCACGGTTTATACGATTCACAACTTAGCTTACCAAGGGCCGTGGACATGGCGGTTGCAGGAGATGACGTGGGTGCCTTGGTATATGCAGGCCCACAATACGATGGCGGCGGGGATCAAGTATGCCGACCGGGTGAATACGGTGTCACCGACCTATGCCCAGCAGATTTGTACGCCTACCTATGGCGAAGGTCTTGATGGGATGCTGTCTTTTTTGAAACCCTGGGGAATTTTGAATGGGATTGATACGAAGCAGTACGATCCTGCCCACGATCCATACCTTGTGCAAAACTACGATCGCGATCGCCTGGCGGAGCGGAGCCCTAATAAGGAGGCATTGCAGCGGGAGTTGGGCCTAGCCATAAACCCAGATGTGTTTCTTGTGTCCATGGTGTCCCGTCTTGTGGAGCAGAAGGGGCTGGATCTTTTGTTGCAGGTTCTGGATCGCTTTTTGGCCTACACCGATTCCCAGTTTGTCATTTTGGGATCGGGCGATCGCTACTACGAAACCCAGCTATGGCAGATTGCCTCCCGCTTCCCGGGGCGAATGTCAGCCCAAATTCTGTTTGACGGTGCGATGGCCCAGCGGATCTATGCTGGAGCCGATGCCTTTGTCATGCCCAGCCGCTTCGAGCCCTGTGGGATCACCCAAATGATTGCCATGCGCTACGGGTGTGTGCCGATCGTCCGTAGGACAGGGGGGCTTGTCGACACGGTGACATTCCACGATCCCGGGCGGCAGCAGGGAACTGGTTTTTGCTTTGACCGCTACGAACCCTTAGACCTTTTTACCTGCATGGTGCGGGCTGCCGAGAGCTATCGCTACACAGAGGCATGGCAGGCGCTCCAGAGGCGGGGCATGGCCGGAGACTTTAGCTGGGAGAGCTCAACAGAGCGCTACATGCAACTGTACCGCTCCATTCCGGGAATGGAGTACGCCTAGAACCACACCTTTGATTGAAGCAGTTATAATTTCTTTATCTTTTGCTTCATCTTCAAAGGGATCCGTCTTATGACTGAATTCGTGTCGGTGGATGCCCAACATTTGGCAAAGCTGCATGCAGAACTGGCAGCCTTGCGCTCTGAGGTTGAGGGGCTTAGGTTGGTGCCCGATGCCCTATCTGTGTTGCATCAGATGCGCTCCAGCCATGACTTGGACACGATTCTGCGGGCAACGGTCGAAGGGATCCGTGCCCAACTGGGTGTCAGCCGGGTGGCGATCTTTGCATTTGATCCCGAATCCGGCTATGACGATGGAACCTTTGTGGCCGAGGATCGCGACCCCCAAGTGCCTTCGGTTCTTGCCCGTCGGGTGCACGATCACTGCTTTGGCACGCAGTATGCCGATAAGTATGCAACGGGGGCTTTCCAGGTGGTACCCGATATTTATGCCGCAGGACTTACCCCATGTCATATTGAAATTTTGGCCCAATTTCAGATTCGGGCGAATCTTGTAGTTCCCGTATCCAAGGGGGAGGAGCTGTGGGGGCTGCTTTGCCTGCACCAATGTGACCGTCCCCGGGTATGGCGATCGCCCGAGATTGAATTTTTACGTCAGGTTGCTGCCACCCTAGACCTAGCACTGCGCCATGCGGATCAATGGCAGCAGCATCGGGAGGAAGCCGATCTGCTCTCCCAAATTCCTGCAGCTATCTTTACCCTCGATCTAGAGCAGCGGATCACCTCTTGGAATACCAGTTGTGCTGACCTTTTTGGAGTAGAGCCCGCCGAGGTTTTGGGGCAAAGTATCGATTTTATCTACCCCCAGCAGGTGTCCCAGCCCATGCACGGTGAACTGATACGGCGGCTGCAACGACGGGAGCACTACGAGGTGGAACTGCAACTGCAGCGGCGATCAGGAGAGCTGTTTTATGCGCTGCTGACCCTCAGCAAGCGCCGGGACAGGCAGGGTAAACTAACCGGCACCGTTGGCTACCTGATCAACATTACCCAGCGCAAGATGGCAGAAGAGGAAGTGCGCCTCTCCCAGGAATTTTTAAACCGGGTCATAGACAGCACCAGCGACCCTATTTTTGTCAAGGACACCGAACATCGCCACATTTTGGTTAATGATGCCCTCTGCCATCTTCTTAACAGACCTCGGGAGGAAATTCTCGGCAAAGATGAACGCGAGCTGTTTGAAGCAGACGAGGCCGAAGTATTTTGGCGGATTGACGAACATATCTTTGCCACCCGCGAGCCCTTTGTCAACGAGGAGAAAATAACTGACATCCACGGGCAAGTCCGCTATATTTCGACGCAAAAATCCTTTTTCGCCGACACCCATGGGCATCCCTTCATTGTCGGTACGGTGCGGGATATCACGGATCGCTACCGTGCCGAGCAGGCCGTGCGGCAGTCGGAAGCGCGCCTAAGGCAGCTTTTTGAGAAGTCCCGGGATGCGACGTTGCTCCTCGATCAGCGGGGAATAGTGGACTGCAACCATTCGGCCCTCGAAAGCCTCGGTATCCTTCATAAAGACGAGCTGCTCTTTGTTCCCATTGACGCCATTTCTCCGGCGGTGCAGTCCAGTGGCATTCCCACGGCGGAGGAATTTGCCCACATTGCTGCCCTAGCCTATGGTGAAGGTAGCTACCGTTGTGAGTGGCAATTTCAGCGCCGGGATGGCAGCGTGTTTTGGGCGGAGGTGGTTCTCACTGCAATTAACTTTGAAAGCCAACCGATGCTGCATCTCGTCTGGCGGGATATTACCAACCGTAAAACGGTGGAGCTGGCCCTGGCTGAGAGTGAAGCCAAGTTTCGCATGATGGTGGAGCAAGCGTCGGAGGTGATCTACAACATCACTTTGGATGGGCGGTTTACCTACCTATCTCCGGGGATGCGGAACTTGCTGGGGTATGAACCCACGGAACTGTTGGGGCAGATGTTTGCGCCCCTTTTCCATCCTGAGGATTTGCCCCACGCCCAGAAATGTCTGGAGCGTATTTTGGCCGAGCCGTCCTTGGAGCTGGATATCGAGTATCGATCGCTGCACAAAGATGGCTATTACAAATGGATGAGTAGCATTCCCATCGTTCTGACCAACGACCGCGGCGATCCCGTGGGCTTCCAAGGGATTATTCGCGACATTAGCGATCGCAAAATAGCGGAGCAGGCGCTGGCCCAGAGCGAGAGTCGCTTTCGCAGCATTGTTGAAAATGCCAACGACCTCATCTACGAGCACGATGCCGAAGGCATTATCATGTACCTTTCCCCACGGGTGCGGGGCATCCTCGGGGGGGAGCCAGAGCACTACCTTGGACGCCACTACTCCGAAATTATCCACCCGGAGGATTGCGATCACTTTGCTAATTTCCTAGGGGTGGTGGGCAGCACCAAAGAGCCGCGGGCGGGGCTAGAGGTTCGTGCTCAGCATCAAGATGGCAGTTGGCAATGGCTCGTGTGCAATGTCAACCCGGTGGTGGATCGGGAAGGCCATTTGCTGAGCTTCCAGGGCATTGCCCGGGATATCACCGCGTACAAGGCTATTCAGGAGGCTATTCACGATAGCGAACGCAAATACCGCACCCTCGTCGATACCTCCCTAGATATTATTTGGTCCTGCAATGGTGCTGGGGCGATTACCTTCATTAATCCGGCGGTGCGGCGCATCTATGGCTACGAACCCGCGGAAATGATGGGTCAGTCCTTCCGTCACTTTTGCGCCCCAGGCAAGGCGGAGCAGGAGAGCGTTGCTCTATTTCAGGCGATCCTGACCGAACAGCCTAGCATTCAATACGAAACCACCCACGTGCAGCGTGATGGCACCCCGGTGGAACTGCTGTTCAACGTGATTTTTATCCGTGACGAGCAACAGCAGGTTGTTGGCTTTACGGGCACGGCGAGTGACGTGACCGAGCGGAAGCTAGCAGAGGCAGCCCTGCGGGAAAGCGAAGGGCGATTTCAACGCATTGTTGCCAATGTACCGGGGGCAATTTATCGCTATGTCATCTCCTTAGATGGCTCCTATGAGTTTGTCTACATGAGTCCGCGGTGCCAGGATATCTTCGAGGTTTCCGCCGATGCGGTAGTGCAAAATGCCCAAATTTTGACCACAATGTTTCTGCCCGAAGATTGGATCGCATTTCAGGATTCCCTGGCGGAAGCCTCCATTTGCCTAGAACCCTGGGCGGCGGAATTTCGGATCACCACGCCCTCCGGCACCCACAAGTGGATCCGTTTTTCAGCCCATCCCGACCTCAGAATCGATCAGGATGGTGTCATTTTTTGGGACGGCATGGTTACGGATGTGACCGAGCGCAAAGCCGATGAAGTAGCGCTCAAAACCTCCCTGGCGGAGGCGCGGGGGCTCAATGCTATCTTGGCGAACCTAGCCGATGGGCTGCTGGTGACCGACGCTTTGGGGCACATCACCCAGGTGAACCCCTCCCTAATCACGCTGTTTAACTTAGAGGGCGTGGCGGTGCGGCACCGTCCCTGTGGCGAGGTGCTGCCCGAGGAACTGGCACTGGCGATCGCCCAATCCCTGTCCGATCCTGAGCAAATCGTGACCGCTGAGGTGCCCCTTTCCTATGGCCGCGTTGGGCAGGCCGTGGCCAAAACCATCTTCCGTCTCAGTGATACAGAGGTGGATCCCATTCTGGGAGTGGCGGTGCTGGTGCGGGATGTCACCAGTGAGCGGGAAATTGACAAAATGAAGACGGACTTTATCTCGACGGTTTCCCATGAACTGCGGACGCCCTTGACCTCCGTCCTGGGATTTGCCTCAATTATTCAGGAGAAACTGCGCGAAGAGATGTTTCCCATTGCCCAAGAGCTAGAGCACAAAAAGCTCACCCGGGGGCTCAAAAAAATAGACGCTAACGTAAACATTATCGTAGCGGAAGCAGAGCGTTTGACTTCCCTGATCAACGATGTCCTCGACATCGCCAAAATGGAAGCGGGCAAGATTGAGTGGCACATGCAGCCAGTCCATCCCGAGGAGGTGATCGAGCGGGCCCTAGCGGCCACATCGGCCCTCTTTGAAACCAGTGGACTGGAATTAATTCGGGTCATCGATCCCCAGCTACCTATGGTTACGGGCGATCGCGATCGCCTCATCCAAGTCCTCATCAATCTGATTTCCAACGCCATTAAATTCACAACCCAGGGCAGCATCACCTGTCGGGCCAGCCAAAACGCCGAGAATGTGACGATTAGCATCATTGACACTGGGGTCGGTATCGCCCTAACCGATCAGCCCAAGGTATTTGAAAAGTTCAAGCAAGTGGGAGATACCCTTACCGACAAGCCCAAGGGGACAGGGTTGGGACTGCCCATCTGTCAGCAAATCATCGAACATCACGGCGGTAAAATCTGGGTGGAAAGTGAATTGGGGCAGGGCAGCACCTTTTCTTTTTCCCTGCCTCTCGCCGTCCCCCACAGCCCAGAAACACCCGACTATTTTCCTGCGGAATCCAGCATCGATTCCTTCGTCCAGCAAATCAAATCCCATGTATCTGTATCCGCTCCCCTCCATGGAGCCGAATTGCACAAACAAATTTTGGTGGTAGATGATGACTCCCACATTCGGGAATTGCTACGCCAAGAACTTGAGGCCGAAGGATACGTAGTGCGCGAGGCCTGCGATGGCATGGATGCTATCAATCAGGTGCGCCTGCAAAAACCCGATCTGATTTTATTGGATGTGATGATGCCCCAAATCAATGGCTTTGATGTGGCTGCAGTGCTGAAGAATAATCCCCAAACCACGGAGATTCCTATTATTATTCTGTCCATCGTCCAAGACAAGCAGCGGGGCTATCAGCTTGGCATTGATCGCTACTTGACCAAGCCCATCGATAAAAAGGCGTTGTTGCGGGACATTGGCAATTTGCTTTCCCAGGGCACTTCTAGCAAGAAGATCATGGTTGTCGATAAAAAAGCATCCACAGTACACATGATTGCCAATGTTTTGGAAACCCAGGGTTTTAGCGTCGTTGAAGCCCTCGACAGCCAAGATTGTATTGAGAAAGCCCTATCCGTTCAGCCTGATTTGATTGTGGTAGATTCGCGCATTTCCCAAGAAACAGACTTGGTGCGCACGCTGCGCTTTGAAAAGGGAATGCAAAATATTGTGTTTGTGATCCTTGGCGAGTCTTCCCAGCAATTGCAAATCCTCTAGTCTCCCATTCGAGGTGCCCTAGCCGCTCACCAGCACCTAGGGCGTGCCTGCCTGACCTACCGCATGGGGCGCTACCGAGGGGGGGAGCGTGTCGCAGGTTTGCCCCGGAATGGCCGAGCCCGTGGGATCCACTTTTTTGGCAAAGGCCGGGTATTTGATCCGGCCATGGTTCCGCTCTCGCCAAACGCGGAAAAATACTGGGGCAAGGCGCTTGAGATCGTCATGGGTCAAACCGCTGTCCCGCAGTTGCCCATCTTGCCATCGGGACTCGAAAATCCGCAGCAATACTTCGCTGGCTTCTTCGACTGTAGTTTCATTGCCGAGCGCCCGCAATGCCGCCTCGCAGGCGTCGGCCAGCATGACAATCCCCGTCTCCCGCGACTGAGGAATGGGGCCAGCATAGCGAAAATCATCTTCGATCGCAGTTCCGGGTGATCGCTTTTGGGCCTGGCTGTAAAAGTAAGAAATTACAATTGTCCCCTGATGTTCAGGAATAAACGCCTGGAGCAAATCGGGAAGGTTATAGCGTTGGGCGAGCTTGAGCCCAGCGGTGACATGCTCCTTGATAATCCGGGCACTCTTCCAAGGATCGTCGATTGCGTCGTGGGGATTGGACTGCCCCATTTGATTTTCAATGAAATACTGGGGTTGGAGGGTCTTGCCCACATCGTGGTAGAGCGTCCCCGTGCGCACTAGGGTGGTATCGGCCCCCAACTCCCGGGCCCCCGCCTCTGCCAAATTAGCTACAAAAAGCGTGTGTTGAAACGTGCCCGGTGCTTCCGTGACCAAGCGGCGCAGCAGAGGACGGTCAAGGTTTGCCAATTCTGCTAAACGAAAAGGAGTAAGGGTATAGGAAAATTGCTCCAGGTAAGGAATAGCACCCAGGGCCAAAACCGATGACAGCAGACCACTGGCACCGTACTGGAGGGACGAGACCAGCACCAGCAGTGGTGGTAATTCGGAGACGACCAATCCTAAAAGACTGCCCATGAGGGATTGGACTAGGGCTACCAGCAGACCCATGGCCGCCAAGTGCGATCGTGTCAGAGGTCGGTTGGTGACCGCTGCCGCAAGAAGAGCTCCAGTCCACAGGGGGGCAACCCGCACCCAAGACACCTCCACACCCAAAACTATGAGTAGCCCCGTGCCTAGGGTAGTGACTAGGGCCAGCTTAAAGCCGTAGAAGCTCCCGATGGTTAGGCCTACAAAAGCTAGGGGAAGTAGGGACAACGTGTTGTGCTGCAGGAGGAATGCGGCCAGGATCGTGCTCAGGCACACAAGACTAATAACTGCCTGATCGCGGCAGTGGAGCTTGATCAGCCGTGGTTGGAGGAGGCGATAGAGGAGCAAAACGGACGCCGTAATCACCGCTACCCCGCCAATGCCCCACCAATTCACCTGTCGCTCAGTTAGCCCCAGGCGATCTAAAATTTCAAACTGCTCTGGACTGAGCGTTTCTCCGGACTTGACGATGACTTCTCCCCGGGTGAGCGATCGCATCTGAATGTGTTCTCGTCCAGTTGCCACATGACGCTGCATGGCATCCAGGGCACGGTAGTTTAGGGTCATGTTGGGGCGCAGGGTCATCTGCAGGATCCCCACGACAAGGGCCTGATCCCGCGGGTCTGGGGGAAGTCCGCGCAGCAAGGACAGCAGGCGAACCTGACGCTCCGGCGGCAGCCCTAGGGGAATACCGATGGTATAGACCTCATCCGTGAGTTCCCGGAGCTTTTCGGTAATGGTGCGCCACTCATCGTCACTAAAATGCAGCAGGCGATCGCGCAGGGGTGCGGGAACAGAATCCAGTTGGGCCGCTGCTGTTTGGTAGCGCTGGCGTGCTTGGGCAATGGCATCCCACAGGTCGCCGTAGGGCAGCAACTCCAAGAGTACGCGGCGCTCGATAGTAACGGTACTTGGGGCAGGGTTGGCGCGTTGGTTGCGGGGCAGCTGCCTCAGGATCTGAAACTCCTTCTGCAAGCGCTGCCACTGTGGCGTGCCAACAGCGCGGAGAAACCGCTGCCCATCGGTGCTAACCCCCTGGGATAGGTAGGGTAGGGGGCCAGCAATCTCCCGCACGCGAGTTCCCTGGGCAATGAGTTCCTTCAGGTGCCGCTTAGATTCGGCAACGGGATCTTCCTCAAACCGATACTCCGGGACGATACGCTGCCGGGCCAAGTCCCGAGCCTGCTCCGTTGCCAAGCGGTCTTCGATCTCGGTGGCAAAGGGGGCCCGGATATCAGTCGCTACCAGCGTTCCGGGCACCAACTGCGGCTCGGCATAGAACCTACTGCTCAAAAACGCAATCAAACAGAGAAAAACACAGCTAGCAATAAGCCGATTGACTGCTTTTTGGGGAATGCCCATGACGTACCTGCGAACCTCGACGCGACGAAAAGTTGATTCTAATCAAGCAAAATTATTCCCTCGCACCCCAGTCAGTAACGATCACAGGCACCCAACCTGGGAGAAAAAGGAGAGAGCAAGCCGTAAGCCGGGTTCTGTTGGAGCGGTTATCTATCTGGGATCCCTGTTACCAGGAACCTCAAGCGGCACACCCCCCAAAGGACTCTGCCTCCGAGGGAACAGGCTAACAGCATCAGAAGACCCACTGCTTCACCTTCTCGCCTTGCTTCCCCTTGGGGTTTACCGAGCTAGAATCTCGCGATCCTACTGGTGCGCTCTTACCGCACCTTTGCACCCTTACCTGCCAAATCCAAAAATCTGGCGTCGGCGGTATGTTTCTGTGGCACTATCCTCACGATTGCTCGTACTGGGCGTTACCCAGCAAGGTGGTCTTCTTTGGAAGCCCGGACTTTCCTCAGATGCGAACCACAACGGTTCGATCCGCAACCGCGCACTTACTCTATCCACATTTTAAGCCCAGTATAGAGCTTTTTTTGAGAACCCTAGTTTGGTAAATGTAAGGGGGTTTGTTACACTAGCTGGGGATTTTGCCCGCCATATTCCCCTTGCCAAGTGCCATGCATTCTGTCAACATCACCATGATGTACTTGTCAGTAAGGAAAAATCGTATCGCCTTTGGAATCGGGCATCGTTTGTGTTGAGATGTGCTGAGCTTGTTACTCCTACTTTTTTCGTGTGAGAGTTTGTACCGATGATTCAACGCTTCTCCCGTGCTGTGTCCTTTTGGGTTTCTTTAGTGGTGGTAGCCCTGACCGCCGTAGCGCCAGCCCAGGCCTCTACTCTATTGCGCGTTTTGGTGCGCGAAGAGGCTAGCAGTCAAATTCCAGTGGCGGTAACCCAGCCCGCTACCCTCCAGGTGCAAGGCAGACCGGATCGGAGGTTGGAGCCGGGGCGGTGGTACCCGATTTCTGCGTCCCAAGTCAGTCGGATTATTCCTTCCAATAACGGCTTGGTGCAGGTAGCGCTGAATTTGTACCCCAGTCAAGTGGAAATTCGTTCTTGGAACAACCGGGCGATCGCCATTAATATTTTGCCCCTCGAGGAATATCTCCGCAGCGTCGTCCCCAACGAAATGCCTGCCAGTTGGCACCTGGATGCTTTGAAAGCCCAGGCCGTGGCTGCCCGTAGCTATGCCATCAACACCCAGCGTCAGCGCAAATGGGGTGACGCTCCCTACGACTTGGTCAGCGATACCCGCGATCAGGTGTACGTGGGCTTTTATCGCTTCGATCCCCAGGCGAACCGCACGATTTCTCTGATCCATCCCCGTAGCGACCAAGCGGTGTCGGCTACGGCCGGCTACATGCTCCGTCCTGGTTTTAAGGGATACTACCGAGCCCGGCTGCAACGCAATTGGATTAGCTGGGGCAATGGATTTATGCCGGTTTCCGACGGGCAGCACCTCGATCAGGAAATGACCCAGCAGATGGCCAGCGTCGGCTGGAACTGGATGCAGATCCTGGCATGGTGGTACCGCGATACTCCAATTCGTCCCTAGGTTGCTTGGTGACATTGGGGCTGCGCCGCCGTGGAGTTCTGTACCTTGGGATCGGAGCCGGGGTGGTTCTTGCCATGGCGGACGTTTTCGGGCATCGTGGTGGTACTGCTCAGGCGAACGGAGGAAGTATGTCCCTAACAAAGTTAACGGAAGTTGAGATTGCCGCGGCGATCGCCCAACTGGCGGGGTGGTCGGTGATCAACGGCAAGCTGCACAAAAAATTTCAGTTTAAGGATTTTGTGGCGGCCTTTGGGTTTATGGGACAGGTGGCGATCGTCGCCGAAAAAATGGATCACCATCCGGAGCTTTTTAATGTGTACAACCGCGTCACCATTGACCTGACCACCCACGATGTTGGCGGCATCAGCCGCCTCGACGTGGAACTGGCCCAAAAAATTGACAGCCTGATCTAACCATGGCGGAGTGGTGGCAGGCGGGCGGGCCGATGATGCTGCCTTTGCTGGGGCTGTCGGCCATAACGGTGGCGATCGCGGCAGAAAGGGCGTGCTTTTGGCTGGCAATCTACTCCCAGGAGAGCCAAATCATTGGGCGCATTTTGCTTGCAGCGCGGGATGACCTGTGGGGGGCCCTGCAGGCGGCCCAACTGGGGCGGAGGCAGCCGACGGTGCGGGTACTCATGGCCCCGCTGCTCTTAGAAACTCCTACCCCCGAACTGTTTCACCTGGCACTGTCCCATGCGGTGGAGCGGGAGTTGGGTGCGATGCAACGTGGCGATCGCCTCTTGGAATTGGTCATGGTGCTGGCTCCCCTCCTAGGCATGATCGGCAGCGTCTTGGGATTGGCTGCCGCCGCCCAGGAGACAACCAGTTTAGAGATCCGGGGATTGATGGCAGCCCTGACCTCCGCGGGTTTTGGTATAGGCATTGCCACGGTCTCCGTGGGGTTCTACAAAATTTTTCAGGCCCTGCAACTGGATCAGTACCAACTGATGCGCCTTTCAAGCAATGAGCTAGAGTTACTTTATCGTCAATATTGGCAACGGATTCACCCATGATCGACGTGTCCCCGGCCCTAGAGGCGCAGATCAAAGCCGAGGGGCTGACCCTCGAAGAGTACCGATGGGTGTGCGATCGCCTGCAACGACAACCCAACCGGGCGGAACTGGGCATGTTTGGGGTGATGTGGTCGGAGCATTGCTGCTACAAAAATTCCCGCCCGCTCCTGAAGCAGTTTCCCACCCAGGGAGAGCGGATTCTGGTAGGGCCCGGTGAAAATGCCGGCGTGGTGCGCATCACCGATCGCCTGGCCGTCTGCTTCAAAATTGAAAGCCACAACCGCCCCTCAGCCATTGAGCCCTACCAGGGGGCAACTACGGGTGTTGGTGGAATTCTGCGGGATATCTTTACCATGGGTGCCCGCCCCGTAGCCCTCCTCAATGCGCTGCGCTTTGGCGATCCCCAGGATCCGTGGGTGCGGAGCCGCGTTCGAGGTATCGTTGCGGGAATCGCAGGCTACGGCAACTGCGTAGGAGTGCCAACCATCGGCGGTGAAACCTACTTCGACCCTGCCTACCAGCGAAATCCCCTAGTCAATGCCATGGCGATCGGCATTTTGGAGACCCAGGAAATTGTCACCTCAGCCGCCGCAGGCATCGGTAATCCCATTGTGTATGTTGGCTCAACAACGGGACGGGACGGCATCAAGGGCGCTAGCTTTGCCAGTGCCGAGCTGTCCGATCGCTCGGAGCAAAGCCGACCCGCGGTACAAGTGGGCGATCCTTTCCTAGGGAAATGCCTGATAGAAGCCTGCCTGGAGTCCTTTCACACGGGGGCTGTGGTTGCGGCCCAGGATATGGGAGCGGCAGGACTGACCTGCTCTACGGCAGAAATGGCAGCCAAGGGCGGTGTCGGCGTGCTGTTGGATCTCGATCGGGTGCCGGCCCGGGAGACGGGCATGGTGCCCTACGAATATCTTCTGTCCGAGTCCCAGGAGCGGATGCTGTTTGTGATTACCCGCGGCCGGGAAGCCGAGGTCATCCCCATCTTTCATCGTTGGGGACTGCATGCCGTAGTCGTGGGCGAGGTCATTGCCGAGCCGGTGGTGCGCATCCTGTGGCGCGGAGCCGTGGCGGCGGAGGTGCCTGCCCGAGCCTTGGCCGAGGACACGCCTTTATACCACCGTACTTTGTCTGAACCACCGGAGTACGCCACAACCGCATGGAACTGGACGGAGTCGCTGCCTACCGAAGATGGGCGATCGCCCCAGCAAATCTTCCTTAGCCTTTTGGCGTCCCCGAACCTGGCTTCTAAAGCTTGGATCTACCGTCAGTACGACCAACAGGTGCAGAACAACACCGTACTGTTGCCCGATCAGGGGGACGCGGCGGTCATTCGTCTTCGCCCCCCGACCGGGATACCATCCGCTGCCACCCCCTGGGTTGGTCTAGCCGCCACCCTCGACTGTCCAGCCCGCTATGTCTATCTCGATCCCTATCGGGGAGCAGCTTTGGCGGTGGCGGAGGCAGCGCGCAACCTAAGCTGTGTGGGCGCAGTGCCCTTGGCGGTGACGGACAATCTCAACTTTGGCAGCCCGGAACACCCAGTGGGCTACTGGCAACTTCACGAAGCCTGCCGCGGCATTGCGGAGGCCTGCCGGCAACTGAATACTCCGGTTACGGGGGGCAATGTATCCCTCTATAACGAAACCATTGATAGCCAGGGTACGTCCCGCCCCATTCATCCGACCCCCGTTATTGGCATGATTGGTCTGCTTGAGGATGTCCGGCTGACCTGCGGTCAGGGCTGGCGTCAGGTGGGCGATCTTGTCTATCTTGTGGGATCTTTGACTGCTTCCTTGGCAGCTTCTGAGTATCTTTACGTCTGTCATGGGCAAACGACAGGACGCCCGCCGGCGCTGGATTGGAACCTGGAACGAACGGTTCAGAGCGTCTGCCGCCAGGGGATTGCCCAGGGATGGGTGCGTGCAGCCCACGACTGTGCTGAGGGAGGGCTGGCCCTGGCTCTCGCTGAGGCGGCGATCGCCGGAAATCACGGAGCCACGCTGTCGTTACCCCACGGGGATTCCCTCGCGGTGCGTCAGATGCTCTTTGGGGAGGCGCCCAGTCGGATTGTGGTGGCGATCGCCCCTGAATACCGGCAGGTTTGGGAAGAAACGCTACGGCAGCAGCAGGTTCCCCACTACGAGTTGGGGGTTGTAATTCCCGCCGACCAGCCTTTTACGCTCTGGGTCGGGGAGACAGCGGTGATTCTTTTGTCCCTAGACGAATTGCAACAATGCTACCGCGGTGCCCTGGCCCACGCCCTAGAAGCACCATTGCCATGAAAGCCATTGGCGATCGCGGTGAAGATCTCGTCTGCCGTCACCTAGAGTCCCAGGGCTATCGGATTCTGGCGCAACGGTGGCACTGTCGCTGGGGCGAAGTGGATGTCATTGCCCAGGACGGCAGTACCCTGCGCTTCGTGGAGGTCAAGACCCGTCAGGATCGCAATTGGGATCACGGGGGGGCACTGGCCCTAACAGCGGCTAAATCGGCGAAGCTACTCCGGGCGATCGCCGAGTTTCTCAGTGCCCACCCTCACCTGGGCGACTGCGCCTACCATGTCGATTTAGTTCTCGTGCGCCGTTCCCAAGGGCACTACAGTATTGCCGAATACGTACCCAACGTTTTAGAAGACAGCCACGGACTCATGCTCTAGCATGCCTAAAGGATGCGCCGCACCGCAGTCAAACTAACCAAATCAATTTCTCCGACCGATCGCACCGATCCCCGCATCTTGACACTGGTAAGACCAAGGGCCGCATTTTGGGGGGTGCACCGCACAAACGTACTGGCGCTATTGATAAAAATGGTACTGCTCTGAACCCGCTCGCTAAACTGTTGGCTTTCGGAGAGGGAGTCCGTGACCAGCACATCGGCATGGCCGCTACTGTATTGGTTAATCAGGCTGATGGCATCGTCGAGATCGTCGACAACCTTCACTGCAAGGCGCCGATCCAGAAATGCCTGCCCCAAATGCTCAGGTTCCACGAGCGGTGCCCCCACAGCGGACAGTTCCGGAATTTCGCCTAGGGCTGCATCAAGCAGTAGGTCAAACTCCGCGACCAAGCGACGTACCCACAGACCTAGCCCTCGGGACAGCCAAGAACGATGGCAGAGCACCTTCTCCACGGCTGTAGCTGCCTCTGGTTCTCCCAAGCGGCTGGCGCGCACAATCTCGGTTGCCCGATCTAGGTGTGCCGTTGGAGCCAGATACAAAAAGCAATTTCCCATCGCCGCCGGCAGCAGGGAAACCGTAGCTTGGCGGCAAATCTGCTGCACAAAGCTGGGGCGACCGTAGGGAATCGCTAGGCGCAAATAGCGCTCTTGGGTGACGAGGTCTTTAATCGAACTGCCCTGGGGCAATGCCACGAGGATGTCGGTGGGTAAGCCACAATCACTAATTGCCTCGTGGATCAAAGTAGCTACGACGCGATGGGTTTGGCTGCCCTCGCTGCCCCCCTTGAGAATAAGGCTATTGCCCGTTTTGAAGGCCATGCAGCTACCAATTAAGCCCAATTGGGGAAACCCTTCATAAATGAGGGCGATCGCCCCCAACGGAACCCGCAGGCGACCCACACTATGGCCAAGGGGATCGGGCAGTGCCGCAATATGGAGCAGATTGTCAATAGTTTGCTGCAGACGCTCCGGGGTAAGCTTCAGCCACTCCACCAGCAGTTCGGGGACTGCCATTTCGCGACAGGATTCCAAATCCAAGGTGTTGGCTTCGAGAAGGTCGGTCTTGCCCCGCTTAACCGCCTGGGCGATCGCCCGCACAAGTTGATCCCGCTGCTGCGCCGTGGCCCGAAACTGTTCCGCTGCTACGAATGCTTGGTAGACCTCCGGTAGTGTCTGCATGGATTAGTACGGGCGCTGGGAATTGGGGTGAAACAAATACCAAGACAAGAAACCGGCAATGAGCAGCAGGGGAAAGGCCACCGCCGTTGCCGGCACAAAAATATTGAGGGTCAACATGAGCATCAGTCCCAGCACTACACCCAAAACCACCGCCGATCGATGGGCCGCACTCCCTCCAGGTCGGCGCAGTTGCCAACGCACACCCGACCAAAACCAAGTTTGGTGGGTAGGATCGATACCCCCAAGCTGCACTAGGTTGTACCCTTCGCTGTCAATCACAAACATCAACGAACAACGATCACAACCGAAGGCATCGGTGAGCATGATTGGCTTTAGGGTTCCCCTGCGGCTGGCACAGGGACACGGATAGGTTTGATCGTGGTCAATCTTATGATGGTTTTTGATGTGGGACACGGGATTTAAAGGAGAGATGAAAAAAGTAGGCAGAGCCCCAGCTCTACACGTACCTACACCCTAAATTATTGAGGATGATCTCCGAGGGGATCGGTTGCTTCTGTTTTTTTCCAGAATTTACCCGTGTCTAGGTCTATCGTTACGCTCTCAACGCTCCCTTGCCAGGGAAATGTTAATGAACCTCAACCTCTCTGCAACCTAACCCCTATGGACGCAACAAGTTCAATGACCGTGGAACTTAGTCTTCGTAAATGCGGCACTCGGCGGCTTCTGGGTTGGCATCACAGAATTTTTCGAGGGAATTTTTTTCCTTCCCTTGCTTTTGGTGCGAAGCCTCAGCTTGCAGTTCTTCGACCGCATCCCAAGCAGCAGCACACTCCTTAGAACCTGTCCCAGAAATTTCACAAACTTCCCGGGCGTTTTTCAGTTCATCTTGGATTTGGGATTGAATGTTCGTCATGGCGTTTGCACAAGCTCGTTAGTGTGATCGTAACAAACACTAACGATAGTCAGATTACTTCCTAGGGCAGAAAACCGCCCAAAAAACTTAAGTTTTCTGGATGGAGCAGCATTCCCAACCACAGGATAAACCCTATGCTGACATTTTGCCGAAAAAGCTGGGGATAGAGGCTGTCCGGCAGATCGGTCTGGTGTAGCCGCCAGCTTTGCCACAGCCATAGGATTCCGGCGATCGCCCAACACCCCAGGTATACCGTTCCCAACTGGGTAAGCAGCCCGGTGACCAACAGGCTCAGCCAAGCCAAGCCCAATAACACAGCCACTGCCGTCGGGGTATGACGACCAAAAAAAATAGCGCTGGAACGAATGCCCACCTTGAGGTCATCGGGGCGATCGCTGAGGGCATAAACGGTATCAAAACCCAGGGTCCACAGCACCACAGCGGCCCACAGCCAGGCGGTACTGGGATCGAGGTGTCCCCGCAAGGCTGCCCAGGGAATCAGCACCGCAAATCCCCAGGCCACGGACAAAACCAGTTGGGGCAGGGAAAAAAACCGCTTGCAAGCGGGATAGATGGCAATGATAGGAATAGCGGCTAGGCTGAGACCAAAACTGAGGGGGTTGAGGTAGGCAGCGGCGACGATCGCACAGATCCCGGCAACCGCAAGAACTGCGATTCCCACCCCTAGGGATAAACTGCGGGCAGCTAGGGGGCGATCCTGGGTGCGGGCCACTTGGCGATCGAGATCCCGATCCCACAGATCGTTGATAACGCACCCTGCGGCACTGGTGGCCAGACTGCCAAACAGAACGATGCCCAGCAGATCTAGGGGCACGGGCTGGTGCTGCTGTTCGGCGGCGATGGTTAGGGACCACAGTGCCGGTACCATCAAAATAAGGCGTCCGGCGGGCTTGTCCCAGCGCAACAGGCGGACAACGCGCAGCCAAAGGGGGGCCGTTGACATGACTAGGATTTAAGGATTTTTTCCTATGGTACCTTAGGCTTACTATCGCTTGTGCAGGTGTTATGCCCCTTTCGCCATCGGAATTTGGCCAGTTAGCCCAGGGAATGGGCGGTTTTGTGTTGGTTGCAGCGCTGATTACGGGTCTGGCTTTTGTCCGTCAGTGGGGATGGCGCTTTCGCTTTGTCGGTGTGACGCTGTTTTCGCTGGTGCTGACCGTGGGGCTGTTTGCCCTTAGCCTCTCCCCCATTACCCGCACGACTATTCCCGGAGCAGTGCCCTACGCCCTGGTGTACGATCGCTTTACGGCCGAGGCAACCATTGCCCTGCCCCCTACCGTTACCCTACCCCAGGTGGAAGCAACGCTGCGCCAAGCAGCGAGCAACCTGTTTTCTCCGGGGCGCAACGGCCAGGGCAAAGAGCAGCTCACCATTCGCGCCCGAACCCTGCTCCATGTGGCGGAGGGTGTGTCACGGCCCGTATACCTGGGGCAAGTCCGGCGATCGCTGCGGTTGCGGGAAGATCCCAATCTGGTGGTGACGCTCGATCCAGAACAATTTACCGCCGATGGACAGATCAGGAATCTAGCGACTGGCGCGCCAATTTCACCGCCGTTACAAAACTAGCTACGCCGACGGGAATGCTGGTCAGCAGAATTGCCCAAGTGGGGATCGTTCCCCAGTCGGGGTTGCCGGAACTCAGCTCAAAGATGCAGCCCACAAGGGCGATCGCCGAGAGGATGGCCGTAAGAAGTAAAACTTGGGTTTTAAGGCTGTACATGGTTTTGGTGGTTGGGGATCGATGCTTGTGGGTGTTGCTCGCAAACCTAGGTCTGGCAATCTTGGGAGGGCGTTGGGACAAACAAGCCGCGGTTACCAATCCCAAGCCCGATCCCGGGAGTCTTCCCTGGAACGTTCCCGAGGTTCATCTCTAGATTCGCGGGATTCGCGCTCCCGGTAGGGTGGGGGGTAACTTGCCTTGGCCCGCTCCGGATCCCGGCCGTAAGCGATCAGCAGGGGAAAGCGCAACAAGTCCACGTCTATGGACTCCTCGGCCTCATCTAAAATCACGAGAGGCATCATCCCTTCCTTGACCAGGCGATCGCCCTTGAGCACTAGGGGCTCGGCATCTTCGTAGAGCACGACACCCTTTTCGGGACCGAAGTGATCGCGGGTCAGACCCAGACAATCCTGAAAGCCGCGCCGCCATTCGCCCAACCGCTCCGGGGCAGTGGCTAGCACCAGCACCCGCACCTTCTCGCCGTAGAGGGTGCGCAGGATCGAAATTGCCGCCGAAGCCACCAGAATATTTTGCAGGCGGGTGCCCATGCTGCGGAGGGCCCCCCGACCAGCTTGGTTGAAGAACCAGTTGGCCACCCGCTCGGAGTGCACCAATTCAAAGGTGCGACGGAGCTTCCAGGGGGGGCCGTAGTAGTCGGGCAACGTGCGGTAGCGCTCCAGCAACTGCTCTACCCGCTGCCGCAAGTCACCAAAGCTTTGTTCCGTAAGATTGGGAGCTTCCGGTTCAGTCATGGGGGCTGGGGCTAGGGGTTCTACGGGTGCTGCCGGGGGTTGGGGCACCAGTTCGAGCCTTTCGACGCTGGCCACCAATTCCTGGAGGCTGCCCACTAAATAATCGCGAAAACCCTGCAAGCGCACGGCTACATCCTGGGATTGCCCGGCATAGGTGGTGCGCATTTCTTGGTCGAGCCGTTCTTTCTTGCGCTCAAGGATGGCGATCGCCCCGATGAGTTCCTGTTTTTGCTGCTCTAGGGAGGCGACTTGGGCCTGCTGGGCGGCGGCTAGCTGCTCGAAGGAGGAACGCAGGGCTTCGAGGAGGGAACGATCCCCGGTCTCGTCGGGCACGGGTATGGATTCTTGATTAGCGTCGGACATTGCCAGTAAAACCTGAGGCTTTGAATTGCTTGAGGGCTAGGGGTTCGGGCTGATCGGCGGGGACGCTGAGCATGATGGCAAAGGTGCTTTCGCCCGGTGGCACTTCGGCGATCGCCCCCAACCGGCCCCGTTCTGGCATCACGTCGTTGCCGTTGGCATCGTAGACCCGCCCAAAGACATCGGCGTTGTAGACCGTTTTGTTTTTGGGGTTGACCGCTGTGCCTTCAATGAGATAACACCGCGCCGACATCGTGCCGCCGCCGAGCACCAAGTTGCGGGACTGCTCCGCCGGGCAGCTTTGGTAGGTGAGATCCTTAAGCTTAATTTGAATGTTGGCCCAAGCTGGGGCGGCTAGGCACCAGGAACTGCACGCAACCAGGGCGATCACCACTAGGAAGCGCCCCATAACGCCAAAAGCCCTAAAAATCTCAAAAGTCCCAAAAGTCATAGGTGCACACGCAACGGGATGCAGTTATTGTGTCACAACTTGCCCCTGCATCGCCTCCGAGCCCGTGGTAGAATCCGTTACCAAAAGTCATAATATTTTTGGAGCCCGTTTTAAGATGTTCCCCCTTACCTTCTCTTTGCTCTCTACCCTTCCCGAAGCCTATCGGATGTTTGAACCCCTTGTGGATGTGCTGCCCGTGATTCCGGTGTTTTTCCTGTTGTTGGCTTTTGTGTGGCAGGCGGCGATTGGGTTTCGCTAGGGCAGTCCCCATGCAGTACCGTTGACGTTGGAGGGAGGCAAGGGCTTCGCTCCTGTTTTTTTGGGGCACTGGAACGACAAAATGGCACCCGGGAGGCGTTCCTGGGTGCCGTTCTATAATTCCAGCCTATAGAACTATCAATTCTTCTAGGCTTTTGCTTATACCTAAGGGGCGGGCAGCCTTTCCCAGATGACAGGGAATCAGTGCCCGGTGCCCTGCTCCGATGCCGCCCAGGCAGTGGGCCGTTCCATCCCCAGGGGCAGCCCTAGCGGGTTTGCTGGAGGTTGTCGACCTTTTGCACGAAGAGATCGGTGAATAGGCTGATCACCTTGCGCTTGCGGGTGCGGATGTTGGCGCTGAGGGCCATCCCCGACTGGAGGCTGACCTGGCGACCGTTGATGCTCAGGTATTGGCGATCAAGCCGCACGGTGGCGGGGAAGCGGTAGTAGGGGTAGATGTTGTCCGGGGGAAGGGCATCGGAGCCGATGAAGGTAAGTTTGCCCTTGATGTCGCCGAACTCGCTAAAGGGGAACGAGTCGATGCGGATATCCACGTCCATTTGCTCGCGGACAAAGCCGATGTCTTTGTTGGTAATAAAGACCCGGGCTTCGAGGGCATTGCTGGGTACTACCTTGACTAGGGGGGTGGGGTCGTTGATCACGTAGCCGGAGTGGGTGGGCTTGAGGTCAAATACCTTGCCGTCGATGGGGGCGGTGATTTCCTGGTACTTGAGGTTGACCCGAGCCTGGGCCAACTGTCCCTCAACTTCGGCGATGCGCTTGAGGTTATCAACAATAATCTTGTTGAGTTGGCTGTCGATTTCGGCGATCCGCTTTTCGTTTTCGGCGATGCGGTTGTGCCCATCAACGAGGGAGGTGGCGACGGTGTTTTGAACGCGCTCCTGACTTTGGGCGATCGCCGCCCGGAGCCGACCCACCTGTTCTTGCAGCCGGGCCACCTCAGCTTCCCGCGAACGGGCCTGCTGCTGCTGCCGCACGGTTTGTACCCGGGCTAGGGCCCCCTCTTCGGTCAGTTGGGTAAAGTCGGTGAGAATTTTGCGCTCCACTGCCAGGAGATCCCGCGCGGCCACCAGTTGGGACTGGGTTTCCGACAGTTGGCTTTGGAGCTGGGTTACCTCCAATTGGGCGGCGTTGGCGCGGGTGGAGCTTTCGAGGCGGGTGGCTTGGAGGCGGGCCCGTTCTTCGGCGCTTAAGCCGGACAGGGAGCCAGTGCCGTAGAGGTTCATGCGGTAAAGCTCTAGCTCGGCGGCGAGGGTGGAGCGGTTGCGGGTGAGGGCTACCCGCTCGGCGGGGAGGGTGGCGGCGGTGGTAGGATCGCCGGACGTGCCGTTCATTTGGGCTTGGTAGTAGGCATTTTCCCGCACGAGGGTGTCGCGCACGGTTTCTAGGGATTTGAGGCTCTCATCGGCGGTGGTGGCATCGAGGCGGAGCAGGACTTGCCCTTTTTTGACTTCGGCTCCCTCCTTGACCAGCACTTCCTGCACGACGCCGCCGACGGGGGCTTTGATTTCCTTGACGCTTTCGCTCGGTTCGAGCTTGCCGAGGGCAGGAACGGCTTCGTCAATTTCGGCGATGAACGACCAGGCAATGCCCAGGGTGGTGACGCTGACAAGGCTCCAGATGATGGCGCGGGACCAGGTGTTGCTCTGGCGCAGAATTACGGGCTGGTCAAAGGTCGGGGGGGCGATGGGGGCGGGAATCAGGCTAGGGCTGTTGCCATTGCCGTTATGACCGTTGTGGCCATTATGGCCATTGTGTTCGGTGGTGGTTTCGTGGGGATTCATAGGGCGTGGAGGTTAGACGAATTGGGCTTCTTGTTGCATGTACAAACCGAAGTAGCGACCGCGCAGACCCATCAGATCGGTGTGGGTGCCCTGCTCAGCCACCATGCCGCTGTCCATCAGCAGAATGCGATCGGCATTTTGGATCGTGCTCAGGCGGTGGGTGATGAACAGCACCGTGCGGCCGCGGAAGGCTTGGATGATGTTGCGGCAGACTTGGCGCTCGGTGTTGTAGTCCAGGGCGCTGGTGGCTTCGTCGAGAATCAGCAGGCGCGGATTTTGCAGGATGGTGCGGGCGATCGCAATCCGTTGCCGTTGCCCCCCAGAGAGGGCCGAGCCCCGTTCGCCAACGCGGGTGTTGTAGCCGTTGGGCAGATCCATGATGAATTCATGGGCCACCGCTAGTTTGGCGGCCTCAATAATTTCCTCGGAGGTGGCATCGGGAACTACGAGGGCAATGTTTTCCTCCACGGTGCCGTCGAACAGGAGGGGTTCCTGGGGTACCAAACCTAGTTGCGATCGCAGGGAGTAGAGTTCTACCTTGGCGATGTCGTAGGCGTCGATCAGAATCCGGCCCCCCTGGGGATCGTAGAGGCGGGGAAGGAGCTTGAGCAGGGTGCTTTTGCCGGAGCCGCTTTGCCCGACGATGCCTATAAAGGTGCCCTCGGGAATATCGAGGTTGATGTTGGTCAACTGCATCGGGCCCGTAGCTGCAAAGCGGAAGCTGACATCTTCGAAGACCACGTGGCCCTGGATGCGGGGCATGGCAATGGTGCTGCGGTTAATCTCGGCTTCGGTGGGCGTATCCACGATGTCGCTGAGGCGCTCTAGGGAGAGGGCCGTTTCCTGGAAGTTTTGCCAGAGTTGCACCAAGCGCAGCAGGGGGGTGGTGACATAGCCGGCAATGATGCGGAAGGCAATGAGGGCCCCTAGAGTGAACTGTCCCTCGCTGGTCAGAACCATGTAGGCTCCGACCCACAGCACCAACAGGCCCGATAGCTGGTTGAGGAAGTGGCTACCCGCCCCCGCAGTGGCCGAGGTCATGGTAGTGCGGAATCCGGCGGATACGTATTTGCTGTAGCGTTCCTGCCATTGCCAGCGCGATCGCAGTTCGATGTTTTGGGCCTTGACGGTTTGAATGCCCGAGACAACTTCCACCAGATGGGCCTGGGTTTCGGCATTGCGTTCGGCACGGGTGCGCAGCAGGCGGCGCAGGATTGGGGTGGCAATAAAAGTTAGGGCTAGGAAGAAGGGAATTGTTCCTAGGGTGACCAGGCTCAACTGCCAACTGTAGATAAACATCACCACGACATAGATAATCGAAAACAGCACGTCGAGGACGACCGTGAGGGCGGTGCCGGTCAGGAACTGACGGATGTTTTCCAATTCGTTGACCCGGGTGGCCAGCTCGCCGACGGGACGGCGCTCAAAGTAGCGTAGGGGCAGCCGCAGCAGGTGATCGATAATTTCGGAGCCAAGGGCCAGGTCGATGCGGTTGGTGATGTCGGCGAAGAGGTAGGTACGCAGGCTGGTGAGAATTCCCTCGAAGAGGGCAATGACCAGCAGGAAAATACCCAGAATTTGCAGGGTATCGACGCCATTTTGCACCAGCACCTTATCGATGATCACCTGGATCATCAGGGGATTGGCCAGGCTGAAAAGTTGGACAAAAAAGGAGGCGATCAGCACTTCCCACAGGCCTTTGCGGTACTTGGTGATGTAGGGCAAAAACCAGTTCAGCCCAAACCGCTGTTTGGGGGTTTCTTTGGTGACCTGGAGGAGCAGTACGGGAACCGCAGCTTCAACGTGCCGGCCAAATTCCTGGGGACTGAGGCGCAGCAGACCGCGATCGCCCATGCCAGGAACCCCCAAAATGACCTCGCGATCGCTGCATTCGTACATCACGGCCAGGTGTCCTTGCCAGTGGATCAGGGCCATGGAATTGAGGAGACCGATCTTGGTGGCGGGCACCTGCACCAATTGGGGATTGAAACCGACAAACTCGGCCATGCTGCCGCACAGTTGCAGGGAGATGGAGTCTCGGGTATTGCTGCGTCCTTCAAGGGCCCGGCGCATGACCTCCCGGCGGAAGGGGATGCGGTGGTGGAGGCACAGCATTTGAAAGCAGGCGATCGCTTCTTCCCGCGTGCCCTGGGCAGCCACAAGGGGATAGCGGGGAGCGGCGGCTCGGGATTTGGCGGGGGCACCCGCTGGGGCGGTGGGGGCTGCCTCCCCATCGTCGGCGTAGGGAATGGCATCCGCATCAATGGCGTCCCTCAGTAGGGGGGTAGCGGCGCTGGGGCGGTGGGTATCAGCAGCACTTGGCACAGCCCCTAGGAAGGGGAAATCCACAAGGGGAAAGCCGACCAAACGTAGGGGTTCCGGTAGCACCAGACCCCCCAGTTCCAGCTCTGGGGTGAGATGGGTGCCGACGGGGAGGGCGTCCAGGGTTTTGCTGCTGACAAACCAGTGGCATTCCCGATCCTGCTGATAGCTGGCGGCGGTGGTGACGGAACTGAGGTAGGCCACCCGCCCGCGCCCCTGGGCCATAATGGCCGCTTCCCGGAGATTGACGCCTTCGGTGTGGGGGTTGTGCTTCAAGCCATGACCCAGGATTTCGTAGGCTTCGGCAACGCTAAGCTGCTCGAGGAAGAGCGCGCCAAAGGCCGACTCCGTGTGGAGAAGATGCAGGAAAAAATCCGCTTCGAGGCGCAAGCAGATGGATTCTTGGGAGGCGATCGCCGTTTCACAGGCAACACCCCGCAGCAGTCCGGCATGCCCAAGGAGTGCCCCCGGTGTAAGCATTTGCAGCGTCACTGGAAGCTGGGTGTTTTGGAGCCCATAGCCGAGCAAGCGCACCTGCCCTTCGAGGAGGAGGTGGAGGTGGGTAGGCAGGTTTTCGTGGCGCAGGATGGGCTGCCCCATTTTGTAGCGCAGCAACTCGACGTGCCGCATGAGTTCTTGGTGGGCGGGGGCAGTGAGGCGATCAAAGGGCGATCGCGTGGTCAGAAATTCTTGGGCTGTTTGTTGGATAGAAACCATAGGGGCGCCGGGTGCTGGGTGGGAAACGGTTGAAAATTAAGCGGGGTGCGCTACGGAATCGTGCTGTGCATGCGCCGGAACTAGCTGAACTGCAGGGAACTGCAATCTACGCTGCAACCTACATAGATAGAGAGCCATCCGTGGCAGGGTTTGCTGCCGTGGGAACAAGTTCCTGGCTGCTGCATCCCCCTGGGGAACCTGAACGAGGCAGAAGTCCCAAGGGCGATCGCACGGTGATGCCCAGCGGTAAAGAGGCTTTTGCCAAAACATCCTGATCGTCCTAACTCCTAGGCGAGGGGGGCAGCTTCAGCCGCCGCAACGGCAAGAACCTGGGGCCTAGGGCAATGTCCCAAAAACCATCAAAGCTCTAAGTCCAGCTTGGGGCTAAAACATCCTTACCTTAGGGTGCTCGCCGAGTGATGGGCGGTCTCTATAGGTTTTTTCAATGATCGAAGTAAACTTTGGTGAATAAATTGCGATCCCTAATCCGCCCTTAACTTATCCTTAAAGGCGGGGGATGCATACCTTGTTCATAGCTTTGAGTTGAAAATTCAATAAGCTCCACTGGAATCCACAACCGGATTCCATAGGTAAGAGTGATCGCCGCTTTCCTGCCGTACTGCCCCGCCGTCATGCCTGCGGTATTGCGAGTGGAGTGGGAGTGGAGTAGTGGGGGAGCGAACAAATAGAGACCAATTTCGGAACAATACTGATGCAGTACGAGCGCGATAGTACTGCCGAGCTTCTGAGTCTTTTTCCATAATTTTCGAGACTTTCGATTTCGAGACTTTCGAGATTTCAGTGCATGGGGGGAACGATGCCCATGGGATGGCGACGGGATAGCAGTGAAGTAGCAATGGGTTCGGTAGGGATGCAGTCACAAGGGACGACCAACAAAGGAGTCTTGCCACCTTTGGGCGTCTGCTGCTGCAATCATGCAATAACTGCCCACGAACCTGTCCGTAGGCGCGCAAAGGCATTCCGAGACTGAGTCAGTCCATCTGCAATATTTAGGAGGCTTGCGATGACAGCTTGGCAACCGACGACGATCGCCCGAACCACATCGAAGGGCGATCGCGAAGAAGCTTTACGGCAGATTTACGCCCAGGTTTTAGAACGACAGCCCCATGCCTACGAGCGGCGGGAACTGGTTAGGGAGGAGCGAGATTTTCTCAATGGCAAATTGGGGGTGCGGCATTTTCTGGCGGCGCTATGCCAGTCGTCGGTTTACTTGAACGAGTTTTACCATTCCTGCTCCAATCTTAAGTTTGTGGAATGGGACTGCAAACACCTCCTGGGGCGGGCACCCGTGGATGGGCAAGAAGTGGCCCGCTATACCGACATCCTGTTGCATCACGGTACTGCTGCCCTGATTAAGGAAATTTTGGGTTCGGAGGAATATCGCAGGGCCTTTGGCTGCTTTACGGTGCCCTACCCGCGCCATCCCAAGTTCTACCCTTCTACCCGCAAGTACCTCCAGTCCGAGGCGATCGCCCACGAGCACTACGGGCAGCGGGGGCGCACGATTCCGATTTTGCATTGGCAGCAGTTGGGGCTGAACTGCGACGGGGGAACCTGCTTGCCCCGGGGTGGGGTATCCGAAGCCGAGAATCTGCTACGGCAGTTGCGCCAAGCTAAGGATCCCCGGGCGGCACTGCGTCAACTGAGTCCAGCCCAGCAGGTGGTGCTCCGCCAAGCTCTACGGCGCGGTTAGGGCGGTTGTGGGCGATCGCCCGATCCCAGAGGTGGTGGGCCAGGTCGAGCTTGCTGCCGTAGGGAATGGGGTACGTGCTGCCATCGTCAAGGTATAAAAAACCCTGATTGCAATCGCTGCCAAACCCGCGATCGCCCCCATCTACCCAGTTCGCCACAATGCCGTTGAGTTTTTTGCGCCGCAGCTTTTCCTGGGCCCGCAGCCGTAGTTCGGTCTCAGTTCCGGTTTGGGCGGCAAAACCAATCAGCACTTGGTCAGGTCGCCGGCGATCGCCCAGTTCCGCGACAATATCCGGAAGGGGGACGAGGGGCAGGGCGGCGGGCAGGGCCGCCTTAGGTAGTTTTGTCTCGGCACAGTGGGCCGGGGCCACATCCCCCACCGCCGCTGCCATCACCGTGTAATCCGCCGTGGGAAAGAGTGCGTGCAGGCGCTGCCGCAAATCAGCGGCCGTTGTCACCACATGGAGCACCATGCCCTGTTCCCGCGCCAAGCGCACCAAGGACGGCTCCGGATTGGCAAGCACGAGGGTTACCACGGCCCCGCGATGGCTGGCCGCTAGGGCGATCGCCCATCCCTGCTTACCCGTTGCCGGATTGCCTAAAAACCGCACCGGATCGAGAAACTCCCGCGTCCCACCGCCGCTGACCAAGACCTGTTGTCCAGCTAAATCCCGCCGCCCGCCCGTCCATGCTAGGGAGTGCAGGTAGGATTCTAAAAGTTCCGGTTCCGCCATGCGCCCGGTGCCCACGACATCGCAGGCGAGCACCCCCGCCGTAGGAGCGATGGCATGGAAGCGGGGATCGGCCAGCACCCGCCGCCAGTTGTCCTGCACCTGGGACTGCTCCCACATGGCAGTATTCATGGCCGGTGCCAGCAAAATGGGACACCGAGATGCCAAAACCACATTGGTGAGCAAATTGTCGGCCAAGCCATGGGCCAATTTGCCGAGGGTCTGGGCGCTGAGCGGGGCGATCAGCAGCACCGTCGCCCACTCTCCTAGGGTGATGTGCAGGGGGCGACCGTGGCTGGGCTGCCAGAAATCGCGATCCTGATATACGGGCGATCGCGCTAGGGTTGCAAAGGTCAGGGGAGCTACAAACTCCGTCGCCGCCTGGGTCATGATCACCTGAACGGGGTGCGATCGCTGCCCCAGTGCCGAAACCACCCCGCAGACCTTATAGGCCGCAATGCCCCCGGTCACGCCCACCAGTACCTTCATCGCCTACCCCACCGCTGCAACATTACAGAATATGTCATTGTGCTGGCCAAACGCCACGCCCGGTCAAGTTCTGCGGGTGCGCCGTGCTATTCTCAAGAAGAGGTATCTATTGAAAACAGCCTATGACTACCGGGCACGTTCCTTACTCATCGGAAACCCTCAGAGCTGAACTGAACGCCAAGGGCTGTCGCATGACACCCCAGCGAGAAACAATTCTCAATGTTTTCAAGGATTTACCCGAAGGAGAGCACCTCAGCGCCGAGGACCTCCACCACCGCCTCCGCGATTTAGGCGAGGACATCAGCCTTTCGACCATCTACCGCACGGTGCGCCTCCTGGCCCGCATGGGCGTGTTGCGGGAGCTGGAACTGGCGGAAGATCACAAGCACTACGAACTTAACCAACCGCGTCCCCACCACCATCACCATCTGGTCTGTGTCAAAACCAATCGGGTGATTGAGTTTAAAAATGATCAAATCTTGACCATCAGCAAAAAGGTGGCGGACAAATTTGGCTTTAAGGTGCTCGACTGCGAACTGAGAATTGTCGGCGTTAGCCCCGAGGGTCAGCGTTCGATTTTTTAGGGCGATCGCGCTCGATCCCACCGATGAGGATTATGTTTCAAGAAACCGTAGCCGCGACCCGATGGCGCCTAACCCTGTGGTATGCAATGGTAACCGCCGTGCTGCTGTTGCTGTGTGCCGCGGGAATCTATGGCTATGTCCGGCTTACTTTGATCGATCGCATCGATGACACCATCGACCACGTTGCCGAAGTGTGGCAGCGGCTGCCGTCCCCCGCCCCGGTGCAAGCCTCGGCCCTCGACGACGACCGCATCGACTTGGAGTGGTTTGATGCCCGGGGGGAACGGTTGTGGTCTACCTTCAAGTCCGCTGAGGTGCTCCCGTTGCGCCCCACCCCCCCCTACCGCACGGTGACGTTGCCCTCCGGAGAAACCCTCCGCCAGCTGACTACGGCCGTAGCCGATGGCTACCTGCGGATCAGCCATCCCTGGTTTGAGGTGACCAAGCCAACGGCGGATTTATTCTTGGATTTGAGTTTGGCGGTTTTGCTTCTGGTGCTGGTTGTGGGGCTGTGCGGCTGGTGGTTGTCGGGGTTGGCCATGGTTCCCGTCGAGAATGCCTACCAGCGCCTGCGGCAGTTTACAGCGGATGCCTCCCACGAGCTGCGCAATCCCATTGCAGTGATTCAAACCAATGTCCAGGCTGCTTTGGCGGCCCCCGCCCCGGATTGGGAGACCCAAGCGCAGCAGTTGGAGGTGATTGAGCGCCTCGCCCGCCGACTGGGGCGGTTGGTCGACGATCTGTTGTTCCTGGCCCGCTACGACAGTCGGGCGATCGCCCCCCGCAAGGGCCTGTGGGCCCTGGGGCCCTTGGTCACGGATGTGGTGGAGGAGCAGCAAACGCTAGCCCAGGCAAAAAATTTGCAACTTTGGGTGGAGTCTCCCTTCCCAGAAGTCTCCCTCCATGGCGATCGCGAGCAACTATCCCGCCTGCTCACCAACCTTCTGGGCAATGCGATCGCCTACACCCCCAGCGGCAGCGTGATTGTGCGGGGACAGGTCATCCCCAACCGACAGGTGCAGCTCACCATTCAGGATACGGGCATGGGAATTCCGGCAACTGCCCTACCCCAAGTCTTTGAGCGATTTTATCGCCATCGCCCCCTCCCGACGGGGGGATCGGGTCTGGGTCTGGCGATCGCCAAGGCGATCATCGAGGGTCACCACGGGCAGATCCGCCTCGATAGCCAACCCCAGGTAGGCACTACCGTGACGGTCACCCTGCCCCTGGGAGGTTAGGGTCCCCAACCCCCAGTATGCCTAGGCGCGTAGGATCGTGCGATTATGAGGCAGACGCCTAAGCCTTGCCATGAATTCCCTCAAGCTCCTCAAACGATTAACCCAGTCCTCCCAGCGCTTTTATGTCATCACCACGGCCGAGGGGCGCTTGGTGGAGTTTTCGCCAGAGTCCCCGCGCTATGCCGAACATTCCGTGAACATGGTCATCGGCAGCCCCGTATGGGACAGTTTTCCCGAGTTGGTTGGTCTTGAGGAGGTCTTTCAGCAAATTATTGGCGATGCCCTAGAGAGCTTTGAGCTAAAAAATCTGCAACGCCGCGAGCTATATTTCGATCTCAGTCTTTTTGCGGTGCAGGAGCTGGGTGCGGGGGTACAGGTCTTTATCCTGATCGAAGATGTGACCGATCGCGCCGAATTGGCCCAACAGTTGCTCCACCGCGCCAACGAGCTAGAGCTGATCACCGAGGCCCTGGCCGCTTCCCAGGAGTTTATCCATAAAGTGATTTGGTCGATGGGAGAGGGGCTGCTGGTTACCGATGCCCACGGGATCGTGCGCTTGGCCAACCGCGCTGCCCTTGACTGGTGTGGGCAGGAATCGTCCCAATTGATCGGCCAGACCCTAGATCGGGTCTTTGGCGATCGCCCCATTTTTGCGACCTTGGCCTTCAAAGCCACGGAACGCACATTTTTTGAGACGCCCTTCCTCTCCGCGGCGGGGCAAGTTCTGACCCTGCGGTTTTCGGCCGCCACGGTGTGGATGCCCCGGGAGCACCAGCATAACTACGTTTTTGTGGGGCGCGATGTCACGGAATTGCGCCAAAAGGAGTTGGAACTGCAGGCGGCGATCGCCCAGGCAGAGCATGCCACTGAAATCAAAAGCTTGTTTCTAGCCAATATGAGCCACGAGATCCGTACCCCCATGAATGGCATTTTGGGGATGACGGAACTGCTGCTGGAGATGCCCCTCACCGCTGAACAACGGGACTACGTCAGCAGCATTCACACCTGCAGCAGCACCCTGCTGGGCCTGCTCAATCAAGTTTTGGAACTTTCCCGCCTTGAGTCCGGTGGTGTGGAGCTAGAGGAACTGGAATTTACGCCCCTCGAGGCGATCGAGGAGGTGGTAGAACTGCTGGCGGCCTCGGCCCACCGCAAGGGATTGGAGTTGATTGCCGTGGCTCCACCCGAGGCCACGCGGACAGTACGGGGCGATCTAGGGCGATTGCGGCAGATTTTGTTTAATTTAGTCGGCAACGCCATCAAATTTACCGATCGGGGGTACGTGCAGGTGCAGATCCGCTGGCAGGAATGCCAGACTCCCGAATATACCTTTGAGGTCTTTGACACAGGAATTGGCATTCCCGGCGAGAGCCAGGGGCGCATCTTTGAAACGTTTTGCCAGGTCGATGCCTCCACAACGCGGCGCTACGGCGGAACGGGCTTAGGGCTTTCGATCTGCCGCCAGTTGGCATCCCTGATGGGGGGCACCATCGGTGTGGAGAGTCCCTGGAATGCCCAGGGAGGTTCTCGCTTTTGGGTGCGGTTGCCTTTTTGCCAGGTACCCCGGGAGCCCGCCGCTCCGCCCCCATGGTTTGCTGGGCGATCGCTTCTGGTCGTAGATCCCCATGCGGGAGTGATTGCCGGGATAACCCACCATCTGCAGCCCCGGGGTATGGCCGTCTTCGCTGCCCGCAGTGGCGATGAAGCCCTAGCATGGCTAGAGGGGAGGGGAACCTCACCGGATGTGGTGCTGGTGGACGCCGCTGCCCTAAAGGGTGGGCAACTGGGACAGTGGTGCGGTGAGCGGCAGATTCCCATCGTGGTCCTGCTGCGCAGCAACCAACGGCAGTCTGAGTTGGAATATTTGCCAAGCGTGCAGCAGCGGCTGTATTTTTTGGCGAAACCCGTGCGCCTAAACCGCCTCCTGCGGCTCCTCCGGGAACTGCTCGATGGGCATGTAGAAGACGGCGACATTACCGTACCCACCCTGCCGCTACCCCCAAGCGACCAGGAAACTGCCGCGTCCCTTACCTACGCTGCCGAAATCTTGCTCGTTGAAGACAACCCAGTCAACCAGAAGGTGGCAGTGCGCCAACTCAGTCGTCTGGGGTACACCGTCGATACGGTTGGAGATGGGAGCGCCGCCCTCGATGCCCTTGCCCACCATCCTTATCGCTTGGTGCTCATGGATTGTCAAATGCCCGAGCTGGATGGCTTCATGACCACAGAGCGCATTCGCCTTTGGGAGCAAGCTACCGGACGACAGCCCGTGGTGATCATTGCCCTGACGGCCAATACCCTTCCTGAAGACCGTGATCGCTGTCTTGGGGCAGGGATGAACGACTACCTCAGCAAACCCCTCAGCCGCCAGGAGTTGATCGAGGTGATGCATCGCTGGCTACCGCGGGCTCAGCCACAATAATATGGCGATCCCTATCGATCCACAGCCACCCCTCTTCCTGGAGCAGACCAAGGGCCCGGGTAACCGTAACCCGGGTGCTGCTGATGGCGTTGGCCAGGTGTTGGTGGGTTAGGCGCAGGGCAATTTTGACGCCCCCTGGCACGGGATGGCCGATCTCCCGCTGCAGCAGCAGGAGCATCTGTTTCAGCCGCTCCTCGACCCGGCGATTGCTCACGAGGGAGAGGAGGGTTTCGGTTTGTTGCAGACGGCGCTTGAGGTGACGGTAGATGCTCGCCGTTAGCTGGGGGGACTGCTCCACCTCGGCGATGGTAAAGCGAATCAGGGCCACGTCCGTCAGGGCGATCGCCAGGTAGGGATCGAGACTGGTGAAATGCAACCCAAAGGGCATGGAAGGCAGGGCAATCCCCACCAGAACTTCATCGCCGCAGGGATGGAGGGTGTTCAATTGCACAATGCCCCGACCCACAACCCACAATTCCTGCTCCTGCAGCGGAATCCCCTGGCCGCTAGTGAAGGAAAAAATGTTGCGCCCGTGGTAAATTTCTTCTAGGGCGCGCCGCCACTCAGTGGTACTGGGAATATCCGCAGACAGAATGGGACGCTGGCCAGGGGGCTGCTCGATTCGGAGAGAGGGGGGCATGGCGTTGGCTGTATTGGGCAATACACTGTATGGTAGTGGCCAAGACTTAAGTAAGGGTTAAGAAATACTGTTGAACAGGTAAAACTTTTATGGGCAAGAGCGTCGGGATCATTGGTGGGGGCCAATTGGCCTGGATGACGGCGATCGCCGCCCAAGAACTAAGGATTCCCCTGACTGCCCTGGCATCCCCTAAGGATATTGTTGCTTCCACGGCCACCCATATCGTTGGCACCATCGGGCAACTGGCCCAGTGCTGTGATGTTCTTACCTTTGAGAACGAGTTTGTGGATCTCGCGGTTTTGGAAACCGTGCCCGCCCATTTCATTCCCAGCCTTAGTACCTTGGTACGGCTACTCGACAAGTTGCAGCAACGCCACGAGCTAGCCGAAATTTTGATTCCCGTGCCGCAGTTTGCCTCCTACTGCCCCAAATTTGACCCCAGTGCCTGGGAGATGCCAGTGATGCTTAAGGCCCGTCGCCACGGCTACGACGGCAAAGGAACGGTGCGGGTGGAGCGGGGGGAAGATCTCCCGGCGGCATGGCACTCCCTCGGATCGGTTCCCTGCTTTGTGGAGTCCTGGGTTGATTACGAAAAAGAGTTGGCGGTGATGGTCTCCCGCAGCGCCACAGGGGAGGTGCGCCTGTTTCCCGTGGTCGAGACCGAGCAGGTGCAGCACGTTTGCCGGCGGGTGATTGCCCCGGCCCGGATTGCCCCTGAGCAGGCGGAAAAAGTGCAGGCGATCGCCCGTCAGATGGTGGACTACTGGGATGCCGTAGGCGTGTTTGGCATTGAGCTTTTCCTGCTGACCAACGGGCGGATTTTAGTCAACGAAATTGCCCCGCGCACCCACAACTCCGGGCACTACACCATTGAAGCCTGCCAAACTTCTCAATTTGCCCAACTCCTGCGCATTGCCACCGGGATGCCCCTAGGTAGTACGGCCCTGCGGGTGCCGGCGGCGGTAATGGTCAACCTCCTCGGCTATGAAACCACCAATTCCGACTATGCCGCTCCCCGGCGGGCGATCGCCCAAATTCCCCAAACCCACATCTACTGGTACGGCAAACGCCAAGCCACTCCCGGACGCAAGCTGGGACACGTGACTATTACGGCCTCCTCCCACGATGAAGCCCTAGCCCTCGCCCACCAAGTAGAAGCCCTCTGGTACCCCAGTCCATGCTAAGAAATTTTGCGTTGCCCTTGGTCTGCTTCCCGATTCGGTGAAGGAAGGTTAATTCGATTTAAGTTTTATGCTTAAACCCCCAGAAAACGCTGCATCCGCTGATGGGCTTTGCTATCGTCAGGCACATCAAGACAAACTTTGGGTTAAAGATTGGCAATGCAAACCGTCAGAAGCACGACCATCGGGTATCGGATCTCCCCCCCAGCAGTGGATGTGTCCCACCTCTACATGTGGATGTTTGCCCTTTGCCTCTGCCTGCTATCTTGGGGAGCCATGCTTACCGGGGCTTACCTCCACCAGCCCCAGGGTTCCTCCCTGC
>DBAX01000045.1 GCA_002291895.1 Cyanobacteria bacterium UBA999
AATGCCATCGAGTAAGGTCAAACCATTCCAGATCGCAGGGTCAGGAAAGAGCATAGGTTTGCTGGCGAACGGTTGCTATCTGCCATCATAAAAGCGAATCTTTTTAGCGCAAAAGATTGGGTGCAGTAACAAAAAAACCGGTCAAAAATCCCAAAATGGTGGAGAAGGAAACCGAGCCCCCCCCCAACTCGTAGGCCTCGGGCATCATGGTGCTGGCCAACATCGCTAGGATAGCGCCGCCGGAAACCGCCTGGGCTAGGGCCACCACAAAGGGAGAAGTATTGGCGGCCAGAAGGTAGCCCAGAATGGCGCAGACACCGCTCAGGAAGATTACCCCCAGCCACAGCCAGAGAATTTGGCTACTCTTAGCCGTGGATTGCCGCATGCCGATGGAGCTGGATAGGGCTTCGGGAAAGTTGGAAATAAAGACCGCCAGCAAAAAGGAAAAGCCGAGCTGTTCATTTTGGGAGGTCATGCCCACCACGGCGGATTCGGGAATGCCATCGATCAGGGTGCCGATGAGTAGGGCAATGGGCGTAGAGTTTTTCACAAATCCTTGGATCATCACCTGTTCTTCCGACGGCGAGAGGTCGATTTCCACGCTGTCGATCGCCCGCTTGCGCCAAACTTCCAAATTCTGCTCGGCTTCTACCCGGGACTCGGTGGTGGACTGCAACCGCCGGGCCAGGGCACGGCTGAGGGCACTGGAGATGCTGGGGGATTTGACAATCACATCGTCGAAGTGCTCCTGCTTGAGTTGATAGAGTTCTAGATCCGTATTGGCAGCAATGGAAGCCGAGCGCGGTTCGCCAGTGAGCAGGGCCATTTCGCCAAATACTTCCCCCGGCTGCAGCACGGCCAAAACCCGCTCCCCCTTGGTGACGTTGGCCTCGCCATGGACGATGAGATAGACCGAATCACCGCGATCGCCCTCATCAAAAACGCGATCGCCCGCCTTGACCACCAGGGGTTGGAGGAAGGGGACGATGGCCTGGGCTTCACTCGGCGGCAGGTTTTGGATCAACTCCACATGGGCCAGGCGTTCGAGAACCTCCGAGGTTTCTTCCTGGCGTTGCTGGAATAAAAAGCGTCGCCGGGAGGAGGATTTGCGCAAAAATCCCCCCCGTTCATCGACGATACGGGTAACGACGGTAAACAGAGCGCCCCCAATGGCAAATCCGAGAAATAGGGGCACAAAACCGCTGGCACGGAACGCGTTAATCGTAGTCTCAAAGGCCAGAGCGGAAAGCAATGTGCCACTGCCAAAGGCCATAATGGCGGCAGATACTACCCGGGAGGGCTGCCAGTAGAGTCCGATAACGGCTCCTACTCCGGAACTAAGGGCTGCGAGAATTCCTTGCCAAAACGCATCAAACATGAAAAATGTACCTACGCCTAACCCATTGTATGGGGACAGACTGGTCCTAGGTACTGAGTTTGTCGGGCGTTCCCTGCCATGATGGATGCGATCGCAGTAGAGGTGGTCTATGGGTTCGGCCCTTGCTCGGGTTGGAGAATTTTTGCGGGCGTGTTCCCTATGGTTTTGGCTGCTATGGCTGTGGGTCGGCTATGGGGTGCTGGGATTTTTCCTGGGGTATCCCGGGACAGCGCCCTCCTTCCCAAACCTGACATCGCTGGCGGTGGGCTGGCTGCTGCCGGCTGTGGTCGCCCTTACGGATCTGGGGGCGATCGCCTGGGGCTACGGGCTGAGCTTGGCGATTGTTTTGGCGGTGATGGTTTTTACGGAATTTCCACAGCGGTGGCTATGGGTGGCGATCGCCCTGGGGTTGGGTCTGGTGGCAGTGCCCATGGTGCTCATGGGGTTAGAATCTCGGCTGCAAGGTCGCTTGCCTTCCTGGGCTGGGTACGGAGCGTGGGTGCGTAGCTTAGCGGTGCTGCTCGAACTGCTGCTGTGCGGTTTGGGCTTGGCTGCCGGATGGGTCGTGCGGTGGCTAAGGGGTTAGGATGCTGGCTAGCAGCGCCTTTTGCACATGCAACCGGTTTTCCGCCTGATCCCAAATCCGGGACTGGGGCCCCTCCATCACCCCGTCGGTGATTTCTTCGCCCCGATGGGCCGGCAGGCAGTGCAGTACGATCGCCTTGGGGTCGGCGTGGGTGAGTAGGGCTTCATTCACCTGATAGGGTTGGAAGATGGGGGCGCGATCCTGGGCCTGGGACTCCTGCCCCATGCTGGCCCAGACATCGGCATACAGAACATGGGCGGCGCTGGCAACCCGAACGGGGTCGTGGGTGACGATGACCTCAGAGGTGCGGGCTAGGGTTTGGGCTTGGGCGACAATGTCGGGATCGGGCATAAAACCCTCGGGACAGGCGACCCGCACGTTCACTCCGGCGATCGCGCAGCCCAGCATCAGGGAGTGGGCCACATTATTGCCATCGCCGATGTAGGACAGGGTCAAACCCGCCAAAGCGCCAAAGGACTCCTGCATGGTCAAAAGGTCGGCCAGGGCTTGGCAGGGGTGCTCCCGATCCGTTAGGGCATTGATAATGGGAATGCGGCAGTAGTGGGCAAAAACCGCCAACTCCTCCTGGGCAAAGGTGCGAATGGCCAGGGCATCGACGTAGCGATCCAAAACGCGGGCGGTATCCTGGGTGGGCTCCCCCCGTCCGACTTGGGTGACGCTGGGATCGAGGTCGATCACCTGCCCCCCCAGTTGATACATTGCGACGCTAAAACTAACCCTAGTGCGGGTCGAGGCTTTGCGAAACAGCAATCCCAGGGTTTTGCCCCGGCCCACTTGGCTACTTTTTCCGGCCTTAAGATCGCGGGCTAGGCCGAGCACCTCCAGCAGCTCTGGGGCGGAAAGGTCGGTCATTGCCAAAAAATCCCGTCCAGCCAGTGTCATAATTCCTCGCGCCCCCAAAACTCGTAGGGTCACTATAGCGCAGGGGTGTCCGCGCAACGGGCTTTTTCAGGAAACGCTAACCAAGTAGTCGGCGACAACGGCCAGGATGCGTTCCGTGGCATGGCCATCCCCGAAGGGGTTCTGAATGCTAGCCCGGCGGCGGTATTCCTGGGGATCGCGCAGCAGACGGCGGGCAGCCTGGACGATGCCCTGGCGATCAGTACCCACCAGTTCCGCAGTTCCGGCATCCACGGCTTCGGGGCGTTCGGTGGTGCGGCGCAGCACCAGCACCGGCTTTCCCAGGCTGGGGGCTTCTTCCTGGAGCCCACCGGAGTCGGTCATGACCACGTAGCAGTGCTTTAAGGCTCCTACCAACTGGCTGTAATCGAGGGGCTCGGTGAGGTAGACCCGCTCCTGGCCGGCCAAGAGTTCCTGGAGGGGCTCCCGCACGGCGGGGTTGGGATGGAGGGGTAACAGCAGGGACACGTCGGGAAATTCTGCCAGAAGGTCGCGCCAGGCCCAGGCAATTTCCCGCAGGGGATCTCCCCAATTTTCGCGGCGATGGACGGTGCCCAAAATCCAGCGCTGGGAATCGGTAGCCATTTCTGGCAGGGGGATTTGGGGCGATCGCGCCACCCACAGGAGGGCATCTACCACCGTATTGCCCGTGAGGTAGATGCCCGATGCCACCCCGGATTTCTGCAGGTGGGTCACGGCCTGTTCTGTGGGGGCAAAGTGGAGGGTCGCCAACTGGGAGATCAGGCGGCGGTTGACTTCTTCAGGGTAGGGATCGTAGCGATCGTCGGTGCGCAGACCGGCTTCCACATGGGCGATCGCCACCCGATGGTAAAAAGCGGCCAAACTGGCGGCAAAGGCGGTGGTGGTGTCCCCCTGGACTACGACCAATTTGGGGGTCAGGGTTTCAAACCGCGCCTCTAGTCCGGCTAAACTGCGACAGGTGACCTGGGTGAGGGTCTGGCGCGGCACCATAATATCGAGATCGTCGTCGGCCCGCAGGGCAAACAGGGCCATGACCTGCCGTACCATTTCTCGGTGCTGCCCAGTGAGGAGCACGTGGGTACGGATCTCGGGGCGATCGCGCAGGGCCATGATCACCGGAGCGAGCTTGATTGCCTCCGGTCGCGTGCCGAGCACCACACAGACGTCACAGGTTGGTTCTGCCATGCCCTAATACTAAGCCCTGGGGGGGGCATCCGAGAAATCCTCCCTTAGGGGGCCGCCAAGGATTTGCTATTCCGCCTGCTACTCCGTGGGGCGCTATGCCATGGCAAACACCCGCAGGAGAAAGGTCAGTTCTAGGGCCTCTTCCTTCAGCCGTTCGTAACGCCCCGAGGAACCGCCATGGCCCGCGTCCATATTGGTTTTGAGCAGGAGCAAATTCTGGTCGGTCTTGAGGCGGCGCAGCTTGGCCACCCATTTGGCGGGCTCCCAGTAGGTGACTCGGGGATCGTTGAGTCCGGCGGTCACCAGCAGGTGGGGATAGGTCTGGGCACGCACATTGTCGTAGGGACTATAGGAGCGGATGTAGTCGAAATACTCCGGATCCTGGGGGTTGCCCCACTCATCGAACTCCAACTGGGTGAGGGGCAGGGTGTCGTCCAACATGGTGTTGAGCACATCGACAAAGGGCACGTCGGCGATCGCCGCCCGAAAAAGCTGGGGACGGAGGTTGATCGCCGCACCAATCAGCAGCCCCCCCGCGCTGCCCCCGGAGATGGCAACGTTCCCGGCAGCGGTGTAGCCCTCGGCGATGAGGTGCTCGGCACAGGCCAGGAAATCGGTGAAGGTGTTTTTCTTGTGCAAAAATTTCCCCGACTCATACCAAGCCCGTCCTAAATCGGAGCCGCCCCGCACGTGGGCGATCGCATGGATAAAGCCCCGTTCCAGTAAGCTGAGCCGCAGGGCCGAGAAGTAGGCATTGGAGCTAATGCCGTAGGCACCGTAGCCCGTCAGGTACAGGGGAGCCGAGCCATTCCGGGGCACCGACTTGGCATAGACCACCGAGATGGGAATGCGCTGCCCATCGGGTGCCGTAGCCCATAGCCGCTCGGAGGTGTAAAGGTTGGGGTCATAGCCGCCGGGCACCTCATCCTGCTTCACAATTTCCTTTTGGCGCGATCGCACGTGGTAGTCATAGACCGTCGTTGGCAGGACAAGGGAGCTGTAGGCAAACCGAAAAATCTCGGTGTCGTACTCGTAGTTGGCCGCGCCGTAGAGGGAGTAGGTGGGGTCGTGCACGGCGATGTCGTGCTTTTCGTCCGATAGCAAATCCCAAACCTTGAGGAACTGCAATCCCTGGCGGCGCTCATAGATCACCCAAAAATTTTTAAATTCTTCTACTCCCTCCAGCAGGCATTCGGGGTCGTGGGGAATCACTTCCTCCCAGGCGCTGGGTGCCCAATCGGTGACAGAGGTTTTGAGCAGGCGAAAGTTGAGGGCGTCTTCGTTGGTGTGGATGTAGAAATACCCCTCGTGGTGAAAAATGTCGTACTCAGTGCCCCGTCGCCGCGGCGCAAAGCACCGGAACGTAGCCGTGGGATCGTCGGCGGACAGCAGGTGAACTTCGCTGGTGATGCTGCCGTCCACATCTAAGAAAATGAAGCGATCATCGTTGGATTTAGAAACGCCAACAAAAAACTGGGAATCCGCCTCTTCATAGAGCAATTGATCGTCCGTGGCGGGGGTTCCCAAAATGTGACGATAGATGCGGTAGGGGCGCTGGGCATCGTCGAGAACGGCGTAGTAGAACGTGCGATTGTCATTGCCCCAAGCGGAACTGTAGTAGGTGTGGGGCAGTTCCTCGGGCAGCAGTTCCCCCGTAGCTAGGTGCTTAAACCGTATCGTGTAGGACTCGGAACCATCGGCATCTACGGAATAGGCCAGCAGTTCGTGGTTGGGACTGACATCAAAGATGCCCAGGGAAAAATAGGAGAGGTCGGCGGCGAGGATGTTGCCATCCAGCAAAATTTCTTCGGGTGCTTCGAGGGAACCGTGCCTGCGGCAGTGAAGGCGGTACTGCTTGCCGGCTTCCACCCGACTGTAGTAGTAGTAGTCGTCGGACTTGGCCGGTGAGGTGCTGTCGTCTTCCTTGAGGCGGGATTTTAACTCTTGATACAGATGCTCCCGCAGTTGCTCCTGGGGTGCTAGCACCGCTTCGGTGTAGGCGTTTTCGGCATGGAGATAGTCCATCACCTCGGGGCGATCGCGATCGCGCAGCCAGAAATAGTCGTCCGTTAAGGTCTGCCCGTGGTGGGTGCTGGCGTGGGGGTGGATGG
>DBAX01000029.1 GCA_002291895.1 Cyanobacteria bacterium UBA999
CCCACCCAGCAAGCGTAATGACACAATAAATCGTCTTTAATACCATGGCGAGAGGGATTCCCAAAGATAGCAAAATCGCTACAACTAAGGAATAGGTGGGCGGGAAGTGGGTTAAGTATCGCGCTTCTGGTGATTGGTAGATATCTGGGTTGGCAGAACCAATATGAACCGTCTTTAAACCTTCGCCCCCTAGAAGACGATGTGCGGCTTCCAATTGAATTCCCTGATCCCAACCAATGATGATTGGTGATAGAAGCCGTGCGGCGCTAACAACTAGGGCAGCAAGCAGCACCAGAATAAACACTGTCTTGCCCTGATTTTCAAGCTTCATTATTTCCTGTCTCTTCTTGATAAAAAATAAAAAAGATTTGAAGTTAGTCCAAATAATCTGAAGTGATGGTTTTCCACAGTAAAATCTTCCGAAAAAAAACGCAAACATTCACGATGGGTAAGCAGATTTAGATTGGCTTCCTTTGCCCAAAAATCTTTTTTTAGCCAGCGCAAAATCTGCCGAAACCATTGGGGAGGTAACCAGTGCACTAAGGGTAGTACAGTATGAAATTCAATAGGATACCATCGATTTGGAGTTGTGATACACACATACTTGCCAACGCGGCAAAGTTCTTGGACAAAATCCCGTTGGGCAGTGCGATCACCTACGTGCTCGATGACGGCAAAACTCACTACCAAATCAAAGTAACCATCCTCGAAAGGCAGGTGCAATCCATCTGCCAGCACAAATTTTACTCCCGGAATTTCCTTCTCTAGAAAAGAAGCATTCTCAACGCCCGTTGCTACCAACTTGTGGGGGTAAGGGTACAATTTCTCGAAAAAGTTGGAGTCCTCGCGGCGATCGCAGGTAACTCCCACGTCTAGAACCATCGTTTCTGCTGTAGGAGCGGCTAGGGCCATGAGCTTGAGAAACATCTTGTGGCGCATGCGTACCGACAACCGCGTGGCAATGCCACCGACGGAGCTACCCACGTATTGGCTTTTGCCGCGCTGCATGTCCTCAGTCTTGTCCATAGGATCCTACCTTGCGCATAGACATAGAGGAAATAAATAGGGAAGAAAACATTGAACCAAACCCAATAATGGTGAGCGTGGCGGCAAAGGTAATCCACTCAGGTTGAGGTAAGGCCATTAGATCGGATTGTAGCCATCCGATAACATGCCAGATTGTGATTCCACATCCCCCCAAAGCCATTGCGCCTCCGAGAAGCAAACCCTTTTCTAAGTTGAATTGTTGATAAAATCGCCGTAAAAAAGCATTTTCACGATCAAAACGGCGGCTCCAGGAATAGGTTTTGACGTGGAGCCAAAGGCTTAGAATTTCGTAGCCAATAACACTAAAGATCGTCGCTAAAATACCAGTCACAACTCCTAGGGAGCGCCCTTTGTATTGCAGAACCTCGGCGAAAACTAAAAAATGCAGCAAGATTCCAACGCTGAGAAGGGTAATTCCGGGAATAAGGAACAGCATGTTGGGGGAATAGAGGAGCATCATGCGCAAACTGCGCCAGCCATCTCGAAAGGTGCGGAGTTTGGACTCCCCTTTACGCGGAGCTAAATGAATGGGAATTTCGGCAATTCTTAACTTGGCCAGACCCGCATTGATTGCCAGTTCCAAATTGAATTCCATGCCAGGACTAACGGGGGAAATGACCTCATAGGCTTGGCGGCTAAAGCCACGGAACCCGCAGTAAACATCGGTGTAGCGCGTGGCAAAAAGTCCATTGAGGATCGCCGTAATGGCGGGATTGCCGACAACGCGGTGGAGCCAAGGGTTTTCTTCGGCTTTGTTTGGGACAAGGAAACGACTGCCGGTGACAAAATCGAAGTCCCGGTCTATTAAATATTCTAAAAATGTGGGAATGAGGCGAAAGTCATAGGTGTCGTCGGCATCGCCCATGATGAAGTATTGCCCGGCGGCGCAGGAAAACCCCTTGATGTAGGCGTTGCCATAGCCTCGAAGCGGCTGGTGCACAACCCGCGCGCCCATGGATTCCGCAATTTCCACGGAGCGGTCGGTCGAACCGTTGTCGCACACCACAATTTCGCCGTGAATGTTGTGCTCGGATAGGGTGGTTTGGATCTTTTCGATGCAGGCACCAATCCCTTCCTCTTCATTCAGGCAGGGCATCACGATTGAAACTAGGGGTGCTTCTGTGCCGGATTCGGAGTTGGATGGAGGCATAGCTAGCGAGCAATCGGCAATTAGGTCGCCGCTATTTTACCGTGGCTTGGGCAGCATGGGGCAGTTGGTAGGGTTTTGGTTCCTTCTTCTCGGCCTGGACGATCGCCCGACGATGGATTTTTATTTCCCAGTTTTGCTGTTTATTTCTGACAAATAGTGGTTAAATACCATGGCCTTAGCGCGGTGTGAGGAAGCTCTTAATGAACTGGAATCTAAATAGGCTGGGAATTAGTGTGGCACTGCTTCTAGTTCTGCCCCTTCCGCTGTGGGGACAGCGGATCGTGCGCTGGGAGCGCCGGGACTACCGTAACGAGGGCGATCGCCTTGTGGTTTTGGGGCACGATGCCCTTCGTTCAGGAAATCCCCTAGGGGCGATCGCAGTTTGGAAGCGGGCCAACAGTTACTATCAGCGGGTCAACGATCAGCTAGCTTACAGCCGCACATTGGGCCTGATTGCCAGCACCTATACCCAACTGCGTAGCAATAACGAAGCAACCCAGCAGTATATGGGGCAGTTGCGCTTTGCCAATACCCTGGGGGATACGGGCGCTAAGGTGGTGGCGCTGAACCAATTGGCGACCCTAGCCCTCCGGACAGACAACGCCAACCAAGCGCTGGTGTACAGCCAAGCTGCCTTGACCCTGGCGGCTCCCCTAGAGCTCAACCTTGCTACCGCCGATGCGCTCCAACTGCGGGGGCGGATCGCAGCCAACTATGGTAAGACCCTCGATGCCCTCCGCTTTTACTACACCTCCATCCCACTGCGCTACCCCGTGGGCGATCGCCGGGGTGAGGGCTACACCTATTTGCTGAGTGGAGATGCCCAATTAGCGCAAGAGGACTACCGCAACGCAGTTCTGGACTACGGCATGGCCCTGAGCACGGGCAAGATTTTGCAGGATCGCACCCTGATGTCCCTGGCGAGCGATCGCCTTATTGCGGCCTACCTACAGCAGCCCCGTCCCAACGAATTTAGGGTTGAGGACTTACTCCAGAACCGCACCAGCCTGGCCCTGATCCAAGGAGATCTACCAACGGCGATCGCCAGTCAGCAGTTTCTTGGTGATCTGTACCAAGAATTGGGTTTCATCGCCAAAGCGCGGCTGGCGTACCAACAGGCCTATGACCTAGCGCTGTCCCAGCGGGATCTGCTGGCGCAGCGGCAACTCTACTTTCGCCTACGGCAGGTGGAACGGGACTATCCCTAGTTCTTTAGCGATAATGGAAGCAGCGCCGCCCTAACCCCGTTGCTCCATGGTTGCTTCCCCCGATGCCGACGTCCCCCATCCATGGCTGCTCCAGGCGATCGCCACCCTGCAGCAAACCCTAGGCACCTTGGGTCCAGAAATGCTACCCCTCCTTACGGCGGGCACTACCCGGGAAAAGGCGATCGCCCGTCTGGTACAAGAGCGGCAGCCCCTACTGCGGGAGTGCCTGCGCCATCTCCCCGCTATCCTGGCTCAGAGCGATTTAGAACGGTACGTAACCGGTGCCTCCCTTGCGGCACTACTGCAAAAAAGCCGCGAGCAATTTTGCCTGGTGGTGCTCCTGTCCCCCCCCAAGTGAGTGCTTCCTGCCCGAGGGGGCTGCGCTTTGACCTGCGCCTGGAATTGGTAGAGGAACTGCGGGAGTTGGTGCAGGGCATCAGCCGCCACTACGCGGTGGAATTCTATGGCGACTTGGTTCGCTTTCCCCTGAGCGACACGGGATTAGCTGCCCTCATAGCATTCTGGCGCCCCTGCCGACATTGGTGCTATCCAGTACGCTCACCGACCACAAATTTTACTGGCACCTGTCCTTTTGGTTCCACGCCCAGCAATCACCTAGCACCTGCCGGCTTAATCCCTGGAACTGGGCCGCATCCTACGACGCCCACCTCTTGGTGTCCGGAAGCGATCGCCAATCCCTTTGCTCCATTCGCCATGCCATCGTCCAGGGGCACCAACTGATGCTCCACTTGGTTACCGAGTGGTACTTTGCCCATCTCCAGCCCGTAGCGCCGCGGGAGGATAGTGCCGATCGTCGTCTTTGGACTGGGGCGATCGCCACCAACTGGCAGAATCTCCTGGCCGATGTCGAAACCCAGCGCCTGCAGTACCACCAAACCCTATACAGGGAACACCGCGACTCCGCCCAGCGCCACCTCACCCGTCTTGCCCCCAGTGCCCGCGCCTACTACCGTGCCCAGTCCCTGCCCACGCCCCGCTGCATCGTCTATGGCATGGTTCTGTGTCCTGAGGAAGACTGGCTGATCCTGGGGGGCAGTGATCGCATCCTCAAGATCCTGCTAACCTTCGAAAAGCGCACCCTTACGGACCTTTCCGGTCATGGGGGAGATGTCCTCTCCCTGGCCGTGCAGCGATCCCGGCACGTGCTGGCATCGAGCAGCAGTGAAGGAGTCGTTCAGGTGTGGAACCTCAAAAACCTTCAGCCCATCCATCGCTTTATCCACAGTGGGGAGCCGATTCGCAGCCTTAGCTTCGACTGTGACGGGCGCTTTTTGGTGGGTGCTTCCCTAGGGCAGGGGCTGTGGGTTTGGGATATGTGGCAGGGCAGCACCTTTCGCCAGTGGCATTGCCCCACGGCGGGAGCCGTGGCCTTTCACCGCAACCAACAGAGTTTGTGGGTCGCTCTGCGGGATGGAGGACTGCAACGCTTTACGATCGCCTCGGAAGAACAATCCCGTCCCATCGACACCCCCGCGCTGCGTTCCCTCCTCCTTAGCCCCGATGGCACCACCTTGGCAGGATATGACCGCCATGGGCGGGCTATTTGCTCGACAGCGACACCGGAGCCCTCCGCCACGAACTTTCTGCCACCCGCAGGGGGCTAACCAGCCTGGCATTTGACCCTAGCGGCACTATCCTCGCCGGAGGCGATAAGTCTGGCTCCATTTATCTTTGGGATGTGACCTTTGGGCAACTGTTGCATGCCTTCCCAGCCCACGACTACCCCATTTCCGCCCTCACCTTCGACACGCGGCACCGCCTAGCGAGTGGTAGCAGCTAGCAGCAGCCCGTGGTCATTTGGCAGTTCCATGGGGGCTTTGGGGTCTGAACCGCCAACCTAAATCACCGTATTGTCGGGAATTGTGGCTCCCTTCAAAATCACGATAATGCCATTGCAAATACAAAAACCGCGCTCCTCGACATTGGCATCCTGGATGCGATCTTTATTGATGATTTGGACATTTTTGCCAATACGGGCGTTTTTATCGATGATCGCCCGCCGAATTACCGTATTCTCTCCAATGCCCAAGGGCACCTTGCCCATGGCTAAATCCGCCTCCCGTTCCGTATCCGGCTGGTAAAAATCGCATCCCATCAGCAGCGTATCTTCGACCACGCAGCCGTGATCCACCCGCATGCGAATACCTACGACGGAATTATGGATCACCGAGCGGTCTAAAATGCAGCCTTCGCCGATCATCGAATCCTTAACTTGACAGTCGTGGAGCTTGCTTGGGGGCAGATCCCGACTGCGGGTGTAGATCGGCGCATTGACGTCATAGATGCTGAAGGGCGGGTTGGGGTGGCGGGTCAGATCCAGATTGGCGTGGTAGAACGATTCAATGGTACCGATATCCTCCCAGTAGTCATTGAACAGGTAGGCTTGGGCGTTACATTGGCTGAGCGATCGCGGCAGAATTTCCTTGCCAAAGTCCTTAAATGTTGGATTTTGGGATAGCAGATCGATCAGCGTCTGTTTGCGAAACACGTAGATGCCCATCGAGGCAATAAACGGCGATCGTAGCGCCTCCTCGGGAGAGAGACCCAAACTGGTGGTATCCACCCGCATCGCGTCTAGGGCGTCGCCCTTGGGTTTTTCCGAAAACTGCAGAATTCTGCCCTGGGTATCGATCTTGAGCAACCCAAAACTGGAGGCCCGTTTCTGATCCACGGGTAGCACGGCCAGGGTGACATCGGCATTGGTATCGCGGTGGCGACCGATAAACTGGCGGTAATCCATGCGGTAGAGCTGGTCGCCGGAAAGGATCAGGTACTCCTCAACGTTCCATGACTCAAAGAGCCACATATATTGCCGTACCGCATCGGCAGTGCCCTGGAACCACTCCGGGCTCTCGGGCGTTTGCTGGGCTGCCAAAATCTCTACGAACCCATCGGAATAGGAGGAGGGGCGGTAGGTCTGGGTAACGTGGCGGTTGAGGGAGGTGGAGTTGAACTGGGTGAGCACGTAAATTTTTTCAATGCCGGAGTTGATGCAGTTACTCACGGGGATATCAATCAGGCGGTACTTGCCAGCAACGGGCACCGCAGGTTTGGCGCGCTTTTTGGTGAGGGGATACAAGCGCGTTCCCTGTCCACCACCGAGAATGATTGCAATAACTTTTTTCATAACTCGTTTTTTTTTTCAGCTTTCATTCTGGATCGCAAGGGGATCCTTGACAAGGGGCGATCGCCCTGCCCGCCCCCGGGGTTTCCTGGGCCGAGACTTGTGGGGTTCTTTCTCCACAGCGTAAGATCGAAGTACTCCTTACACCCCACCCCCATGCCCCGTTACCCCGGAATCTCTAGCGAAGCCTTCCGCCATCCCCTCGATCTGCAGGCAGAGCAGGCCCTGAGATCGGTGCCCGGCTTTGACCTCGTTGCCAGTAAGTTTGTGGAATATGTCTACGAGCGCCCTGAGTTGATCTACAACATGGGTAATTGCATCCAAGTGGGCCCCCGCCAGTATGCCAACCTCCAGGGACTTTTCCGCGAGGCGATCGCCGATTTAGATGTTCGTCCCGAGCCGACCCTTTTTGTAACCCAGAACCCCGCTGCTAACAGCTACGCCCTCGGCCAGGAGCGCCCCTTCATCATCATCACTTCCGGTGCCCTCGATTTACTCACCGACGATGAAATTCGGGTTGTTTTTGCCCACGAGCTTGGGCACATCAAATGCGGGCACACCACTCTGATTCAGATGGCCGTCTGGGCGATGAATGTTGTTTCTCGCCTGAGCGATGCCACCCTGGGCATTGGTGGCTTGGTTTCCAGTGGCCTGCTCTATGCTTTCTTTGAGTGGCGGCGCAAAGCCGAACTTACTTCCGATCGCGCAGCTTTGTTGGTCACCGATTCCCTCGATGATGTTTTAGGCACCATGATGAAGCTGGCTGGGGGCAGTGCCACCCGCATGCACGAACTCAGCCTTACGGAATTCAAGCGCCAAGCCCAGAGCTATCAGGAGCTTGACCGCGAAAATCTCAACCAAATCTATAAATTCATGCTTTACAACGGCATGGGTGGTCGCACCATGCTCAGCCATCCCTTCCCCATCGAGCGCGTCCACTACATCGAGCAGTGGGCCAACAGCGAGGAATATCGCACCATCAAGACGGGCACCTACCCCCACACCCACAGCGGTGCCGTCGATACCCCCACCCCACCCCCTAGCACCGAAGCTGATCGCCTCCGGCAGCAAATTGAAGAGTTGCAAGCCCAAATTGACCGCCTCAAACGTCCCTAAATCCCCATGTCATCCCAATACCCCGCCTTTGGCCCAGAGATCCGCTGTCCCCACTGTCGGCAAATCATCCCTGCCCTGATCCTGACCGATACCTACATCTGCCCGCGGCATGGAGCCTTTGAGGTGAAAATCAACGGCAAAGATTTGGTGCATCTCCAGTCCGATCGCCAGTGGCGGCTGTGGCAGGGCGAATGGTATCGGCAGCACACCCACCCCGATGGCATTCGTTTCGAAATCCACGAAGCCCTCGATCGCCTTTACACCCAAGGCTACCGCGCCCTGCGCGTCATCATTGCCCACCGCTACTTCGCGCTGGTGTCTCCCTATCTGGAACGGAGCCCTCTTGATCGCGCCACCCAAAGGCTCTACGGGTTACCGGTGGAGTTCAGCGCCATCCATCCCGTCGAGCCACGGTGGGAAGTGATCAACTTTGAGCTAGACAAGGCGATCGGCGCCCCCAAAAATTACCCCTACTTCCGTCCTTTTTGAGGTTGCTGTCGCCCCTCCTCCGGTCTGGGACTGATGCGCGGGGTTTGCTGCTGCTCCAAAGGAGTAGGTTCCGGTTGCGGGGGACGCTGCTCATTCCGTACGAGAAACAGCAAAAACATGAGTGCCGCCATGCCAACGTTCAGTAAAAGAAACGCGGTTACCGCTGGAGCTGCTGGTCCGCCGTATTGGGGCTCCCCAGCCGTAATCTCTTCAATGCGATGAATGTGCTCTAGTCCCACCAACAACGACACAGGATCCCACTCGCCATATTCCCGGTAGCTGCCATTGCGCAAATGCACGCGAACAATACTTTCCCATGGTTACCCTCGCTCATGGTTTATCTATTTGATTCGCCCCTGGGTCATCTCCTCACTCACATCCACCCAGAGCAACCTCAGCACGCCCCACAAAACATCCAGGTCGTAACCCCAGCGCCGCCAAAAAAGACCAAGCTCCCGAACTGCCAAATCCTCGGCATCCTCCAGCATCAGAAAAAACAAACCGTTCTCATGGGGACGGGCTTTGGGTGAAAGGGGACTTAGAAGGGCGATCGCCAGCTTTGACAAGCAAAACGGTGGGGCACACCACAGCAGCATCAGCCCAAAGACCTACCAAGAAAATGTTCGGAAAAATGTACCCGCCACCGCCGTCAAATCCTGCGGTGCCATCGTCTGCATCATTGCCAAACCCCTTATATGGTTTGCTGAAGCCATCTTAGCATGCAATTTATGCTTCTCGATAAATCAATTCCTGAAAATGTTTACTACAGAAGATTTCAGCGCTGAACTATCGAAACATGCTATATTAGGGCAATCCAAAAAATAGAAGGCAGGTTATGGCACCCCGAAGTAAAGGCAACGACATGCTTACCAACGTTGAGGAAGTAATTCTCATGTCGCTAGTTGGTCAGGAACGCTATGGGCTAGACATTATTCAGCAGATCGCCCAGGCCCATCCAGCCAAAAAACATATCAGCGTCGGAACCCTTTACCCGGCCCTCAGTCGGCTCGAGAAGCGCGGTCTTGTAACCCTACGGCACGAGGAGCGCCAAGTCGGCAGTCGTAGCGGAGCGCGCCGCAAATACTACCGCATCACCATCGCTGGCACCCGAGCGCTGCACAAAATGGAAGCCCTTCGGGAGCACCTAGAGGCCCAGCTTAGCTACGGTACGGCCCCAGCCTAGGCAAAGTCCCGCTGCCGTTGAACTTTTGGGGGATGGGGTGTACTGTGTTGTTACTTCGGGATGTAGCGCAGCTTGGTAGCGCATCGCGTTCGGGACGCGAGGGTCGGAGGTTCAAATCCTCTCATCCCGATCATTGCACTTGCCCTCCAACTCCCAGGAGTAGGAGATGTTCCCGTAGCCTGTAAACGCAATTCCTAGTTGCCGCCGCAAAGGTGCGTAAAATCAAGGTTTCATCGCAATTTTAGGATTACGAAAATCCTTGCTAAACTACTAAGTGAGGTGCTACAGAGCTCAAAGTATTGGCAACTTCCATCCTCCCCCCTTTTCTGCGCCCATCTAGCCACTAGCAATTGTCATGGCAGTTCCAACCAACCAGTTTACAGTCCATTTTTGGGGTGTGCGTGGCAGCATTGCCACCCCAGGAAGAACAACAGTGCGCTACGGTGGCAACACCCCCTGTGTAGAAATGCGTTGCCATGGCAAGCGCCTCATCTTTGACGGTGGCACGGGACTGCGGGTTTTGGGACAGCACCTCCTCAAGGAGTTGCCCGTGGAAGCAGAATTATTTTTTACCCATAGCCATTGGGACCACATCCAAGGATTTCCCTTTTTCTCGCCGGCATTTATTAAGGGAAATCGGTTTCGCATCTATGGCAAACTTTCCCCCGACGGAAAAACGATTAAGACCCGCTTGGAGGAGCAGATGCTCCATCCCAACTTTCCCGTACCCCTGCGGGTGATGGGGGCCCAACTGGATTTTTGTACTATTGATGTGCCCCAAGTGATCGATCTCGGCGATGGCGTGACCGTGGAAACCGGTTTCCTGAACCATCCCGGGGAGGCCACGGGGTATCGGGTGACCTGGCAAGAGCGGGTTGCGGTCTACGCTACGGATACGGAGCATTTTGCTGATCGCCTAGATGAAAGCCTGGTGCACTTGGCTCGCCAAGCCGATGTGCTCGTGATCGACGCAGCCTACACCGATGAGGAGTACTGGTCTAAGACGTCCTCCAAGGTGGGCTGGGGACATTCCACTTGGCAGGAAGCTATCAAGGTGGCAGAGGCGGCTGAAGTTAAAAACCTGGTAATTTTTCACCACGATCCCCTCCATACCGATGATCAGTTGGATCAGATTGGGGCGATCGCCCGGAAGAATTTTCCCCACACCTACATGGCCCAAGAGGGTATGGCCATTGCCATTACCCCTGTTGCGCCCCACCTGGATTTGGTGCCTGCTTCGCACTAGCTCCCGGATGGCACTGTGGAGGCCGTGTGCTGCATCAGCCAAGCCTCCAAGGACTGACGCACGGCGGCAATGGGAATTTGCCTAATTACCTCAGCGGCAAAACCGTAGGACAGCAGGCGGGTGGCAGTTTCCGGGTCAATACCGCGGCTAAGCAAGTAGAAAAGCTCGTCGGCATCCAACTGGCTGACCGTGGCACCATGGCTGCACTTAACATTGTCGGCTAGGATTTCCAGTTGGGGCTGGGTGTCAACGCGGGCTTTGGGCGATCGCAGCAGGGTACGGCTCAACTGACCGGCGTTGGTTTCCTGGGCTTTTTGTCCCACTTGAATCTTGCCCCAGAACACCCCATGGGCGTGCCCGTCGAGGATAACCTTTTGCAGTTGGCGGCTGGTGCTATGGGGATGCTCCAAGTGCACGCAGGAGTAAAGCTCGTGGTGTTGATCGCCGTCCCCGTAGATCAGCCCCGATAGGACGGTCTCGGTAGCGGAACCATGTTGCTGCACGTGGAGGGTCTGCCGGGAAGTGTGGCCCCCCAGGGCAAGGGCATAGCCCTGATACTGGCTGTGACCTTCCTGGATCAGGGCAGTGGTTTGCAGGTGGAGGGTGCTGCTGCCCTGCTGTTGCACCATAACGTGGTCGAGCCGGGCACCGGGCCCCAGAAAAATCTCGGTCACACCGTTGTGCCACAGAGCGCCCCCATCTTCACTGAGCCACCGTTCTAGGAGCGTGGCTTGGCTGCCGGACTCAAGCACCACCAGACACCGGGGATGGACGACCATGCAGGCTCCCTCGGGTTGGGCGGCGGCGTAGGAGAGGATTTGGATCGGTTGGGCGATCGCCCGATTTTGGGGCACGTAGAGAATTGCCAACTCTTCAAGGGCAGCTTGGTTCGAGTAGCCAAAATAGTCCCGGGTTGCGGGATGTTGGGAAACCAAACCCACGAGGCGCTGCACTAGGGGATCTCCTGGAGGGCGATCCCCTAGACTGCCAAACCACAGCTCGCCGTCTTCAGGCTCTGGCCCAACTGGGGGCTGCCACCGCCCCTGAAACCACCGCCCTTGGTATGCCCCAGGAATTGCGAAGGACTGCCATGGGGCACTGGAGGTGGCTATCTCCCGGCCCTGGGTAGTGGTAGCGGTCGGAAGGAGTTCCGGCATACGCAGGTACTGCCAACCCTCCCTTTGGCGCGTCGGGGGTGTCAGGTAGCCAAGGTGCTCCTGACCTAACTGTCGCAAAGATGCCAGGGTGATCATCCGTCCCCATCCTTCAGCCAGTCATAGCCCTTGGACTCCAGTTCTTCGGCTAGGGTGCGATCGCCCGTCAAGGAAATTTTGCCCTCCGCCATGACATGGATAAAATCCGGAATGATGTACTGCAGCAGCCGCTGGTAGTGGGTGATCAGCAGGCAGCAGTTGTGGGGTGTCGCAAGTTGGTTGACCCCGTGGGAAACAACGCGCAGGGCATCGATATCCAAACCGGAATCGGTCTCATCCAGAATGGCCAGGGTAGGTTCCAGGATGGCCATCTGCAGGATTTCATTGCGTTTTTTTTCCCCGCCCGAAAACCCTTCATTGACGCTGCGGCTCAAAAAAGCCGGATTCATCTCCACAATCGGCAGCTTTTGCTGCAATAGGTCGTCGAAATCCAACAGATCGAGCTCCGGTAAGCCGCGATGCTTTTGGCGGGCATTGTAGGAGAGCCGCAGGAAATCGGCATTGGACACTCCCGGAACCTCAATGGGGTACTGAAATGCCAGGAACACCCCCGCCCGGGCCCGCTCCGCTGGCTCTAAGGCAAACAGATCCTGCCCTAAATACTGCACCGTTCCTCCGGTCACTTCGTAATCGGGATGGCCGGCTAGCACCTTAGAAAGGGTACTCTTACCGGAACCGTTGGGCCCCATAATGGCGTGAATTTCACCTGCTTTGATCGCTAGGTTGACCCCCTTGAGAATCGGCACCCCGTCTACGGCGGCCGTGAGATCCTGAATGACGAGAACTTCTGAACTATCGGCAACAATCATGCACTTGCTTAAGATTCCGGGAAACGTCTGGGATTAGTCTAACGCAATGCTGTGCCCTTGACCGTGCACGACCCAGGCTTCCACCTCCGGCTGGGTATGGCGAATAAATTCGCCTAGGGCAATGGCATGGGCGCGATCGCCACAAAGGGCAAACAGGGTGGCCCCCGACCCACTCATAAGTACCTGTAGCGGTCGCAGGTCAGGCTCTGGGTTTTGGAGCACGGACTTGAGTTGGGCGATCGCCCCATGGTGGGGCAAAACCACCCGTTCCAGATCGTTATAGAGCCAAGGAGCCCACTCCTCCACCGGGGCATGGTGGTTCAGGGCCCGCAGCAAATTCTGGGAGTAATGCTGTCCGTGCACGGGACTGGTGGACAGCAGCCGCTCGGCGCGGAATGTTTTGTAAGCCCACACTGTAGATACGGCTAGCGCTTTTGGCTTGGCTAAGACCATGGTCAGGGATCCAACGTTGGGGAGGGGTGTCACCACCTCGCCGCGTCCCGTGGCCAGGGCCGTCCCCCCCTGCAGGCAAAAGGGCACATCGGAACCCAATTGTGCCGCCAGGGTGCACAGATCGGCGTGGTTCAGACCCAAGTCCCAGAAGTGATTTAACCCCACCAACACGGCGGCACCATCGGTAGAGCCCCCCGCCAGTCCCCCTCCCACGGGGATGTGCTTTTCTAGGGTGATGTGTACGCCGCCAACGTTGGGGGTACGTTCCCACAGAATCCTTGCCGCTCGAAGGGCCAGGTTGGTTGCATCCGCCGGCGCAAGCCCCTCGGGAATGACCTCTAGGGTGAGATGGTCGTCCGATCGCCCGCGGAGGGTGATGCGATCGCGCAGATCGATGCTTTGCAGCACCATGACCAATTCGTGGTAACCGTCGGGGCGATCGCCCGTAATTTCCAGGTAAAGGTTGATTTTTGCGGCCGCAGTCAGGGAAAGGGAGCGCATGGGGATTTACTGGGCAAAGGTGCGTTTGTAAGCCGTGTGCAGCGTCTCCTGCTCCTCAAGCCCCTGGGGGATTTGCCGTAATTGCCGCAGGCGGTGCTCAACCATCAGCTTGGCGTCCGCCCGGCTTACGGGTTCAAATTGCACACCCTTACCGCCGTAGGTAATGACAAAAAAGAGCCGATGGGCATACAGCGTCGTGAACAAACTCCGGGTTTGGTCAACGGTGCAGATGCGAGAAAGGAGTCCAAAGGTGGGATGATTGAGATAATTCTCTGCCATTGATTGGACGTAGGGATAAGCGACGATCAGGAAGGCATCGCCCAATGTAGCGCATTCTGAACATACAGACAAATATCTTTATCAATCCTGAAACGCACCCGAAAATTCGCTAAAACAGCAACAACGGTATTCCATGGTGGGGGCAGCTGCGTTGCTTGAGGGTTCCTGATACCTGGTGAGCGATTTAGGGGCGACCTAGTAATGGTTGCCAACCTTGCGGTGGTGGGTTGCCGTCAGCACGTCCGGGCGAGAAACTTTGCCATCCAAGGCGATCGCATAGATGAGCCAGTGATCTCCCGTTTCCATACGACTTGCAACCTCGCATTCCACATAGGAAAGGGCATCCCCTAAAATGGGCGCTCCAAAGCTCGATGGGCGGGTGCGGATGCCGGCAAAGCGATCGGCACCGGGGGGGAATCGCTTCAGGAAGTGCTGCATCAGGGGTTGGTAGCTGTCGGCTCCCAATACATTGAGCACAAAGCGATCGCCAACGTGCATGAAGGATTCAATTGCCCGATCCTTGGCCACGGCTACGGTAATACCCAGGGGTTTGAAGCTGGCTTGGGCGACCCAGGAGGCCAGCATGGCGCTACGGGTTTCGCCCTTGGCGGCAGTGAGGATGTACAATCCCCCGGACAGGCGGCCCATGGCTTTGTCGAGACCGGCGTCGAGGGACTTCATCTGCTCGATCTGCTGCTTGCGGCTGAGGCGCTGCCCCAAATCTGTGCCGGCCTCTTCGCACAGTTGATAGATTTGCTCGCTGGGTTGCTCCCGAACGCGAATCGGCGGAAAGGCGGTTGCCAACCCCAAATCCTGGAACCGGTTGGCCAGAAGGTCGATGGATTCATCTTCGCCGCCATAGGGTTCGTAGAGCCCAATGACTTGCTTGCCACTGGCGGCGGCCAGGGTGGTGCCAATGGCGGTTTTGGCAGCTTCGTGGGAGGTGGCAGGGGTGCAGAGCACCAGACCGCTGGCAGTCTCGACGGCTTCTCGCAGTTCCTGAAGGTCGGTGGATTTCAGATCGATCATCTCCACGGCAATGCCGGTTTTGGTGATGCCCTTGGCGATCGCCTGGGAAAGCCGGTCGCTGAAGCCATAGTCGGCCATGTAGCACACTAGGGCCGTGGTTTCCCCCTTGGTTTGGGCTTGGCTCCAAGTGCGGTAGTTGCCTAGCAGTTGGGTCACATGGTGGCGCAGCAGGGGACCGTGGCCGTTGGCCACAGTCTGGGGTGGGGGAAGCTCTTCCATCCGTTTCATGGCCGAGAGCACAGAGCGGGCGTTGGGGCCCATGAGGCAGTCGTAGTAAAAGCGGTAGTCAGCGGCGATCGCCCCGAGGTTGTCATCAAAGGTAGCGTCGCTGCAGTAGTGCATCCCAAAAATGTCGCAGGTAAACAGGGTCTGGGTGCCGTGGTCAAAGGTCATCATCGTATCGGGCCAGTGGAGGTTGGGCGCGTTGATGAAGTGGAGGATGTGTCCCTGACCCAAATCAATCTGATCTCCGTTTTTGACCACCTTTTGGGTGAAGGGTTGGTGGATCAGGTCAGATAAAAACTGCAGTGCGACTTTGGTACCCACCACGATCGCCTGGGGGGCAAGGGCCAGAACGTCGCGCACCAAGCCACTGTGATCCGGCTCCGTGTGGCTAATGACTAGATAGTCGATGGTGCGGGGATCGACATTTTGCTGTAGGCAGTCGAGGTAGAGGTGGCGAAATTTGGCGTGGGATGTGTCCACAAGGGCGGTGCGATCGCCCCGGATCAGGTAGGAGTTGTAGGTCGTGCCGTTTTGGAGCCCAAACTCAATGTCAAAGCGATCCCGATCCCAATCGAGGGAGCGGATGGCCGTGGTGTCCTGGGCAATGGTGGCTACTTGAAGGGTGAGACGCTTGGGGGCAACGGTAACCATGGCACGGTCTTGAAACACATCTACCCCCAGTTTAATCCAAGAATTTATACCTACGGGGATTGGGGAGGATGATTTTTTTGCTGCCAGTAATAGCGATGGGCCGCTAGGGAAATGCCCAAAAACCCCCACAGCACCATGCCTGCCAGTTCAATCATGCTGGCCCCCGCCACTAGGGTGATTGAAACGCTAAGGGCGATCGCCCGGGATGCCGCCGCAAACATATCGTGGCTCATAAAGGGGCTGCGAAACACCGTCAGGAGGATCATGCCCATACCCGCCAGATAGGGTAGCGTGCCCACCCAACCCAACTGAAACAAAAAGACGAAAAGGGCACTGTCATACTTGGGCCCGCCCAGCCCAACGCCGATGAAACTCATCAGGGCCGGCTCCATTTTTTTCTCGTAAAGGCGCGATCGCTCGCGCACCGAACCATCCTCTTGCACGTTGGCCAGGGTATCGAGCCGCTTGCCAATTACCCCAGCAAAGGGCTCCATGGTCACGGCCGGAGCGGCACAGACCGCCAAGGCTAGGAGGGTTGCCAGGAGCCGCAGCTTCAGCCGTGTGGTCATCACTGCCGAAATATTGATCAGCCCCAAGGCCCAGCCGATCCACGCCGCCCGCACTAAACAGAGCAAAAAAGACAAGGTGCCGAATACGGCCGCCGGTACCAACACTTTGCCGCGATGGGCAAACAGCAGTAGCAGCGACGCCATCATCACAATGGCAAACGGGCCGGGGGAATTCATGGTACTCCACACCCGGATGCCGTAGGGTTCGGGGCTGCCGGCGCTGGAGGTCATACCGGAGCCAATCAACCAGATGGTTTCCCACTCTGGAGCAACAACGTATTGATAAACCCCGTAGGCCCCGCTCACGAGTGCTCCCCAAGCAAAGGTAGTCAGGAGGTTTTGGCGATAGGTGGGAAAATCTTGCCAATTGATAAACAACTGATACCCCAACAAAACGGGACAGAGCCAGACCAACAGCCCCACAGTGCTGGCGGTGAACCCCTGGGTGACCACCCCCACCAAGTACCCGTAGATAATGCCGGCGATCGCCAAAACGAAGGGCATAATTCCCAGCTTGTGGCTGCGGGGGAGATGGTGCACCAGTCCTTGCAGAATCACCATAGATGCCAAAAAGGGGGCTAATAGAATTGGGCTGGGATCGGTAAAACCCCCAGTGCGGAAATCGGCCACCCGGCGGACAAGGGGGCTAAGGAAGCATAGCCACCACACGAAGCTGACATGCATCACCGGATAGCGACGGTAGAGCCACTGGGACAACAGAGCCGCCCCCGCCGGAAAAAAGTAGGTTAGAACCTTGGCCCCACCCGCTCCCGTAAACAGCATGACAATGGTTAAAAAGATAAAGCTGCCAAGGGGTACCCAGGCCCCAGCCGGCTGTAAAAAGGCGAGGGGGTGGGTCTGGGGTTCGGATTTGGGGAAGGAAGTTTGGATCATGACTGGGGAGGGACTTGAAGGTGGGTTTGCCATCCCTGCCAACGATTCTGCCACGTCAACCACAATTTATGGGTGGCTAGGGGGGCATTCTGGGGGAGAAACCGCAACCATTGGGCTAGGCCGAAGGCGCTGCTGGTGCCGATCGCCAGGGCCCAGATCGTAAAAATACCCCTTTGCCAGGTCGGCAACCCATCGAGCAATGCTAGGGTTTCGTTGTGCACAGCGTTACCGTAGCTGGTGGCATTGAATTCTACCCGCTCATCCCCGGCTCCCCGCTGGGCGGGAAAATGGTCTACGGCAATCTCCGGGTCGTAGATGAGCCGCCAACCCTGGCGTCGCAGGTGCAGGCACATGGCTAGCTCATTGTGGGGCTGGGCCCCGCTGCCCCGCAGCCGTCCATCGAAACGGCGATCGCCGAGGGCCGTCCGGCGGTAGCTCATGTTCACTCCTTTAAGCACATCCACTTCCCGGGCCGTCCCGGTGCCCAGATGGTGGTTGCCAATGACCCGCCCGAACCACTGCACTTTGCCGACAATAGGTTCGGCCCCATCCAGGAGGCGATCGCCGACGTAGACATAATCGCGGCCGCCAACACCACCAATTTGGGGATCCTGGGCAAAAGTCTGGGCAATTTTTTCCAGCCAATGGGCATGGGGAGCGGCGTCATCGTCGGTAAAGGCCACTACCTCCCCAGTAGCTTCGGCCATGCCGGCATTCATGGCTGCGATCATCCCCGGCGCGACCACGGTTACCACCTGCCAGACCAGTCCTGGAATGGGGTTGGTGGCCAAAAAGTCCCTAGTTTCCCGATCTGTGTCCCGCACCACCAGAATAAGTTGACTCGGCGGCTGGGTTTGCCGTGCGATCGCCCCCAAGCAACGCTCCAAGTCTCGGGGGCGGCGGTAGGTAGGCACAATAACGGTGATGTCCATAGGGTCACGTTCCCCCAAGGCGTTGGATGCCATGGCGTAGGGAGCCCAAAATTCTCAGGCGATAAAGTTGCTGGGAAACGTGGCGTTCCGACCACCGCAGGTGCTGCTGGGCGGTTGGCATGTCGGGGTAGGATCCGAGGGCGTTGGGGGGTATCTCGAGGATTGTGGCCACTTCTTCGAGGGGCAGATCCCGAAGCCAGTTCTTGACCTTTGCCAGTTGGCTGCGTCGGCATAGGGCAACCTCAGCAGCGGGGAGGCGCGGCACGAGGGTCTGGATTTTTTGGGCGATCGCCATGTGCTCCCGGGCAAAAATCCGACTGTACTTCTCGGAAAACCCATGGGTGCGCCACAATCCAAACACCTCCGGAAAGGCAAAGAGGGCCCCTTGTCCGAGGAGACGTAGCCACAGATCCCAATCCTGGACTAGTTCGTATTGGACATCCAGACCTCCTACAGCTTGATACGCCGACCGCCGCATGACGCAGAAGGGCACAAAGGGGCAAATGTAGGGCAGGACATGGCGGCGCAGCGCTTCACCGTCAATCCAGTTGGGCAACCCCCAATAGGGCTGAATGCGACTGGGGGGGTGGTGATCCGTAAAGGTGCGAATTCGCCCCGTGAGCATGGCTGCCGGGCGATCGCCGACCCAAGCGCAGGCCCGAAAAATAGCCCCCAACCCCTCTTCGGCCATCAGATCGTCGGCATGGAGCATCATGATCCAGGTGCCGGTTAACTGCTCCAGTCCGTAGCGCCAGTTTTCCGTACGGTTGTCGTAGTGCTGGGGCGTTTGGAGCACCCGATAGGCGCAGGGAAAAGAAAATAACTCCGCCAACTGCTGGGAATTGTCCGTCGAGCAATTATCGCAAACCAATAGTTCCAGGCGATCGCGCTGCTCAGGGGTCAGCAGGGCGATCGCCCGATGCAGGGATTCCAGGCACTTGGGCAAAAAAGCCCCACCGTTGTAGACCGGCACGACAATCGACAGCAACGCGCCCATTACACAGCCTCCGCCACCGCCTTTTGGGATACGGGCAATGTCAGAAACAAATCCAAATCCGCCGGAATCCCCAATCCGTACATTCCTTGCGCTTCGCTGCCAATGTTGTAGCACACTAATTTCATGCCACGCGCCACCATCTCGTCGTAGGCCGGGGCCACATAAAACTCGCCATTGACGCGAAACTCCCGAGCGATCATCGACTCCGCTGCCGCCACAAAGTCCCGTCCGCGACGGTAGTTATAAATGCCGACGGTGGCCTCGCGGGAAACCACCTGCTTTTCCACCACTGCCACCACCTGACCTTGAGAATCAAACTTGACAAAGGACCACTTGGGATCGTCGGCGGTCATGGTCATGATCAGCCCATCGGCCAACTCCGCCTCCATGTGGTTGAGGTACGCATTGATGTCGCAATCGACCCACTGATCGCTGTTGGCAATCATCAGGGGCTGGTCGTTACTGATAAAAGCCTTAGCCAGCAGCACCGTGCAGGCTGCCCCCTCGGTGACTTGATCGACCACCACCACCTCGCAATCGGGCACCCATTGTCGGAGCTGTTGATCGATTTGATACTGCTCGATGTGATCGGACAGAACTAAAAAAATAAACCGATGGGGGACACGCGGCCGCAGGTTGCCGATGACTAGGGAAATCATGGGCTTGCCGTGGACGGGAATCAGGGGCTTGGGTAGGGTATACCCGGCTTTTTGAAAGCGGCTGCCGCGCCCCGCCATAGGAATCACGATATTAAGCACCTGTCGGTTCCCCTTCGTATTTGTCGTTATTGGCCCCGGGAACTTTGACGACCGTAGTCACTACATCGGTTAGGGCCCGAAAGTCCGTTGCCTCCTGGGGAGGAATCACAATAATGCTCCCTGCGCCATAGCGCTGCCCCCTCATCTCCACCTCTCCAGACACAATGACCGTAAATTCCGTAGCGACTTTATGGAAGTGCATCGCCTCATAACTTCCGGCGGCATAGGTCTTAACGGCGACCTCCACGGCGTTGGTCTTATGGAGGGATGGCTCAAAATTGCCGATAAACCAGCCCTTAGTCATCTGGTCAAGGTGAGAAACATGCATAGCAGCGCTAAAAATCTTAAGAATTCATACTAGGGTGCCCCTTCTCAAGTGATCCCTTACTTCAGGTTTTCTTTACTTCATGCCCAAGGGAACGGGGTAAAACGATCGCCTATACTTAGGGGCGGACTCCAGGGCGGAACACCATGGCATGGCACGTTGGGCAGCAGGTCGCGGGCGATCGCTATACGATCATCGGAATCGAAGTTACAAGCAATGGGATTTTCTACCGCGCCCAGACTCCTTCGGCAGAGCAGGTGGAGATTTTTACCCTTCCCCCGGAACTGGTGACCCACCCCCAGTACTCCCCCCTGCGGGAGCAAATGCGCGGCGAGGTGACGATTCTTACCCAGTGCCACCATCCCTTTCTGACTGCGGTGATCGAGCAGTTTGTAGAAGGATCCTTTCCCTACGTTGTCTGCCATCGCGCCCAGGGAGAGCGGCTTTGGGACGCGGTTAGCTATTTCGGTGCCATGGATGAAGACACCAGCCTGCACTACATCTATCAGGTGGCCCTGGCCCTGAAGGTGATTCACGAGCGGGGTTTGGTGCACCGCAATGTCCATCCCGGCAGCATTATTCGGACTCCGTTCCAGGGCGTGCAACTGACGCAATTTGGCTTCGTGCGCGAATTTCTTTTGGAAGTGCTGCCCCCCGCCCCGGAGGTGCTTGATGGCTTTACGGCTCCAGAGTTGCTGCAGTCCAAGGGCCGCATTGGCGCGTTTAGTGATGTCTATAGTTTGGCGGCCACGTTTTATTTTTTGCTGACCCGCACTGTTCCTCCTTCGGCGATCGCCCGGGAATTGCGGGAGCCCCTCTGGGAGCCGCGCCAGATGACACCAAACCTCAATAGCCGCATCAACCAAGCCATTCTGCGGGGTATGTCCCTGGGCATTGGCGATCGCCCTGCCAATATCAACGATTGGCTAGCCCTACTACCTAAGGTGGATATAGCCGAGCCTGAGCCCGAGCCCAGCCCTGGGAAAAGCCCCAAAGCCCCCCCGAGA
>DBAX01000122.1:0-17777 GCA_002291895.1 Cyanobacteria bacterium UBA999
GGGGAGGTGAGGGGTGGGAGGTGGCGAAATTTTTCTCTGTAGGGACGGGCATAGGTGTCAACATTTTTCTGGCACAACTGGCAGAGTTGCTGCTGCACGCGGTGGTTGCGCTGGGGATCATCGGCGATGTAAGGAGCTAGGGCATCGTAGAGATACATCCGGGCGGTCACATACTGGGGTAAATCTGTTGGCCCCAAGTCCAACAGCGCAGCAATGAAGCGCTCTTGCTCTGCCATGACCGGAATGGCGCTAGCCCAATGCCCCCCAGAACCCAAGTAAGCCCGCATCAACAGGTAGTTAGCCATGAGCTGCTCCGGCAACTCCCGGGCTTTTTGGCGATACTCTAGTCCGTAGGCAATACTCTTAGCAAACTCCCCAACATTTTGATAGAGCGGCACCATGTGCACGTAGACCTCTAATTCCTCGGGGGCCTGCTCGTGGCAAATCTCTAGGGCAGCCAGAGCCACGGCTGTGTGGGATGACCAATAGCCGAGGTTAACAGCTTGACGAATGATCGTCTCTAGGTAGGCCTTGCCATCGCTAGCATGGGTCGCAAGGGCGGTGAGCATTGGGGGCAAAAGGTCATAGAGGGGAGGGTAGCTAAAGATCGCCGTGATTGTGGTCAGAACCAGATCCATGGGCAGAGGAACGTCGGGGTAGTCCGTAAGGCGAGCAACCACCGCCAGCTCCTCGGCTTCTTCCACTGTCAGTAGGGATTCCTCAATCCGCAGCAGTACCAAGCAGAGCAGGTTTTCTAGGTCTGAGGGCATGAGTTCGTAGAGGTGACGCCGCAGGAGCCAGGCTTGACTCAGTAGGTTTTGGTGCTCCAGTTGAACCGCGACGGTAGCGATCGCCCCTGCTAGTTCCTGGTTCCATTGCTCAAGTTCCGCCTCGGTGGTTTCTCGCTCCGCGATCCCCGCAAACCAAGTTTCCTGGGCCGCCAATTCTTCGCCTAGGATCAGCTGCGCGACCCCCAAGTACCAATAGTGGGATAGATGCTCCGGTTCGGTGGCGATCGCCCGTTGGTAAAGCTCAAGGAGGCGATGCCATTCATTTGCTTCCCACAGCGGTGCTGCCTGGGACTGCCAGTCGGTCATAGGGGTGCCTGTGCTACAGCGCCTTCATTCTATAGAGTTTTGGGGAGCGCAAGAAACTGGGTGCTCCCGTGTGCTCCCCAGTGCTTCCCTAGAAGACTGGTTCCCAAAACATCAAAATCACGTCGCGGACTGAGTTGCGGCACGTATCCCCTCAAGGGGTGGCAATGGGGAACGTGCCTTACCCGCCCTACCCCATGATCCTGTCGCCGCAGGGTGGAGGCGTTACGTTACACTCAAGGAGGTACCCTTAAGTTTTCCCCTCCATGGCCCGACCCAATAGCGACAACTCTACCCCGACGCTGATGGTAGTTCCAGCCCAAGTCCGCTACCGCCACATTAAATTGGACGGCTTGGATAAACCCATCGCTGCCCTAGATCACCTGGGGCATACCTACAGCTTCTTTCGGGTGTGTACCGATTGGGAGGAGGTAGAAAAACTCATGTCCCGGCTTAGCGATCCCCACGTGGTTACCCGCATTAAGAAGGGTTGGGCTGTGTGGGTCTATGAGTACTAAACTCCTAAGTAGACTGCAAAACCCAGCCTAGAACAGATCCTTCATCCCCCGCAGCTTGGCAAAAACCTCCACGGGCTCTTGATACCCGGTAGCCTCCCGGAGACTGGGTTGCTCCCAGCGGCAGAAGGGGTTGGTGGCTCGCTCCTCGGCAATGGTGGTAGGAATCGTGGGGATCCCCTGGGCGCGGTACTCCTGCACCTGGGCGTAACGCTCCCGCAAGCGCTCATTCTCAGGTTCTACGGTCAGGGCAAAGGTTAAATTGCTCAACGTATACTCGTGGGCGCACCAAACGCGGGTATCGGGGGGCAGAGCGCGTAGTCGTCCCAGGGAGTGCAGCATTTGGGCAGGAGTACCCTCAAAGAGGCGTCCACACCCCCCGGCAAAAAGGGTGTCACCGCAAAAGAGGTCGTGGGTATGGGCAAACCAGTAGGCCACATGGGCGGCAGTGTGTCCGGGTACGAAGAGCACTTCCGCAGCTTCGCCTAAAACCGTCAGGCGATCGCCATCCTCAAGAAACACTTCTTGGTGGGGAATGCGCCCGCGATCGCCCGCGCCACCATAGACCCGCGCCCGGGGAAAGGCCTGCTTAAGCTCGTCAATGCCACCAACGTGATCCCCATGGTGGTGGGTAATCAGAATATCGGTCAACTCTGCCTGCCATTGGGAAAGTTGGGCCCTCACCGGCGGTGCATCGGCGGGATCGACCACAGCTGCCTGACCGAGGCACGCATCGTACAATACGAAAATGTAGTTATCTCGGCGCACGGGCAACCTACAGACTTCCATTGATCCCTCCAATGTTCTCTTCAGAACCTACCCATAGCCATATTAAACGCAAGATCCCCTTTCGAGCATCCCATGGCAGAATCGACATCCCTACGGCTGCAAAAAGTACTTGCCCACTACGGCGTTGCCTCCCGTCGCGCAGCCGAAGCCCTCATCGTCGCCGGTCGGGTACAGGTCAACGGGCAAACTGTGCGGGAGCTGGGCACTAAGGCGAACCCTGCCGAGGATAGCATTTTCGTTGACGGACGCCCCCTCATCCCCACCTCCCCACCCCCCTGCCATCTCCTCGTCCACAAACCCCGAGGTTTTGTTTGCACCTGCGACGATCCCCAAGGGCGACCCACGGTGCTGGAACTTGTTGCCCCGCTCAAAACCCGCCTCTACCCCGTCGGCCGCCTCGACTACGACAGCAGCGGTGCCCTACTTTTAACAAACGATGGCGCGTTCGCCCAATCCCTTACCCACCCCAGCTACCACATCCCCAAGACCTATCATGTTTGGGTCGCGGGCAATCCCAGGGCAGCAACTCTGGAGCGCTGGCAACGGGGCATCCTTCTCGATGGTCGCCCTACCCTACCCGCCCAAGTCGCCATTCTGGCGCAAAACGGCGATCGCACCCACCTCGAGATTGTGCTCCATGAAGGCCGCAATCGGCAAATTCGCCGCATTGCCGAACAGTTGGGACACCCCGTTCTGAGGCTCCATCGGTGGGCGATCGGTAGCCTGCGGTTGGGGCACCTGCCTCCCGGCGCTTTTCGGAACCTGAAAAAATCGGAACTTCAGGAACTGCAAAGGTGCGGGGAACACAATGCGGTATAGTGAAGTCAGCCCTAGCGCATTGCTTTATCCCCCATTGGGAGGAACATTCGAGAACATTCACCATCATTTGGCGAGTTTACTGATACAAAGCGGGAGATTTTGAGGCGGCTGCATAAAGGACAAATCCAACTTTGGCACAAGCTGATCTAGGGAGTAAGCTTCTTAGATATGCTAGGTCACAGTCAGCCTGTGCTACCTCAGCAATATTACGCGCTGTAGAATTACCCGTACCTAACAACCGTGAATCGTCACTCTCTGTACTCCCCGCACTTTCGTAGAGAATCTGTTTCTATGACTACCGCAACTCTGAGCCCCCAACAGGCCCAAAAACTCCAAGAGATCGGCGAGAAACTGCGGCAAACCCGTGAATCAAAGTCCATTGCTCTGCAGCAGATCACGGCCAGTACCCTCATCGCCGAGCGCCATCTTCGGGCGATCGAGGAGGGGAATTTTGATTCCTTGCCAGAGCCAATTTACATCCGAGGATTCATTCATAAGTACGGCACCGTTGTCGGCATGGCGGGCATCGCCGAAGAATTTCCCCTCGCCAACGTCCTCGTCGAAGAAAAGCCAACCCGTTTTCCTGTCCTAGAGTTTCGTCCATACCACCTGTACGCCATCTATGTAGCTGTGATTGCCGGTTCCCTGACGGCGCTTTCGATGGTACTTGGCCGCCAACCTCAGCAGGTGGAGATAGGCTCCCCGGTGCCCGCCCAGCGCACCGAATTGCGCCCTGCTCCCAAGCCCGTTCCAACTCCCAAGGTGGAGTCAGTCAAGCCTGTCTTGGCTCCTAGCCCAGCTCCTACCCCATCCGCAGCTACCCAAGCAAACGCCACCACAAGATTGGTGGATTGGTTGGGAACCGTCCGCTTTTTACCCCAGGCACCCCAAGTTCAGGAGCAATCCGTAGGCGTGCCTACCGCTGCCCTAAAACCCGCCCTAGAACCCGAAGTTGCGCCGATGCGCCTTGCCCTCAAACCCAACGGCGAGACGTGGGTTCGGGTCGCCGTCGATGGTCAACTGGCCTATGAAGGTTTGGTGACCGATGAGATGACGTCGCCAGCGCTGCAGTGGCAAGCTGAGCGAGAAGTTAGCATAAGCGCCGCCGATGGTAGCAAGGTGTTTGTGATTCTTAATGATCGCCCCCCCGCACTCCTCGGTGATCGCGGTCAGGAAGTGGCTGTGGTGGTGACGCCGGAATTTCAGCCGCCGGAAGTTGGCATCAAGGACGTCCTGCGAGGCATCTACTAGGCGACGGGTAGGGAACTCAAGGAGCTTTGCGGCACACACCCACTAGGGAGCGGCACTTATGACAACGTGGCTCAGGCTTTCCCAAAAGGCGCTCTATCTCATGCAGGGCAGCGATGGCGGGTGCAGCTTGGACCAGATACCCATTCGCGATGGGCAGATTCTCCTTCCTGAAGGTTGGTTTGCTGCTGCCCACTTACCCCAGCGGCTTGTGGTGGATTACGACTCCCCCGAGCCCGCGCCCTGTCAAGTTTCGCTCATTGGGCGGCGGGTAATCCTGGGGCAGCGCCCCTTGGCTACCCTGGGTGCCCTGGGACTGGGTGGAGCTAGCGAGACGGCAGAAGTGCAGCAACAGATGCAAATTATTCAAGAACTCCTAACAGCTAAGGGTGCGGAGGTTTTGGTGCAGTCTCCTCCTCTGCCGGAACGGGTGGATTGCTTTGTAGCGTTGCAATTGAATTCCTACGACTTTAACCGCAATGGTCATGGGGTTGTGGTGGACTTAGACGCGACCCCAGAGGATATGCACCTTGCTCGGGCGATCGCCCTGGCCCTAGATCGGGCTTTTCCTGACGAAGCCCTAGCCCCACTGGTGCAACCGGCGGTGCCCGGAGTGTTGATTGCGCCGGGGATCGTGCAGCATGGGGAGCGCGCCCTCCACGATGTGCCCGGGCCCGTGCCGGGAGTGGCGGTTTATTCCTACTACATCGACGCCATCCCCGGTGAGCGGTTAGCGGAATACACGAGCGTGGCCGCAACGGCGATCGCCCAGGGGATCAGTGCTTTTTTGGTGACCCGCCCCCTAGGGATGCCCTGAGTTGGGGGCAGAAACCTGGGTTAGGATTGGGCTTGTATAGTGAGGATTCGGCATGATAACCAACAGCGATCGCGTCACCGTTTTAAGCGAAGCATTACCCTACATGCAGCAGTTTGTCGGCAAGACAATTGTGGTTAAGTACGGCGGTGCGGCCATGAAGGAAGAGCACCTGCGGCGGGATGTGGTACGCGATGTGGTCACGATGTCGTTTATGGGGTTGCGCCCGGTGCTGGTTCACGGTGGTGGGCCAGAGATTAATGCCTGGTTGGCGAAACTGGACATTGAGCCGCAGTTCGTCAACGGCCTGCGGGTAACCGATGCCGCAACGATGGATGTCGTGGAGATGGTGCTCGTTGGCAGGGTCAACAAGCAGATCGTGGAGATGATCAACCTAGCGGGTGGCTCCGCAGTGGGGCTATGCGGTAAGGATGGGGGCTTGATTCGGGCCCGGCCGCTGCAAGATGAGGCGATCGGCTTTGTTGGCGAAGTCAGTAGCATTAAGACCCGGGTGGTGGAAACCCTCCTCCAAGCAGGGCTGATCCCCGTTATCTCCAGCGTGGCGACCGATGAAACGGGGCAGTCCTACAACATCAATGCCGATACGGTCGCGGGGGAGTTGGCGGCCGCTCTCGGGGCAGAAAAGCTGATTTTGCTGACGGACATTGCCGGAATCATGCGCGATCCCCACGACCCCGAGTCCCTACTCCACAGCCTGACCATTCAGGAAGCCCGGGCTTTGATCCAGGAAGGGACGGTTAAGGGAGGGATGATCCCCAAGGTGCAATGCTGCGTGCGATCGCTGGCCCAGGGCGTCAAGGCGGCGCACATCCTGGATGGGCGCATTCCCCATGCGCTTCTTTTGGAAATCTTTACCGAGGCTGGTGTGGGTTCGATGTTGGTGGCTTCGGAGGGTGGAAGGTAGGCTGTGATGCAATTACTGCTTCCGTCCCCCCTGCAGCAGGCCCTAAAGGCCCGTCCCCCTGTCCCTAGGCGGCAGGTGGCGTTTCCCCAGCCCCCCCAGACGCCCTTTCCCCGGTTGGTCAATGTGCCCCGCACCCTTCTGGAGATGCTGGGTATGGTGTTTTTGGCGGCGATCGCCATTCGGATCAACCGCATCCTGGGAACTTCGATCATCGTGCTGGGAGTGCTGGTGGTCATTGTCCGGGTGCAGACCCAATTGATCACCTACCGTTCCCGCTGGCGCAACTACCGGGCGCTGATGGATCGCTACTTCCAGCAACTGGAGTCCTATGCCAAGCAGGAAAGCCAATACGAGCAGGCGGTTTCGGCGGAGGGGGTCAAAACCTTTCGGCGATCGCTAATAATCTCGCGGCTGCTGGAGTTTCCGGCGGTAGGCACGCTGCTCACCACAGCGGAGGTTGCCCCCGAGGTGTGTTCCCTGATGACGTTGCTCCAGGAGCACCTACCCGGCACGGTGACCCGTCCCCAGGAGCGTCCGGACCTCCTCTACGTGGATCCCCAAATCAATCTCCACCTCGCGATCGCCCTTGACCAGGTGCCCCCGGAGTCCCAGCGGTGGTTAGAGCAGGGCTGGATTGTGCTGGTGTTTCCTACGGAGGAAGTGGTGCGATCGCCCCAAAAATGCCTCCATATTTGCCAACGTGTTGCTGACTTGCAATTCGATGCCCTATGACCCCGCCCGTGTCCCCGCTGGAACTCCTCGATAGCCCTGTGTTGCGGGCGATGGCCCGCGATGTGGCTGCGGCAGAAATTCCCAGACTGGGGACTTTGATCGAAGAACTGTTGGTAGTGATGAACGGCGGACAGGGGGTGGGGATCGCAGCTCCCCAGATCGGGCGATCGCTGCGGGTAATGGTTGTAGCGTCTCGCCCCAACTCCCGCTATCCCGACGCCCCGTCCATGGAGCCCCTCGTACTCATCAATCCCGAAATTTGTCACCGCGATCCCCAGTTGGTCTGGGGCTGGGAGGGCTGCCTGTCCATCCCCCAACGGCGGGGGTGGGTAGGGCGATCGCCCGCGGTGACCGTACGATTTTGGCAACCGGATGGAACTCCGACAACTCAAACTTTTACGGGCTTTGTAGCGCGCATTGTGCAGCATGAGTACGACCACCTCCAAGGCGTGCTGTGGACTGACCGAGCGACGCAGCAACTGACGGAAACGGAGTACCGTAGTCGGTTTCCTCCCGATGGCCGGTAGGGCTCCCTACGGCTACCGCTATGCCGATGGGATCTGGGTTCTCAAACCCGAGGCGGCAGCGGTGGTGCGGGCATTTTTTGACCATTTTTTGCTCTACGGCTCCCTGGGTGGGGCGATGCGGCACGTGAATCGCCAATGGGCTGCCACCTTTGCCGTGAGCACCGGACGGCGATGGTTGACCCATCCCTGCTACCGCCACGGACAGTCACCCCTGTTGCGTCCGGATGAGGCTGCCCAAGTGGATCGCTGGCTGCGGCGAAACCGTACTTTTGCCCCACGGGCGGTCAGTGCTCCCCGTGCCCTTTCGGGGCTGGTGCGTTGCGCCCACTGTGCCCAAACGTTTCGAGTTGCCAGTGCTCCTCCCCGCTATCTGTACCTGCGTCCCTGTCAGTGTCCGCGATCGCCGAAATGTGCCGCCCTCGACTACACAGCAACCCTCAACGCCATTATCGACCGCATTGCCCTCGACCTGCCCCAAAGGCTAGCGCGCACCGATCCTGCGGCCCTAGGCACCCTGCGATCGCGCCTTGAAGCGACTATTGCCCAAAAGCAACAGGTACTGTCCCAAATTCCCCTGCTGCTGACCCAAGATATTTTTGACCGGGATACGGCCGATCAGCGCCAGGAGCGGCTGCGGCAAGAATTGGCTGCCCTGATGGCCCAGCGGGATGCCCTGCCACCGGTCAACCTAGGGGCGATCGCCCGCAACTTGGCGATCCCCGCATTTTGGCATGACCTTTCGGAACCGGAGCGGCGGAGCTATCTGCGGGAATTTCTTCGGGGCATTACCCTTGATCCCCGCCAGATGCCCCAGAGCATGCAACTGCACTTCTTTTTTTAGCCGTACCCGCCGCTTGCAGCAGTCCCTGGAAGAGGGCTAAACCATCGGTGCAGCCGAGCAGTGCATCCGCTGCCCGCTCAGGATGGGGCATCATTCCCAAAATAGTGCCCGCTGAATTGCAGATGCCGGCAATGCCATGGGCGGAACCATTGGGGTTGGGTTCGCCGTAACGCCAGACCACCTGCCGCTCCCGCTCCAGGGTTGCCAATGTCGTGCCATCGGCGTAGTAGCACCCTTCGCCGTGGGCAATGGGAAGGGAAAGGACTTGGTTGAGGTGGTAGTGTTGGGTCCACACGAGATCGGTGCGTGCCACCGACACAGGGACGCGATCGCAAATGAAATGCAGGCTTCGGTTGCGGACTAGGACACCGGGCAACAGTCCCAACTCGGTTAAAATTTGGAATCCGTTGCAAATTCCCAGCACCCACTTTCCCGCTGCGGCATGTTCTAAAACCGCGGGCATGATGGGGGCAAACCGGGCGATCGCCCCACATCGCAGGTAATCGCCGTAGCTAAAGCCTCCGGGCAGCACCACCACATCTACCCCATCTAGGGAGGTTTCCTGGTGCCAGATCAAACGGGTCGGCTGTTGCAGCAGATCGGCGGTGACGTAGGCAACATCGCGATCGCAATTGGAACCGGGAAAAACAATAATGCCAAACGTCAGGGTCATAGGGCGGTTTCGTCTTTGGGTGGCGGGGCTGTTGGCTGGGACTTTTGCTCTAGGCGCTCCAGTTCTTGCAGGGACGGCAGCGGTGGCTCCGTCGGGTGGGGCAGTCCGCCAATGTGGATCCCCTTCATCGTCACCAAATAGGTGCCCGTCAAGTCGGCATCGGTAAGGTTCGCTTGGGTTAGGTTGGCCCAATTGAGCTTGGCCCCCGCCAAATTTGCCCGGGTGAGGTTAGCCCCCGTCAGATTTACCCCAGTCAAGTTAGCCCGGCTAAGATCCGCCGCCGTGAGGTCGGCCCCACTGAGATTGGCACCGCTAAGGTGGGCTCCGGTCAAAAAAGCCTGAACTAGGCGCGATCGCTGCATCCGCGCCCGGGTGAGGTTGGCTCCGGTTAGGAACGAGCGACTGAGGTTGGCCTCCGACAAGATCGCCTCACTTAAATCCGCTTCAATTAGGAAAGCATCTTCGCAGGTCACCCCAATCAACGCCGCCCGCTGCAGGAGGGCCCCGTTGAGGTTGGCAAAATTGAGAATCGAACCGCTGACCGTAGCATCGGACAGGTTAGAGAGATTGAGATCTGCTTCTTCCAAATTAGCCAGATCGAGCACCGCACCAGATAGGTCGGCTTCTGTCCAGTTGATGCCCCTTAGGGTGGCCCCCGTCAAGACGATGCCTGCCAAGTCCTGGCGGCTGAAATTGCGATCGCCCGATTGGTACTGCTCGATCAATGCCGCTGCGTCCATGGTTTTACCCTACCCATTGGGAGGTTGCCCTAAAATTTGTGCCACTTCCTTGGCAAAGTAGGTCAGAATCACATCCGCACCTGCCCGCTTCATGCTCAGCAAGGTTTCGAGCATGACCTTTTTGCCGTCGATCCACCCGAGGCGATCCGCTGCCTTGATCATGGCATACTCGCCGCTAACGTTGTAGGCTGCCACAGGTAAGTTGGTGGCCTCCTTTACCTTGGCCACCACATCCAAGTAGGCCAGGGCAGGCTTGACCATTACCATGTCCGCCCCTTCCATCACGTCCAAATAAACTTCCTTCATCGCCTCCCGACTGTTGGCGGGATCCATCTGATAGGTTTTTTTATCCCCCGACTTGGGGGCCGAGCCCAGGGCATCGCGAAACGGCCCATAGTAGGCCGAAGCATATTTGGCAGAGTAGGCTAGAATTCCCACCCGGTGGTAGCCTTCCTCATCGAGGCGATCGCGAATTTCGCCGATGCGACCATCCATCATGTCCGAGGGGGCGACAAAATCCGCCCCGGCCGCCGCATGGGAAAGGGCCATTTTGGTCAGCACCTCAACGGTCTCGTCGTTCAGAATTTCTCCCTGTTCCCCCAGTAGCCCATCGTGCCCATGGGTCGTAAAGGGATCGAGGGCCACATCGGTAAACACAATAAGTTCCGGCTCTAGGGCCTTCATGGCGCGCACGGTGCGCTGCACCAGCCCTTCGGGGTTGTAGCTTTCACTGCCTAGGTCGTCCTTATGGCTCGGGTCGATGGCCGGAAATAGGGCGATCGCCTGAATTCCGAGGGCAAAAACCTCCCGCACCTCCTCCAAAAACAGGTCTAGGGTGAACCGATAGGCCCCGGGCATGGAGGCAATCTCCTCCCGGGTTTGGCTCCCCTCCATGACAAACATCGGGTAGATCAGGTCGTAGACCGACAGGGTCGTTTCCCGCACCAAGTTGCGAATGGCAGCATTGCGGCGAAGACGGCGAGGGCGATGGGTCAGCAGCATAGGTACGGTTTTAGCAAGGCAGGTGTTCTATTAACTTACCGCATTTCGCGATCGCCTGAGTCGCGCCCCCAGAAAACCGTCGGCACCGGAGCCTCCCCCTCTGGTCGTATAATTGGAAGTAGCTAAAACCTGCCCCGGCCCTACTCCACGCCATGACCCACACCTCCGAAGATCGAATCATTCCCACCGATTTGCGCAGCGAGATGTCCCGCTCCTATCTGGAATATGCGATGAGTGTGATTGTGGGTCGGGCCTTGCCCGATGTGCGGGATGGGCTCAAACCGGTGCACCGCCGCATTCTCTATGCCATGCACGAGCTGGGGCTCAGTCCCGATCGCCCCTTTCGCAAATGTGCCCGCGTCGTTGGTGACGTCATCGGTAAATACCACCCCCACGGGGATTCGGCGGTTTATGAAGCCCTGGTGCGTATGGCCCAGGACTTTTCCATGCGGGAGCGCTTGGTGGATGGCCACGGCAACTTTGGCTCCATTGACGACGATCCCCCGGCCGCCATGCGCTACACCGAGTGTCGCCTGACGCGCATCGCTGCCCAGGGCATGCTCCAAGACATCAGCTCGGAAACCGTTGACTTTGGCGACAACTACGACGGTTCTCAGCAGGAACCCCTAGTGCTGCCAGCCCGCATCCCCCAACTTTTACTCAATGGCTCCGCTGGGATTGCTGTGGGCATGGCCACCAATATCCCCCCCCACAACCTTGGGGAACTGTGCGATGGGCTTGTTGCCCTGATTGCCAACCCCGACCTCAGCAATCTGGAGTTGATGCGATACATTCCTGGCCCCGATTTCCCCACGGGGGCCCTGATTCTCGGAGAAGAGGGCATTCGCGACACCTACCAGTCCGGGCGGGCTTCGATCACCATGCGGGCCGTTGCCAACTTTGAGACGGTTTCGGCACCGGGAAGGGCCGAGCGGGAGGCGATCGTAGTCACGGAATTGCCGTACCAAACCAACAAGGCCGCCCTGATCGAAAAAATTGCCGAACTGGTCAACGACAAAAAGCTCGAAGGTATTGCTGACGTTCGGGATGAGAGTGATCGCGAAGGTATGCGGCTGGTGATCGAGCTGAAGCGCGATGCCTATCCCCGAGTGGTGCTGAACAATCTCTACAAAACAACGCCCCTCCAGAGCAACTTTAGCTGCAACATGCTGGCCCTCGTGCGTGGCGAACCCCGCACCCTTAGCTTGCGCCAGGCACTGCAGGAATTTTTGGATTTTCGTTACGAGGTCATCGCCCGCCGCACCCGCTACGAGCTGCGCAAAGCCGAAGAGCGCGACCACCTCCTCCAGGGTTTGTTGGTGGCCCTCGCCCACCTCGACGCTGTGATTCAGTTGATTCGCCAAGCCGAGGATGCTGCCGCTGCCAAGGAGCGCCTATGTCAGGACTACGCGCTTTCCGAGGCCCAGGCCGACGGCATCTTGCAAATGCAGCTCCGCCGCCTCACCAGCCAGGATGCCGATAAAATTGCCACCGAGCATAACGATTTAACCCTTAAGATTGCGGATCTTCGGGATATCCTCGCCAACCGCGATCGCATTCTTGACATCACCCGCCAGGAACTCGCAGCCATCCGCGGCGAATTTGCCACACCCCGGCGCACCACCATTCTTCCCAGCGACGGCGACCTAGCCACTGCCGACCTCATCGCCAACCGCGAAACCTTGATTTTGGTTACCACCCAGGGCTACATCAAGCGCTTGCCCCTGGATACCTTCACCGCCCAAAGCCGTGCTGGACGCGGTAAGGCAGGTGCCAACATGAAAGACGACGACACGATCGCCCACGTGTTTGCCTGCCACAGCCACGACTTTATCCTTTTCTTCAGCGATCGTGGCAAGGCCTACTGCCTGCGGGCCTACGAAATTAGCGAATCCAGCCGCACCGCCCGGGGCACCGCCATCCTCCAGTTGCTGCAACTAGCCCAGCAGGAGCGGATCACCTCCGTCCTTACCGTACGGGAGTTTAGCGAAGATCAGTCCTTAGTGATGCTCACCCGGGGCGGCTACATCAAAAAAAGTAAGCTTTCCGCCTTTGCCAACATCCGGGCTAACGGTCTTATTGCCATCTCCCTCGAAGAAAACGATGAACTCCGCTGGGTGCGCCTAGCAACCCCGGAAAATACGGTACTGATTGGCTCGGCCCAGGGGATGGGGATTCGGTTCCGTACCAGTGACGAACAACTGCGCCCCATGGGGCGGGACACCCGGGGGGTGCGGGCGATGAAACTTAACAAGAGTGACGAAATCGTGAGCATGGACATCTTGCCCGCGGGTCTTGCCGAAATTGAGGCAGATGAGGACGAAACGGAAGTCCCGGAGGATGACACCGCTTGCGTTGATTCCCAGGGGCCCTGGCTGCTGGTGGCCACCCGCAATGGCTACGGCAAGCGGGTTCCCGTCAATCAGTTTCGGATTCAGAAAAGGGCTGGCAAGGGTGTACGGGTAACGAAGTTCAAGTCCGAGGCCGATCAGCTGGCCGCCCTGCGCCTTGTAGACGCCGGGGATGAGCTTATGATTGTCACCGAGCGCGGGATCGTCATGCGCCAGTCCACCGATGCCATCAGTTGCTTTTCCCGATTCGCCAAGGGGGTGCGGCTCCAACGCCTCGATGAAGAGGATGCGATCGCCGGGCTCACCCTCGTTCCTCCCTCCCTAGAGACGGATGAACCTCAGGAACCCGACCTTTCCACACCGTGATCGAGCACCCGAAAGTAGAGGGGAATATACCCGGCCTTAATATTGCCGGCATCGGCCTCGCTTTCTATGGCGCCCTTAAAGGAACGGCTTGAGTGGACGCTAAAAATTTCGTAGCGATCGCCGACAAAGGCATAATCCGCCACATCGGTATATTCCTCCCCACTGACAAGCCGCCAGCGCCCCTCGATAAAAACAAAATGGTAATCTGCCATGTCGGGACTAGCAGAGGGCCGGTCAATAGCTGCCGAAATCGTTGCCCGATAAGAGCCTGAAGCGGTTTCCGGCGGGATAATTTGGCTGCGCAGTTCCCGGTAGAAGCAACTGTCGTTGGTGCAAAAGCGCATTTTTTTCATTGCCGCCTTCACCAATTCCAGCCGGGTTACCACATCATTCCCGGACTCTGGCAGTGCGGCGATCGCCCTCTCCCCCCAGCATAGCCACAGCCCCGCCAGAACTAAAACCAAAACCACATACCGTCGCATCTTCATCCTCGTTTTAGGGCACGCTCCATATCCCGCTTATCCTCTCGTTTGCGGATGTCCTCCCGCTTATCGTGCAACTTTTTGCTGCGGACGAGCGCCAGATCCACCTTGATCCAGCCATCCTTAAGATACAACTTTAGGGGAACGAGGGTCAGTCCCTTTTGCTCCACAGTACCCAAAAGCTTGCGGATTTGCTGCCGATGCATCAGCAACCGCCGCGTCCGGGTTGGCTCATGATTAAAATAAGCCGTAGTGGTGTGATGGGGCGCAACGTACATGTTCAGCAGCCATACCTGCCCATCTCGAATGATCGCAAAAGCATCCCGCAGATTCGCTTGCCCTGCCCGAATAGATTTGACCTCCGTGCCCACCAGCTCAATGCCCACTTCGTAGGTCTCTAAGATTTCGTAATTGAATCGCGCTTGGCGGTTGTCCGCGAAGATGCGCTGATAATCGCCCATAGCTGCCGAGATATGCGTGTTCCAAGGGCTAACTATTGTATCGTGGTTTCTAGAAGTTGCCAGTTTTTACTGCCCATAAAGGTTTCCCGAACTTTGGCAGCAATGACGGCACAGTGGTTGTGCCTTTTGAGGGGCAATTCTTCATTTTTGGTCACGCAGGTGAGTCGGATACGCTCCCCGACGGTATCGGATTGATGGATCAGAACCTCGACCGTCACCATACGGGAAAATGCCGTATCCCCCTTGATTTCCTGGGCCATCACGTAATCTTCGGTCTTGTAGGTGATCTGCAGCCCGCAGGACTCTAGCAAAGCAATGATCGTCTGGTGTAAGTGCTCAGGTTCTGGTGCGGCTGTGAAGCAATAGGTGTACCGAGCCATAGGTCACATCAAAAAACATCCACCACGACTATAGCAAGCGATGCTGGGGTGCACGGAAAAGGGTGATGCAGCCAAGAAATGCCTAGCGACGCTCGCGCACGGGGATAGGAATGAGCTCGGGCTGAGGCTCTGGCTCCCCGAGCAACCGCTCCAGTACGCGGCTGAGGAAGTCACCTAACCTTTTCCATACCTTTCGCAATGTTTTCACAGTGAGTACTCCAATTCTTTGCAAAAAAGCGCCTAAAAAGTCTGAAAGCTGAGGGTAATCCACCGACTAAAAAAGCTGCGCTGATATTTTTAAAAATCTTGATCTCAAATCCTAGGAACTACCACCAAATTTGGGAAACGATTTCAATTTATTAAGCTTACTTTTCGTCCAATATAACAAATCTTTTCCGTAAATGGTCAAGGACGGAGCAACTACTCACCCTACGAATCCAATCTCTATCCCGAGACGGACTCCACCGCTGCTCGTAGGTCGTGGTACCACCTTGAGGATCGGCGATCGCCCCATAGACCAACCCCACGGGTTTGGTGTCGCTGCCGCCGTCGGGCCCGGCTATGCCCGTGATGGCCAGTCCCCAATCGGTGCCCAGAAGCTGCTTGACTCCCAGGGCCATGGCACAGGCGGTTTCGGGGCTGACAGCTCCGTAGAGGTCTAGGGTGGATGGGGGAACGCTCAAAAGCTGCTGTTTGACTTGGTTGCTGTAGGCAATCACGCCTCCCGTAAAAAACTGAGAACTGCCGGGAACGCTGGTCAGCATTTGCCCCAGCCATCCACCAGTGCAGGATTCGGCAACGGCGAGGGTTTGTCCGTGCGATCGCAGGGCAGAAGCCACCACGCTGGCTAGGGTATCTCGATCGGCTCCGTAGCAGTAGGGGGCGGTGCGGGCGCGGATTTCGGCCTCAATCGGTTCAATGAGGGCGAGGGCCGCATCGGGGGTCGCGGCCTTAGCGGTAATCCTAAGGCGCGCCTGTCCGTAGTCGGCATAGGGGGCTACGGTGGGATTTTGGAGTTGGAGGTAAGCATCCACTTTCTCAGCCAGGGCGGATTCGGCGATGCCCCAGTAGAGTAGGACGCGGGAGTGGAAGGTTTGGGTGACGTACCCGTGCTGCCGCAACCACGGCGCTGCGACTTCCTGCCACATGGGGTACAACTCGCTGGGTACGCCGGGAAAGGTCATCACCAGCAACTGGGGATGGGGCTGCCAAATCATGCCCGGGGCAGTGCCAACGGGGTTGGTCAGAATTGCGGCACCCTGGGGGAGGAGGGCCTGCTTACGGTTATTGGCCGTCGGAGTGCGCCCACTCTGGACGTGGAGGGCGATGATCCGCTCCCAAATCTCTGGATGCTCCACGAGGGGAGCACCAAAAAAACTGGCGATCGCCGCGGTGGTGAGGTCGTCGGGAGTGGGGCCCAAGCCTCCGGTGATCATAAGAATCTGAGCCCGCCCCGCAGCAATGGCCAGGGCGCGGTGAATCCGCTCGATGTTATCGCCAACAACTGTCTGGTAGTAATGGGATATGCCCAGACTGGCAAGCTGCTTCGCCAAATACTGGGCATTGCTATTGAGGATTTCGCCGAGGAGTAGCTCTGTACCGATGCAGATGACTTCCGCGTTCATACTACCTCCGACGTTCCTCAGGGCTGTGGATCTCTAGATGGCATAGGATGCCCTGCTGCTGGGCGGCAAGGTTTAGAACTGTGCGAATTGCCTGTGCTGCCCGTCCTCCCCGACCCAAAAGGCGAGCGCGGTCTTCATCGGCGATCGCCACCCTGAGCCAAATCCTCGTGCCTGCAGCATTTTGTTCGCAATGGAGCTTGAGCCCATCGGGATACTTGATGAGGGGCTGCAGCAAAAACAGGGCCAGGTCGGGGAGCGTCATGCCTAGGATTCCACTGGGGTTGGTGCCGTAGTTAGCGCAGTGGTTGGTGCAGCGGGGGCGTTCACTAGGTCGAAAATCTTGGCTTTTTCCAGAAGTTTGCGCACGGTGTCGGTGGGCTGGGCTCCGGTTTTGAGCCGCTGGACGATGGCAGGAACCTCAAGTTTGGTTTCCTTCGTGCGGGGGTTGTAGAATCCCAATTCCTCAAGGGGGCGACCATCCCGACGGGATGTGGATTGCACCGCTACAATCCGATAGATAGGTTCCCTAATTTTTCCGAAGCGCTTTAACCGCAATTTGACCATGGTTTCACTCTTGCTTAAAGATGCTTTCCTAGACTAGCACGGCTCAGCCTTTCAGACCAGTTGCCATCAGTCCCTGCAGCAAGCTCTTTTGGCCGAGTAAAAACAGCACCAGAACCGGGAGCGTAGCGATGACGACCGCAGCCATGAGCAACGACCAATTGGCAGTGTAAAGCTCCTGAAAGCTAGAAAGTGTTAGCTGAACGGTGGTGAGTTCGGGTTTGGTGGTGAACATGAGGGGCTTAAAAAGGTCATTCCACTCTCCGATGAAGGTGAACAGGGCCAGGGTGGTAAGCGCCGGGCGGCACAGGGGAAGGACAACGTACCACAGCACTTGCCAGCGCCGAGCACCGTCAAGGATTGCCGCCTGTTCTAGGGCAACGGGCAGCCCTCGGATGTACTGACGCAGGAGAAAAATGCCAAAACCATTGGCGGCTGTTGGCAAGATAATCGCCCAATAAGTATTAATGCTATGCAGCGATCGCAGGATCAGGAAGATGGGAACTACCAGCAGGGGCATGGGGATGATCAGGGAGGCGAGGGTGAGCACGTCTACGAGGGTGCGTCCCCGAAAGGAGTATCGGGCGAGGGCATAGCCCGCCAAAAGGGAGGTGCCGACCTGACTGCCCGTAACCGCGATCGCCACTAGGGCAGAGTTGAAGAATGCTAGGAGGAACTGCCCCTGCTGCCAAGCCTGACGGTAGTTCTCCCCTGTCCAGGAGCTGGGCCAGAGCTGCACGGTCGGGCGATAGTCGGACGTTGCCCAGGAAACAATGCCAATCAGCAGGAGGGGGAGCAGCCACAGGATCCCCCCAAACCATAAAAGTGCATC
>DBAX01000122.1:18176-21547 GCA_002291895.1 Cyanobacteria bacterium UBA999
TACCCTCTGTGACCGCTTGCAGGTTCTATTATTTCCGGCAGAGACCTTGAAGCCAGCCTTGCTTGCGAAACTGCTGGCGCGATTGGCTTCCTGGGTATTTTAATGCTGACAATTGCCTAGGAAAGTAGGCAACTTTTATACTTAGACTTCCCTTTAGGCTCTACCCATGCAGCTCTATCGCTGCCACTGCCATGTCGCTCTCTTCCCGTCCACGGCAATTTTCTCTCTGGCTTCTGCTTAGCGCACCGTTGTTTTTGGCTGTAGCGCTGGGTCTGAGCGTGCTCGCGATCCACGGACTCCTGGCTGAGGGCTGGCTCTGGGTGGTGCTTCTGGGACTAGGTGCCCTAGCTGGGCAAGCAAGGTTGCTCCATCGCTATGCGCTGACTCCGCTCGATCAATTGCAAGCAGTAGTTCAAGCTGCTGGGGTGGGGCAGTTTGCCGGCGACCAAACCCTGCCCAACATCTATGTGCGGGAGCTGCATTTGCTTGTGACAACGTTCCGACAGATGGCCCACCACACCCAGGATACCTTTGCCGATCTGCGCGATCGTGAGTCTCGGTTTCGCAACCTGACGGAAAACATGCCGGGGATGGCCTACCAATGCCTCTCCTACCCCGATGGGGAGCAGCGGTTTTCCTACGTAAGTTGGCGCTGCCAAGAAATTTTTGAGCTGTCGCCGGAGCAAATCTTAGCCCAGCAGAGCCTGGTGTGGGAGATGATTGCCGTCGATGACCTAGCACGCATTTGGAGTTCCAAAAAAGCGGCGGCGGCGGCTGGCAGCCAGTGGGTCGAAGAATTTTCCATCCGCACCCCCTCGGGCAAGGTGAAGTGGCTCCATGCCACGGCCCGCCCCATGGCTACAGCATCGGGGATGGTCTGCTGGGATGGCTGCGTCTTTGACATTACCCCGCGCAAGAATACCGAGGCCCTGCTCCAGGAATATCAAGAAAATTTGGAGCGCCTCGTGGTGGCCCGCTCTGAGGCCCTGGCCATGAGCGAATCACGGCTGCAAAAGCTGGCTGCCAGCATTCCGGGTGTCATTTATACGGCGCGGGAACCGAGCTCCGGGGACTTTGCCATCGATTTTATCAGTGCCCAATGTGAGCAGGTTCTGGGGATAGGACTGGAACAAATGCGCCAGAAGCCCGATTCCTTTTTCGATCAGATGCATCCGGGCGATCGCCCCAGTTTTTATCGAGCCCTCTCCTCAAGCCGCCTAAACCTGTCGGAATTGAACCACGAGTGGCGCGTTGTCATGCCCGGGGGAGGCGTGCGCTGGATGCAGTCCCGGGCCCAACCCGAAGCGTTGGGCGACAGTTCCCTAACGTGGTACGGGGCAATTTTTGACGTTACCGATCGCAAGCTCACAGAGGCAGCGCTGCGGGAAAAGGAGCAATTTCTGCGCAGCATTTATGAAGGGGTAGAACTGGGGATCTTTGTGATTGACGTGGGGCTAACCAGCGATCCGGACTTCACCTTTTTTGGGGTCAATCCCGCCTTTGCCCAGCAGATGGCAGCTCACCCGCCGGAGTACTGGATGGGCAAGCACCTCGATGAAGTTATTGCCCTGCCCGTAGCCGAATATATGGCTGCTTTCTTGAGACAGGCCCTGGATGGGGGAGAGCCCCTTAGCTACGAAAGCACCACCCACCGCCATGGGCAGGAGCACCATTGGTTCACCACCCTCACGCCGCTGTTTGATGACTACCAGCAGATCTATCGCTTTGTGGGAACCGTCATTGATATCACATCCTTAAAACACACCGAAGTAGCGTTGCAAAAAGCTAAGGAAACCGCGGAGTCTGCCAATCAAGCTAAGAGTGTTTTTCTGGCCAACATGAGCCACGAACTGCGCACGCCCCTCAATGCGGTATTGGGATTTACCGACCTGCTGCTCAACAGTCCCCACCTCCAAGCGGGCGATCGCGATTCGGTGAAAATCATCAGGAGCAGCGGCAAGCACCTGCTGCAACTGATAAACCAGGTGCTCGACCTGTCCAAGGTGGAGGCGGGCAAAATGGTGCTCCAAGAGGCTTCATTTAATTTGTTTACCCTCCTCGATGACCTGCGCCAGCTGTTTTCGCTCCGCGCCCAAGAAAAGGGATTGGAGCTATCCATTAGCGCTTTTGACGTGCTGCTGCCCTACTTCCTTGGGGATGAACTCAAGCTGCGCCAGGTGCTGATGAATCTCCTAGGCAATGCCATTAAGTTTACCGATCGCGGCTCCGTTAGCCTCCAGGTTTCCCCCACACCCCATGGACTGCTGCGCTTTGCTGTCACCGACACGGGGCCGGGCATTAGCGAGGAAGAGCAGCGGGTTTTGTTTGAGCCCTTCGTACAGGCATCGGCGGGGCAGCAGTCGGCGGAGGGAACAGGTCTCGGCTTGGCGTTGAGCTATCGGTTTGTCCAGCTCATGGGGGGAACCTTGGGTCTGAAGAGTAGCCCTGGGCAGGGATCGGTATTTTATTTTGAAGTGCCCCTACGGCGGGGATCGCGCCCCACCGATTCCCCGGAAGAACCGCCGCTCTGGGCCTTGGTGCCGGGTCAGCCCAGCCATCGTCTCCTGATTGTGGATGACAATGAAATCATGCGCTACCTCCTAATGCGGCTCCTCCAGCCCCTCGGCTGGCCCATGGATGAGGCTAGCAATGGTCGTGCGGCGATCGCCTGTTGGCAAAAGCACCAAGCGGACTGCATCTGGCTAGATCTGATGATGCCCGAACTCGACGGTTTGGAAACGCTCCTCCAACTGCGGCAACTGCCGGGGGGCGACCGGCCCAAAATATTTGCCATTACCTCCTCGGACCTTAACGACGCCGAAAAGCAGCGGCTCTACGACCACTTTGATGATGTTTTGTTTAAACCCTACGCCCGGGAAGACCTCTACCAGATGCTCGTGCAGCACCTGGGTGTGGAATTTGTGGCCCAGCACCCAACGGCGATGCATCTCGGTCACGAACTCAGCGGACTAAAGGATCTCCCCAGCCCATGGAAAGCTGCCCTGGCCCACGCCCTTGAGGTGATCGACCTCTCCGCCATAGATCATCTTCTGGAAGAAGTGGATCACCCCCATCTTGTGGCCGCGGTACGCTACTCCCTAGATAATTACCACTACGAGGCGATCGCCACGGCCCTGGAGTCTACCCCTGAGGAAGCGCCTAGCGATAGTTGGTAAACTGCAGTGCCAAAGGGCAGTCCATCGCCTTCAGCCACTGAATGACCGCTTGCAACTCGTCTTTAGACTTGGAGGTAATCCGCACCGCATCCCCCTGAATCGCCGCCTGAATCTTAGGGAACTGGTCCCGAACTTGCTTGGAAATTTTTTTGGCCTGTTCCTGATCGATTCCTTTTTTTAGGGCGATGACCTGGA
>DBAX01000092.1:0-3778 GCA_002291895.1 Cyanobacteria bacterium UBA999
CACCCCCCACCGCCATCGCCAGAGCCTGATCGCATTTGTGGCCGAGGATGGCTGGCTTGATGAAAGTAGGTTTGGGTTCTCCGTTGTGGGCGATCGCGGACGGGATCTCAAGGCCCTATGGCAGTTAGCTCCCCTGGGGATGCGCATGATCGCCAAGGGGAAAATGCCCTACCCCTGGCAATTTCGGCGATCGCCGGCACGGAATGAAATTGGCACCCTCATCCGTCGGGTACTTCGGACCCCGTCGGTTACCGCAGATAGCGAAACACCATCTTCAGGAGCGACTCCTGAGTAAAGGGTTTGGCTAAAAAGTCCGAACAGCCACTCAGCTTCGCTCGGGTGCGATCGACGAGCCCCGATTTTCCAGTCACCATGATGATCGGTACCTGCTTCAGGGCTTGGTTGTTGCGCAGCAGCCGACACAGTTCGTAGCCGTTGATTCTAGGCATCTCCACATCCAAAAGCACCACATCGGGATTGAGCTTAACCAACTGGGTCAAGGCTCTGAGGGGATCATCGATGCCCACAAAGGTGAACGACTCCTCCCTGAGGAGGTTTTTGGCCTGGGTCAGCACCGCCGGGCTGTCATCTACCCAAGCGAGGGTAAAGGTTTGCGGTTGGGCCGGCAACTCCGCAGTGGTGATCGCCACGACCTCGGGCGCGGTTGGTACTGTGGGAGTTTCACCCCCAGGCACATGGGGCAACAAAGAGTAGGGAGCTTGGGGTTCGCGCACCACTACCAACTCCTGGACGATGTAGGGAATCAGCCCCCCGGTCAACCGCAGTTCGTCCTTGGCCAAAATCCCTGCCAAATGGCGAAAACTAAAGCCCTTAAGAATTCTGCTCAGGCGCTCTTGGAGTTGCAATTCCGGCAGAAGCTGGGATTGGGTGTCTCCGGCGGGGAAATAGTAAGGCCGTTGGTAGGGAGAGGTAACGTAGGGTGCCAAAAGCTGCCATTGCTTTAGCCGCTGGGCGCAGGCTTCCATCAATTTGTCAACCGATAGCCGACACAGCCCCGGTTGGATCCCCACCCCATCGGTCATCCGGCAGGGGAGGGGATCGGGAATCCACAGCAGGGCTTCCAGAGCCTCTAGGGTCATGGCTTGCACCAGCTTTAGAACCGCATTGGGCTCCATCTTCTGCTCCTGAAACAGCCAAACTAGGGCGTCATAGTCCCTAGTGACTAGGGAGGGCTCCACCTCTGCCACTGGATCCGTGGCATCCTCAAACCGGCGGCACACCTCTAGGCGCAGTTCCTTAGTCATGGCGGGCACCCGGGCACTCAGGCGACGCCAGTGGCACTCCAGGCGATCGAAGGGTTCGAGGCTATGGGTGGCGTAAACAATGCAGCCGGATTCGAAGCGGACTACCCAGGTCACCTCTCCTTGCCAGAACTGCAGCCGCCCCGTGCGTTTTTGGCTGGCTATGTCCCGCAGCATTTGGGCGGCGATCGCAACATGTAAACCCTTGGGAATATTTCCGGCTGCGGATGCTTCCATAGATTTAGGTCTATAACATTAATTCCATAGTGCCACATCCTTGGAGCACGAGGTTGGGTCTATTCAGCTAGTTTGAGTTCGTCGATATTCCAAAGCACACCCCCTAGCACAGAGGGGCGCACCCCCTCCAGGCGATCGCGCACGGCAGTGAGGGAAAGCTGAGCCACCAAGTAGGTTAAAGGCAGATTTTCCTGGATTTTTTGCTGGTACTGGGCGTAAATTTGGCGGCGGCGTCCCTCATCCACCTCCCGGGCTCCGGCGATCATCAAAGCCTCGATTTCCTTTTCCCAGGGGGCATGGGTATAGCCGGGAATGGGGGGTTCCCCCGGTTTGGGGCCTTGGTTGAAAATGTGCAGATTGCCATCGGTAGCCCAGAGATTAATCAGGGAGTGGGGCTCCACACTGCTGCCAAAGCCCATGACGATCGCCTCCCACTTTTTGGAGCGATCCATGCTTTCGATCAGCACGTTAAAGTCAATGGCATTAAAGTCTACAGTGATACCAATCTGGTCGAGGCTTTCCTTGATTTGGGTGCCGACCTGGGCCCGCACCGTGTTGCCGGCATTGGTCTGCACCGTGAAGCGCACCAAGTTACTGTCCGCATCCCGCAGCCTCCCCTGGGCATCGTAGCGAAACCCTGCTGCTTGGAGCAGCTTTTTAGCCTCTTCGAGGTCATAGTCGTAAACCTTCAGTCCCTGCTCCGGAGCCAAGTAGTAGGGGCTGATGGGGGGAACCGGTGAGTTTTGCAGCACCCCCAGACCGCGAAAAATGGTTTCCACCATGCGGGGGCGATTGATGGCATGGGCGATCGCCCGGCGGAACTGGAGGTTTTGAAACCAGCGGGACTTGATCGGATCGACAAAGGGTTGATTGGTTTGCGGATCCCGCCCCTGGTTGAGGTTATACATCAAAAAAAGCTGGGTGGTCGTAGGACCACTGTTGTAGATGGTGAAGCGATCGCGGCGCTCCGATGCCTTCAGCAGCTGAAAATCCTCGGGACGCAAGCTGTAGGCGTCCAATTCCCGGGAACGAAACCGCAGCAGCCACGTATCTAGGTTCTCTAGGATTTGAAACACCATACCCTCGATAAATGGTTGCCCGAGTTTCCAATATTTGGGGTTGCGCCCATAAATGACCCGCTCGCCGGGGCGGTAGGTGCTCAGGAGGTAGGGGCCGGAGCCAACAATATTGGCTAGGGGTTCCTGTAGCGACCAGGCGCGGAGAAATTCCGGTTCCCCCCCATCGTTGGTCTTTTCTAGGGTGGGGCCCAGAACATGCCGTGGCAGGATTTCCATGCCACCGATGGTGCGCAAAAAAGGCGCAAATGTCTCCGGCAACTGAAAAACGACCCGCCGCTGGTCGATCTTGGTCAGACGGGGAAAAACACGCTGCTGGCCGATACGGAGCACATCCCGTAGGCTGGAAGGAATTCGGGGATGGGTCACAACGGCGAAGGAAAAAAGGATATCGTCGGCGGTGAGGGGCGCGCCATCCGACCACTGGAGATTGGGGCGCAGGGTAAAGGTGATGCGCTTGCCGCCGTCATCCACCTGCCAGGCTTCTGCCAAGCTGGGAACCAATTCTCCCGTCAGCCCATCAATAGTCAGCAATCCCTCAAACACCGGTGCCAGCACCGCGCCGCTTCCCCCATCGGTCACAAGAACCGGATTTAAGGTTTTAGGATCGCCCAAGAGGGACAGTACGAGGCGATCGCGTCGCCCCCCCGTTAGGGATTGACAGCCCATCAGCAGCAAAGCACACAACCCCAAGCCCAGCAGCATCGCTACAATGCGCCGCGATCGCCCCATTCGTTCCATGGTTTATCTCTGTACGTATATCATTCCTTAACACATTGCCCCAGCCCAGTGCATGGCAATGCCATAAATTTTAGCCAACCCCAACAGATTGTAATCCTTGATACGAAGCCCAAGGGTCATGTCTGATGTGATGGAACTCATATTGGCAACGTAAACATTTGTGCCCAGCGCAAGAGGAAAAGTACACTGTGTTAGTCTACCCACTTACAAGAATGCGGGCGAAGCAGCGCCAGCGTCAAAGTATTAATTGGACAGCAGCCATCCCCCTGCTGTCGCTTATTGCTGTGTTTTGGTCCTATGCGGCCTTTGCCCAGGGCACACCGGAGCCGACGGCGGCGGAAGTGCGGGCTGAGCTAAAAGTGGCCCTTGATACCCTTTGGGTGGCGATCGCCGGGTTCCTAGTTTTCTTTATGAATGCCGGGTTTGCCTTGGTGGAGTCGGGCTTTTGCCGCCGCAAGAATG
>DBAX01000092.1:4091-4918 GCA_002291895.1 Cyanobacteria bacterium UBA999
GCCGCCGCAAGAATGCGGTGAATATTCTGGCGAAGAACCTGATTGTGTTCGCGATCGCCACCATTGCCTACTGGATCTGCGGGTTCGGCTTTATGTTTGGCGATGGCAACCCCTTTATCGGCACGAGTGGGTTTTTCCTGGGTGGTGCCGACAACAGTCCGGCAACTGCCAAGGATTACCAAGGTATCTTTGGCTCCTTGAACTGGACGGGTGTTCCCCTTGAAGCTAAGTTTTTCTTCCAACTGGTGTTCGCTGGAACTGCCGCCACGATTGTTTCCGGTGCCGTAGCCGAGCGGATTAAGTTTGCCGCCTTTCTGTTGTTTAGCTTTCTCTTGGTTGGGGTCAGCTACCCGATTACGGGCCACTGGATTTGGGGTGGTGGTTGGCTATATAACTTGGCTAAGGATGCCTCAGGCGCAACGACTGGGAGCTTCTTTGATTTCGCCGGCTCTACAGTAGTACATAGTGTCGGCGGTTGGGCTGCTCTTGTTGGTGCCGGTGTGCTGGGTCCACGCTTGGGGCGGTACACCGCTGACGGCAAAGTGCGCGCCATTCCGGGGCACAACATGGGCTTGGCTACCCTGGGGTGCTTGATTCTTTGGCTGGGTTGGTTTGGATTCAACCCCGGCTCCACTATGGCCGCCGACGGGCGCTTGATTGCCCACATTGCCCTGACCACCAACATTGCTGCTTCTACGGGCGGTATTGCGGCCACCATTGTCGCTTGGCTTTACCTGGGTAAGCCGGATCTATCCATGATCATCAACGGACTTTTGGCCGGTCTTGTGGGCGTAACCGCATCCTGCGCCTATGTTACTCTGCCTAGC
>DBAX01000092.1:5260-5480 GCA_002291895.1 Cyanobacteria bacterium UBA999
CTGCGATCATCGGCGCAGTTGCCGGGGTGGTTGTGGTGTTTGCCGTCGGCTTCTTCGATAGCATCAAGATCGATGATCCTGTGGGTGCCACTTCCGTGCACTTGGTGTGTGGTACCTGGGGCACCCTAGCGGTGGGTCTGTTTGCCGTGGGTCCCACCACAGACATTGGCGGCGGCTACGTTTTACAGGCTGGTTTGGGGCCAAAAGCCGGTCTCCTCGC
>DBAX01000092.1:5789-5955 GCA_002291895.1 Cyanobacteria bacterium UBA999
GGCCAAAAGCCGGTCTCCTCGCTGGCGGCGGCATCGATCAGTTGCTCTACCAAATCATTGGCATTGCCACGGTCGCTTTGTTCACTACCGTATTTAGCTTCGTAGCTTGGTACGCGATCGCCGCTGTTACGGGAGGCATCCGTGTTTCCCCCGAAGAGGAGTACGA
>DBAX01000092.1:6293-6532 GCA_002291895.1 Cyanobacteria bacterium UBA999
GGTCTCGACATCGGCGAACATGGCATGGAAGCCTACAGTGGCTTCTCCCGTGAAGTTGTAGACGATGAACCCCCGGCGGTGTTTTCTGGGGTGGGCGACAAAAAAGCTAGCCCCGAGTCTTAGTCCGTCTGCGTGTCCTGCACCTCCGCAGGACATGGCTGACAAAGGCACGACATTTTGCGGATGTGCACCCCTTGGTCAGCTTCTAACATGAACATATGTCTCGGATAATTCCTCTA
>DBAX01000092.1:6857-7707 GCA_002291895.1 Cyanobacteria bacterium UBA999
CGGATAATTCCTCTATAGCGTGCGTTTGCCACGCTATTTTTATTTTAAGAACTATTTTTTTCGATGTACTTCGCGGGCTGTGGTGCCCAAACTAACCTCAAAAAAATCCTGCCCGCCCCCTGGGCGATGGTTATTCCCTAGATTCACACTGTTCTGACCCTTCCCGACGGCCCCCCCGCATTGCTATGCTTAAATGCTTAGCTCAAGGCGGGCTATTTTTTAGCGCTTTTAAGATCTCGATATTTATTGGAAGGACAGAGCATGATGAAGACGGTTTGGGTGTTTCCTGGTCAGGGATCGCAAACAGTGGGTATGGGGGCAGATTTAGCCCAAGCCGGCAAGGAAAAGCTGGCGATCGCCTCGGAAATTCTAGGGTGGTCGGTGCTGGAACTCTGCCGCAGCGATGCTACCCAACTCTCCCGAACCGAGATCACCCAGCCCTGTTTGCTAACGGTTTCGGCAATTCTTACCGACGTGCTGCGCGATCGCGGGGTTTCGCCCGATCTCGTAGCGGGACACAGCCTAGGGGAATACTCGGCCCTCTACGCCGCTGGAGTGCTGGATTTTGTCACGGCATTGCGGTTGGTGCAGGGGCGATCGCAGCGGATGGCAGCGATGACCAATGGAGCAATGACCGCCCTCTTGGGGGCAGATCGCCAGCAACTGGCCCAACTCTTACCCGAAATTAGCGCCCAGCATGGCATTGTGGTGCTCGCCAATGACAACAGCAGCGACCAAGTGGTGGTTTCGGGCACTGCCGCTGCCGTTCAAGCCCTGGTTGCGGCACTTAAGGTGAAGCGGGCCATTCCCCTGCCCGTTAGCGGGGCTTTCCATTCGCCGCTGATGGCCG
>DBAX01000139.1 GCA_002291895.1 Cyanobacteria bacterium UBA999
AATCCCGTTGTTCCTGCATCTCTTCCTTTGTCGATCATAGGCTCTTGTCATGGGAATGCTTATCAAATGCTTTCCTAGTGCTTTACACTCATGTACTGTGTGATACCCGCCGCTGCCTATAACTAAGGATGCTTTGTTAATTATTTCAATGCCGGGAAAATGGAGCGTCCAATAAATTCTCGGGTGTTCTACCTGCAGTTTTATGGCGCTTAGCAACGTAACTTTTTCTCCTGATTTGGATAGGCTCAGAGCAATTTTTTCAAAAAGTACCTGTTCTTCTGGCTTGCCACTGACACAGACAACAAAACCTAATTCATTGCTGGATTGTTCAAGTTCGTCAACATCACGTATGAGCCACGGTGACGTTGTTGTTCCGAGATGGTGCAGTGGAGTATGCTTCTCGACACTAATGACTAAATTGTAGTGTTTGCGGACGAAGTTTTCCACGTTGTAAGCGGTCAGGTAATTTGGATCTATGTCCCGATGAATAAGTATGCGACGGCACTGTTTCATCGTAGGAAGGGTGCGAACGAGTTCCCCAACGATCCCCCTTGGAAAGGTATCTACTAGAAAAACTTCCGGGGCTAGTGCATGAATGATTTCTGGTATCTCCCGTTGAACTTCGTGTACCTGTGCCTGCCAAGCGATAGGAACGAATTGAAGATTTGGGCTTAACTCCCGTACTTCGTCTATCCAAGCTGAGACTTCTTGAAGGATTGGCAAGTAGCGACAGTTGGTGATGATGGTGACAGGATGATCGCGAGCCGCTAGCCTTGCAAGGGCGATCGCACGCATGAGATGACCCCAGCCACCTCCAAGGGCGTAGATGCACCAAGTCAACTTGCTCCTAGCTCCATTTCATAGGATTCGGATGCGGTGAAGGCACTGCTGTCGGCTTCAGTGAAGTCGAAGGAGCCAAAGTTGGGATAAAGTTTTCGTTCTTCTTGGTAGGGATGGTAAGCACCGGGACGGAAATAGTTTGCCTCGCTAATATTACTTTGATCGCAATAGGGACAGCCGAGCGTCGTTGTTCTGCCACAGCGATGGGGGAAGAGAAAGCCGATGATGTTGTCACAGCCGTTCATGATTTTTGAGGGCAGTATTGTTTTAAGTTGGTTTCTAGGGCTTTGGGATCAAAAAGAATCGGGAGGAAATGAATACTCTTGGTTTCACGAAAATAGAGGAGCGTAGGCACAGGAGCCCAAAAAATACGCCAGTTTTGCCATTCTTGGTAGGGGAAGTGGCGAATCTGCGATGCTCCGCGGTAAATGTCGAGGGCATTGGCGGTGAAGACCAAGCGCAGAGTTGCGGCTTGATAGGCTAGGCTCAACCCAAGAAGTCCGACAAAGGGGCAAAGCCAGGCATAAACCCAATAGGAAGCCCCCGCCAAAATGATCAGGAACGTAGGAATTGCATAACTGGGTTGCAATTGGGTTGTGGTAGAAGTTGCAAGTTCTGGGTTCACGGGATATTGGTGACTAGATTTAAGTGGTCTCTTTGATTTTAAAGGGGCGTGTGTTCCTACTGCGTGTTGGAGTTGACGATCGCCTTTTGGCGGAGATAGTGATCGCAGAGAACAAGGGCGACCATAGCTTCTACCATGGGGACTGCCCTCGGAAGAACGCATGGGTCGTGGCGACCACGGGCGGTCAGCTCCGTTTCCTGTCCGTCGGTGGTGACCGTTTTTTGGGGTAGTAGGATGGTGGCAGTGGGCTTGAACGCAATGCGCAGGGTAATGTCTTCTCCATTGGAAATGCCGCCCTGAATGCCACCGGAGTGGTTGGTGCGGGTACGGAGGCGATCGCCGTCTTGATAAAATGCATCGTTGTGCTCCTTCCCAGTCAAGCGGGTGCCGGCAAAACCAGAGCCGATCTCAAAACCTTTGGTGGCAGGCAGGGACAGTAGGGCCTTAGCCAAATCGGCCTCGAGCTTATCAAAAACTGGTTCCCCAAGTCCTACGGGCACGTTGCGGACGATGCATTCAATGGTGCCGCCTACGGAATTACCTTCTTTGCGGATGGCTTCAATTAGGGCGATCGCCTGTTCGGCCATCACCGGATCGGGACAGCGAACAATATTTGCCTCGATATGGGCAGCGGTCAGGGTGGCAGGATCCACCGTAGCTTCTAGGGTATGAATGGAGCGAACGTAGGCCAGAATTTCCACATTGGCAGCTTGGCGCAGAATTTTTTTGGCGATCGCCCCTGCCGCTACGCGACCAATAGTTTCTCGGGCTGAACTTCGCCCGCCGCCATGCCAATTGCGGATCCCGTACTTGACCTGGTACGTAGCATCGGCATGGGAAGGTCGGAACTTCGTTGCCATTTCGTCGTAGTCCTGACTGCGGGCGTCCTTATTGTGCACCACAATCGCAATGGGAGTTCCCAGGGTTCGTCCCTCAAAAACACCGGAGAGAATCTGGGCTTGGTCAGCTTCTTGGCGCGGGGTCGTAATCTTGCTCTGGCCGGGGCGACGACGGTCTAAATCGTACTGGAGATCCGCCGCGGATAACTCCAGCTGGGGAGGGCAGCCATCAACAACGACACCAACACCACCACCATGGGATTCCCCAAAGGTCGTGATGCGAAAAAGATGGCCAAAAGTATTCCCCATAATGCTTTGCTGAAATTCTTCAGCCATCTTAGCCCCATCCCGGGCGAAATCATTCGTGTTATAGTAAAAGCTAGGTGCTAACTTTTCCATAACCTTAGTTAGCCGCGAACTACGTCTTTTTGCTTACTATTAAGACTTGTTTATTCTACTGGCGCTAGTAGCAGAGCTTTGATGGCAACGTTGACAGCGGAAGTTCCCCTAGGTACGGTTCACCGTGCATAGTCCCCAGCACCATGCATCCTACCCAACCAGGGCCAAAAAAGTGTTTGTGATCGACGATGAGGTTACAAACTACGAAGTGATTGTGGGCATGCTGCGACGCGATCACTATCTCATGACCTATGCAACTAACGGACGGGAGGCGCTGGAACAAATCGCCGATGTCAATCCCGATGTTATTCTTTTGGACGTCATGATGCCCTTTGTTGATGGTTTGGGCGTGTGCCGCCAACTCAAAGCCGACGCGCGCTACCGCCACATTCCCATTATCATTGTGACGGCTCTAAGTTCTAAATCCGAATTAGCGGAATGCATTGAAGCCGGAGCCGATGACTTTATCAGCAAACCCGTGAGTCGGTTGGAACTGCGATCGCGCGTGCGCTCAATGTTGAGAATCAAGCAGCAGTTTGACCAACTCCAGGCAGTGCAGCAACTACGGGATGATATGACGCGGATGCTGGTTCATGACATTCGCAGCCCCCTAACCAACATTCTGCTGTCCTGTGAAAGTCTGCGCTTAACTCCCATGACCCCCGATCAGTTGAAGAAGGTAGAGCGCACCACGTTGGCGGCTAAGCGCATGGAGGGGATGGTTGATGAATTGCTCACCATGTCCCGAGCGGAGTCGGGGCGATTGCAGCTCAACCGAACGATGGTGACCCTCGACACCTTGGTGCACAATGTTTGCGACCAAGTGGTGGATTTTGCCACACGCAAAAAAGTGGCGATCCTTTGCCACAGCGAACCTGAAAAACTGCGCCTTTCCGTAGATGCTGCTCTATTTCAGCGGGTTCTGGAAAATTTACTGATCAATGCCATCAAATACTCTCCCGAATCGGGCAAGGTGTGGGTATGCATCGATGGGGGTGAGACCCAGGTTCGCGTTCGGATTATCGATCAAGGAAAGGGCGTGCCGCCGGAACTGCACCATTCCATTTTTGATAAGTACACAACGGGTACGGCTACTCCGGGCATCTCCCAGTTTGGTTTGGGTCTAGCCTTTTGCAAGATGGTGGTAGAAGCCCACGGCGGACAAATTTTTGTCGAAGATGCACCGGAAGGAGGAGCCAGTTTCGTGGTGCTGGTTTAAGGGGAATTGCTAGAGTAATAAAGACCCCATCACCAACGACTCGCACATGGATATCTGGGAAAGCTTTAAGATGGCAGGGCGCACCCTCAGTGCCAATCGGATGCGTAGCTCCCTAACGATGCTGGGCATCATCATTGGCAATGCTTCGGTGATTGCCATGATTGGTGTAGGACAGGGAGCCCAGCGCTATGCTGCGGAACAGTTCCAGTCCTTGGGCACGGATGTCATTTTTGTGATTACCGGAACGGATAACGCGCGCCGGAATGTGATTGCACCTCCGAACCGGTTGGTGCTAGCGGATGCGGAGGCACTAGCCACCCAAATTGGCGTGGTGCGGGCCGTGGCACCCCAGATTAATGGCTCAGAGTTGGTGATTGCCGGCAACAATACCCGCCGAGCAACCATTATTGGCACCACGCCTAGCTATAGCGAAGTGCGCAATGCCGATGTTTCCTCGGGACGCTTTTTTAACGCCGATGATGTGCGCCGCAATGCCCGGGTGGTCACTATTGGCAGTGCCCTATCCCGCGAACTGTTTCCCCAGGGCAATCCTGTGGGACAGCAGGTACGTATTCGGGGCACCAGCTATGAAATTATTGGTGTTATGGCCGAAAAGGGGGCGTTCTTGGGTACCAACCAGGACGATACCCTATTTATGCCCATTAGTACCGTGACCAACCGTCTCGTGGGGCAGCGCACTTCGCCCTACGGAGTTGCGATTCAAGTCATCAATGTGTCGGCACGTAGCCCTCGGGAGGTGGCGGTGGCCGAGTTTCAAATTGCTAATTTGCTTCGCTTGCGACATCAAACTACGGGAGATGCGGCGGAGGAGACCTTTACGATTCGGACGCAAAGAGATGCTTTGGAAATTGTGGGCAATATAACGCGGGCACTAACGATTATGCTGGCGGCGATCGCCGGGATTTCACTTCTAGTCGGCGGCATCGGCATCATGAACATCATGTTGGTCTCGGTGACGGAGCGCACCCAGGAAATTGGTTTACGCAAGGCGATTGGCGCTTCGCAGAGCGATATTTTGTCCCAGTTTATGATTGAAGCGGTTATCCTCTCCCTCCTAGGTGGACTGGTGGGAACGGGTATCGGCGTCGGTGGCGTACTTTTGGTGGCGATCGCCACACCCCTACAGGCAGGCGTCTCCCTCGCGGCAATTGGACTGGCAGTGGGCGTATCCGGGAGCATTGGGTTATTTTTTGGCGTCTACCCAGCACGGCAAGCAGCTCGCCTGGATCCCATCGTGGCCCTGCGCTCCGTCTAGTTCCCAGGTAAAAAGAACTTGGCGATCGCCGGAGGGTACGGCACCTAATTCATAAAACCTTTACAATAGTTTTACTGCACCAGTGCACTAACATGCTGATTCACCCCACGCCGCCCTCCCTCGATCCCGCCACCCCTCCGCAAACGCAGGTCGTGGCCCTAGAGGATGTTTCCAAGACCTACGGACTGGGTGACACCTTGGTGACTGCCCTAGACCATGTCAGCTTTGGGATCGGGGCAACGGAATATTGCAGCATTATGGGTGCTTCGGGCTCGGGAAAGTCCACCTGCATGAATGTCATTGGCTGTTTGGATCGCCCCACATCGGGTAGGTACTATCTTGACGGCCAGGACGTTTCCTGCCTGAACGAGCAGGATTTAGCCATGATTCGCAACCTTAAAATTGGGTTTATTTTCCAGCAGTACCATCTGCTGCCCCAGCTCTCGGCCCTAGAAAACGTCATGCTGCCCATGGCCTACGCTGGGGTTTCGGGCAAAGAACGCCGCGATCGCGCCGCGGAGGCCCTCATTCGGGTCGGCATGGGGAACCGGCTCAACAACCGCCCCAACCAACTCTCGGGCGGACAGCAACAGCGGGTGGCGATCGCCCGTGCCATTGTCAACCGCCCTGTCATTTTGCTAGCTGACGAACCAACGGGGGCCCTCGACTCCCGCACGACCCAGGAAGTTTTACACCTGTTTGGCGAACTTCATGCCAGCGGGATCACCGTCATTATGGTTACCCACGAGCCCGACGTGGCCCGGCAAACACGGCGCATCATTTGGTTCCAGGATGGCCGTGTAATTCACCCCTATCTCAAACCCGAGGATCTCAAGAGCGTTCTGTAGGGACAGCGAGCAACCCAACCCTAGAGCAGCGTGTCCGAGGGGAGGGGGCACAATTCCCGCAGGAGTTCCCGGAGCTGCTGACGAAATTCACTGGTGTCCTTACCCGTGCGTGGCTTGCTAAGGAAGCGGCAATGGGCCCACTTAGCCCGAAAGCTGTTGGTAGTGCTGTTTTCGGCCGTGAGGATCACTATGGGAATCTCGGCTAGTTTGCGGTGGCGGCGAATCTGCTTGAGCAGTTCAAACCCGTTTACTTCCGGCATGTTGAGATCCAAAAACACCACCTTAGGATCGTGCTCGAGCATGGTAAAAACGGCATTGGCAGGGGACTGCTCGGTGATGACGGCATAGCCCCAACCTTCTAGAAGATCGTGGAACTGGCGCAAAATCAGTGGCGAATCGTCCACAATCATGACCTTAAGCACGGGATCCCTGTCGATGATCATTTCCAGGGAATCGTTGCTGTGGGACAGGGGAAGCACGGCAACAATGTGCTCCTGGGCTAGCTTTTCCAGCTTAATGGCGGTGCGGATCAGGGGCTGCTGAAAAGAGTCGGCAATTTGGGTGATGCGATGCTTGCCGGTGGTCATTTTGATGAATAGGGGAATCTGGGCAATGGTGTTGTCGTCGTCGATGAGCTGGACGGTTTGGTAGGGATGGTGCAGATGGCGAAATTGCTGCCACTGCTGGGCGGCGCGCTGGGCGGTTTCGAGCAACACGTTGAGCTTCCAGATTGGCAAGTTGATCCGCGTATTGCTGGGAGCTGGCTGCCAGAGAAGGGTAAATTCATCCTCGAGAAAGATTGCCAGCAGACTTTCGAGCATAATTTCTTTGATGGCGGCCCGGGTTGCTTCCGGATCCTGATCGTAGATCTGCCCCACCATGCGGTAGAGGCTGTAACTGTTGGGGAATTTGCTGGCAAGCTGGGTCTGGGCGGCGGCATTAACTTTGTGGATCTTGAGCTTGCGCTGGAGCGTGGGCACAAACTCCCCGGTTTCCTCGATCAGCGCGATCGTGTCATTGGCAATGAAGAGGTTCCAACAGAGGTGGGCGCTGTTAATCCGGGCGATCCCTGTGGAGTGCTGCAACAGCTCAACCATGGCCAGGAGGCTTTGGCGATTGAGGTTGGTAAGCACTTGCCCGGGGGGAATCGATGGGGTGGACTCCCCGTCGTAGAGGGCGGAACCAATGGGGGGCGTGTTGTCAGCGGGGAATGGCATGGCAATCGCAGGCGAAGGTAAAGATAAGGTTAAGACCTACGAAAATTATACTCTTTGGGGTACTTGGCTCGAGTTTTGTTAAGAAAATGCAATATCTCCCGAGGGCGCTTAGAATTGAAGCAGTTTTGGGATGTAATGACATTTTGACCGATAGGAATGGGGTAGCTGTGGCATTCGACACCATCTCCGATGCCCTCGCGGATCTGCGGGCAGGGCGCTTAGTGGTGGTGGTGGATGATGAAAATCGGGAAAACGAGGGTGATTTAATCGGTGCAGCGCAATTTGCGACGCCGGAAAGTATTAATTTCATGGCAGTCCATGGACGGGGTCTGGTGTGCTTGGCGATGACGGGGGAGCGGCTCGATCAGCTCGAATTACCCCTGATGGTGGATGCCAACACGGATAGTCAGCAAACGGCGTTCACGGTTAGCATTGATGCCCGCAGGGGGACATCTACGGGGATTTCGGCGGGCGATCGCGCCCATACGATCCAAGTGGCGCTGCATCCGGATACTCGGGCTGAGGACTTGCGCCGTCCCGGCCACGTGTTTCCCCTGCGGGCCCGAGCCGGAGGCGTACTGCAACGGGCGGGGCACACGGAAGCAGCGGTCGATCTGGCGCGGTTGGCGGGGCTTTACCCGGCCGGGGTGATCTGTGAGATTCAAAATGCCGATGGCACCATGGCGCGGCTGCCCGAGCTGGTGACCTATGCCCAGCACTTTGGGCTGAAACTGATAAGCATTGCCGATCTCATTGAGTACCGCCTCAGCCACGAACGGTTGGTGCGTCGGGAGGCGATCGCCCAGTTGCCTTCTGTGTTTGGCGAGTTTCAGGTCTATGCCTACCGCAGTGAGTTGGATCAAACCGAACATCTGGCGATCGTGCGGGGTGCTTTGTCGGAATTTGAACACGTGCCCGTATTGGTGCGGGTGCATTCGGAGTGCTTAACGGGGGATGCCCTCGGCTCCCTGCGCTGTGATTGCCGGGGGCAATTGCAAAGTGCCCTCAAAATGATCGACCATGCCGGTAGCGGTGTGGTGGTGTACCTGCGCCAGGAGGGACGGGGGATTGGCTTGCTCAATAAAATCCGCGCCTACGAGCTACAGGATCAGGGACTTGATACGGTGGAAGCCAACGAACGCCTCGGATTTCCGCCCGATCTGCGTACCTATGGCATCGGTGCCCAAATTCTGCGCGACTTGGGGATCCGGAAAATGCGACTGATCACCAACAATCCGCGCAAGATCGCTGGTTTGGGAGGGTTTGGGCTAGAAGTCGTGGAGCGTCTGCCCCTCCTGATTGAAACCAATGAATACAACGCCCGCTACCTGACAACGAAGGCAACCAAGCTGGGGCACATCCTGAGCGATGGTTAGGGTCGGCGTCGCCGTCGGTCACGCCATTCCAGGTAGGTGAGGTAGCTAACCCCTAGGGTGACGCTGACTAGGAGGGCAAAAGCCAACCAGAAGAAGCCACCCAAGAGCAATGAATCGGTCATTACAGTCCGTTACGCCCCCAAACCACGAAGGCAATGGAAAGGGTAAACATACCGAGGAGTCCTACCCAGCCGAGGGTCAAAATATCCATAGTTTTTTGTGGTTCCTTGAACTTTTATAGTGAATGTGTTGCGAAAAAATTCTTGCACCATGATAGCTGCTATGCCTGCGGGCAGGGGACGAGAAAATATCAAGAAGTGTGAAGGCGGCAGCCTATGATGGGGATATGGGCTGGCGGAAGCATGGGGCATGGAATATCGGCGGTTTGGCAAAACGGAAATGGAGCTTTCGGTGTTTACCCTGGGAGCAATGCGTTTTTTGGAGTCGGAAACCAATGCGATCGCCACGATTGAGACAGCTCTGGATTTGGGGATCAACCACATCGAAACGGCTAAGGGATATGGCAAGAGCGAGGTGTTTATTGGGGCAGCGATGACTGCGGGACTGGGGCGGCGGCGGGAAAATTTCTACCTCACGACGAAGATTCCGCCGACGGAAGATGCGGCCACGATGGCGCAGTTGATCGATCAGTCCCTGCGGAAACTGCAGGTAGATTACGTTGACAATTTTGATATCCATGGGATTAACACGCCGGCCCACCTTGAGATGGTGCGCAACCCCCAGGGGTGTATGAAAGCCGTAGCGGCAGCGGTAGCCCAGGGCAAGATTCGCCATGTGGGATTTTCTACCCATGGGCCTTTAGAGGTGATCTTGGGGGCCATAGAAACGGATCTCTTCGCTTCTGTGAACTTGCACTACTACTATTTCAACCAACGCAATGCGCCGGCGGTGCAGCGGGCGGCGGAGAAGGACATGGGAGTATTCATTATCTCTCCTTCCGATAAGGGAGGAATGCTCTACACGCCGCCGACCCGGCTGCAGGAACTCTGCGCACCTTTCACCCCGATCTACATCAATGACCGTTTTCTGCTGTCCGATCCCCGGATCCACACCCTCAGCCTCGGGGCAGCCCATCCCCAGGAGTTTGGCGACCACCAAGCGGCGTGGGATAGGGTAGATCCCCTAACAGCGGCGGAGCAAGCAGTTTTGGATCGGTTGAATCGGCACTATGCTGTTTTGGGGAGCGATCGCTGTTCCCAATGCTTTGCCTGCTTGCCCTGTCCGGAGAAGATCAATATTCCTGAGGTGCTGCGGCTGAGAAATATGGCGATCGCCTTTGACATGCAGGACTTTGGCGTCTACCGCTACAAAATGTTTGAACATGCTGGGCACTGGTTTCCTGGGCGGAAAGCTAATAATTGCACCGATTGTGGGGATTGCTTGCCCCGCTGCCCGGAGCAGCTGGACATTCCTCGCCTGCTGCGCGATGCCCACGCCCGGCTACACACCACCGAAGGTAAGCGCCTGTGGGAGTAGGAAGACAAAATCGCTTTTTGTGGGTAATCTGCCGGGAGCTGGAGGGCGATCACCAGTTTTGAGTCCCTATCCCATAAGATAGAAATTAGTACCATCGGGAATAGGGATGCCTGCCATGCCACCTACCAGTGATGAGATTGTTGGTTCGCTTCGTGGTAGTTTGTCGGCTGTTGCCCATAACCTGACCCAAACGCTGGCTCCCCAGGGTATCGACGCGGTGGTACACATCGACGACAGCTATTTGATTGTGGACTTGCGAGCCCCCAGCCTGATCAACCAGCGGCAGATGGTGTCCTTGGTAAAGGGGGAACTGAAGCATTTTACCCCCGATGGGGTGACTCGGGTGCGGGTACGTGGCTGGCGCACCCATCCGGCCGTCGATGGTGCTGTCCCCCAACCGGAGCCCCTGTGGGTCGAGAAACTTACCCTCCAGCCGACGGTAGATACGCGATCGCCCAGGTCTGCTCCGCCCCTGCCCCCCGCGGAACCCATGGTGCTGCCCAGCGAAGAGCCCCCTGAGACTGAGGGCGATGGCACTGGAGAACCCTTCAGTGCGCCGGCGGCGGTGGATCCGCAACCTATGACCCCGACCATGACCCTCCCCCTATGGCAACTGCTGCTCCTGGGCAGCTCCATTGTGCTGATTGGGTTGGCGATTGGCGTGACAACCCGCCTTTTGACAGCGAGTTTGGGGCGATCGCCCGTCCCTGGGGAACAGGTGCCGCCACCGCCTAGCCCCGAAGCTGCAGTTATCAATCAACCCACCGCCCCGCCCCAGGGCAACCAAATCACCCGCGCCCAGTTTGACCGAGTTACCACTGGAATGAGTCTAGGGGAGGTGGAAAAGATCTTTGGAGCCAAGGGAACGCTTTTGGTGCAAAACAAAGCTGGCGAGGGAGAAGCCAGTGTCTATTCCTGGAAAAATCCCCAGGGCAGCAATGCCATTATTGAGTTCCGCGATGGCAAGGTGATTGCCAAGGCCGAGGCCGGACTGCCCTAGAACGTTCCCATTCCTACTGCCGGAGGTGGGGAAGCTGCGGGCGTGCCCAGGATCAGCCACAGTGCAACCGCAGCTAGGAGCGTCAAGATGGCGATGCTGGCAACGTGGCGGCTGCGGTGGCGAAAGGTCAGGGGCTTGGTATCTTCACTCGTTAGCCGAGCAACCCGCACCGTCGGGATCGTAGTGCGGTAGAACCATCCCTGGAGGATAACTGCCTTGTGCTTTTCTACCAGAGCCGTAGCCCGACCAAGGGGATGACCAACGGTAAGGAGGGGCTCGGGAAAAACAAGGTCGATCACCCCCGTTTCATCAACAAGCTTAAGGGTGCTGCCGTAGTCGAGAAGGCGATCGCCCCGTTGGGTCAGGATCCCCTGGAGTTGCACTGGCTGGCCGCGAACAGCGCTGGCGTAGGGATCCCCGAGCAGGCGGCTGATTGTCAAAGAACTCATGGGACCGAGGCGGGGAAAGAGCAGGGTGAGGCGCAGCACCCGTCCTAGAACCAGGGCACCAAGCACTAGGGGAACCCCAAGCAAAGGATAGCGCCCGTGGGTGAAGGTGCCATAGCCCAACAGCAGAGCAAGAAGCACCCAGAGGGGCTCTCCCAGGGTGAGCAGCTTTTCATAGAACAACCCCTGGGCTAGCCGTAGGGCACTCAGGGGCTGCTGCTGGGCACCGATCTGCTGTTGCAGGTCGCCATCAGCGGGGGGGATTTGGCACAGGCGCTGCAGCCGCCGACCGAGCAGGGGGTGCTGGCGCTGCATTTCCAGCAGATCGGCCCGGGGACTAAATAATTCCCAACTGAGCAGGCTGCCTGTAGTGCCATTGGTAGCCCCATAGGCGTAGCTGCTGCCTAGGGCGATCGCCCCATCGAGGTCCACAATATTAAACCGGGCAAAGGTTGTGAGGTAGTCCCGCGCCCGCTGGGCAGAAGTATTGGTTTCCGCAGGGTGGGTCACAGCAAAGTGGGCTAGTTTTGCCAAGGTTCGCCACAGACGTTGGGGGTTGCCGGTGGCAACGGCCGCAAACCGATCGCTGTGGTAGTGGCGCTCCCGCAGGAGCCATTGCAGGGGGAGGTCTACCCCATCGGCTAGGCGCTGCAGGACCCAAGTAACCGTATCCAGGAGGGTCGCCAGCCCTAGAAATAGCGTCCCTAGGTAGGGAACCCCACTGAGTTGGCGGAGCTGGGCAGGCAGGTCGCCAAATCGGGACTGCGCTACGGTTGCCACCATGGGGATCAGGCTGCCAAAGCTGACTACAGCCAAGCCCCCCCAGTAGACGTGTCCCAATCCCTGGGACAGAAGGAGCGATAGTTCTTCATCGCTAAAGGCTGTAAGCAACTCGGCGGCAAGAACAAAGCGGGGCTGCCGGATGCCATAGGTCAAAAGGTAGGGCGTTTTGAGCTTGATGACCCCCAGCCGGGGCAGGGGCAGGCGATAGCGGTGGCAAATCTCCTCAAGGAGCATGAGGCAGCGGGGATGGGAACGCCCCAATTCTCCAAGGGAAATCCAGCGCGGTGCCCCCCCTGATTCCAGGAGACGATCCATGAAGGCGTCGGTGCTGAGGTGAAGAGCCCCAAAGAGCACCGCAACCGAAGGTGCTACAAGCCACAAGGGCTGCTCCCCGAGCACGACGAGGGTGCCAATCAGGGCGATCGCCAGCAGCACGTAACTCAGCCAAGCAGCCCAGAGCCGCCATCCTAAACCCCCCGGGAAAGCCCCCAAGCTGTTGGGGTCGAACGGCTCGCCACGCTGCAAGCCCGTTGGTTCGTCCGGAAGGGCAAAAGTGCGCTGTAGGCTGACGTTGATCCCCTGGGTGCCCGTCCGATTCCGACTTCTGAGCAGGGTGGTCTCCACTTGGGCGATCGCCCGCTGGGAAGCCTCTTGGATCACCGTAACCTCCGCCTCTGCGGCCGCTAGCACATCCCGCAGCACCACCGCCGTGCCCTCGGGATCGGCACAGTAGCGACTCAGCCAAATGGCGACGGAACGCAGCACCCCAGCCTCAGCGTTTTTAATCTCCGCCAACCATTCCCGCTGTTCTTCGGGTAACTCGGCGATCGCCGTGCGCTTGGGATCCCGAAAAAAATCTACCAACGTTGGCAAAAGGCGACATTGTTCCCCCTCAGACAAATGGGTAAAATACATCACTTGGCGGGCAATGCCTGCCGCTGGCGGCGGTAGCGGGGCGGTGATGAGGGACTGGTTGCGAACGAAGCAATAGCTGGCTAGGGGCACGACCTCGCTACCAGCATCCGAGGGAGCATCAACTATCGCCGCAGTTGGCAGGACGACAACCTCAGCCGGGGACTCTGGGGGCGGTATAGGAGGCCCTTGGGGCTCCAAACTATCTTGCGGGCTCTCTGGGGGCATCTCTAGGGGAATTTCAGCCAACTCCACCGCTTCCGCCTCAAACTGAACCATGAGGGAATTGCGATAGGACTGGATGACCGTCAGTTCTTCGGTGGTTGCCGACGGACGGGGCGGGGAACTCCCCCCCGGAACCATGCCAAATGCCGTGTCATCGGACTGGGAGAGAATGTCATCAAAGGTGAAGACTTCCTCCTCCTCTGCCGTAAACTCCGCTGCCACCTCGGAAGTCTCTAGGGAAACCTTTGGGGAAGCTGGTGTGGTTTCGATGAGGCAATAGGGAATCTCCCATTCGGGAACCAATTCGCCCCACAGGCGACAAGAAACAATTAGGGTTGTGTAACAGGAAGGTCGGTAGGCAGAAGTGGCATACCTTACATGATCCAAAACTACCTGACGCGCAGTATCGCCATCTATTTGACAAGTCTCCGCTCGATTGAGGATCACCAAGAGCGTTACTCCCTGGGGGACGACCTGTACAGCCACCTCTTCAGGAAAGCATGATTCAAAGATCTCGTGGCAATACTGGGCGATCGCATCCATCAAAAACAGTAATGGGTATGATCAAAATAATAGCGATCATACGATTCCTGTCTCAAGGTGGCAAGGCTACTCCGCCGAGAGAATATCAATCAAAGCATCGGCCTCCGCCACCGCTAGGCGTGCCTTTTGGTACACGTCTTCAAATTCTAGGTTTGCCACTGTTAAGCCCTGCATGATCATAATCGCGAAGTATTCCCGCTTGGTCATGCCATCAATAATAGAATCCACTTCCTTGTCGTAGCTCAGGGGATAGGCATGGTCACTGCGCTTGGTAGTCATAGGATGGACGGGCTCCGTGGCAAATGGACAGACTTTATTATGAACCATGGAATGAACCATGCCCTTCCCTCGTCTTAAAATCTCCCCGATCAGTTTGCTGCGGGACGCGGCAGAGCCCCAAGGCGCTGACTGATGGCAGGGCTGTAGAGCCGCAGATAGTTCCAATAGTTTTCAAATACCCGCTCCACATAGCCCCGAGTCTCGCTGTAGGGAATAGTGCGGATGAAGGCATCGGGATCGCCCACCCCCCGCTGCTGTACCCACCGAGCTACTGCCCCGGGGCCAGCGTTGTAACTGGCGATCGCCAGCATGGCGTGATCCCGGTGCTGGCGGTGGGTGTAGTCGAGGTACCACGTACCAAAACGAATGTTATCTAGGGGGGCATCCAAGTTGAACTGCTTGATCCCCGTGCGACCGGCGATGTAACGGCCTGTGTCGGGCATAACTTGCATCAACCCCACGGCACCCGCAACGGAGCGAATCTGGGCTTCGAAGCGGGATTCCTGGCGAATTAACCCCAAAACCAGGGCAGGCGGCAGGTTTTGCTGCTGGGAAGCCGGTTTGATTAATTCCAAGTAGGACAGGGGATAAAGGGACTGCCAGTAGAGGGGCTGACGCTGTAAGTCGGGGATCAGGGCACGCTCCGCCGCCGAGACATCAATCCAGTTTAGGCTTTCCAACTGTCGGATCCCCGCCAGGGTGTCCCCCACGCGCACCCGTAGAACTCCATCCGTAAAAATTTCGGAGACCGTGAGGTTCCGCCGTCCACCCCGCTCCACCTGCCAATGGTTCCAAGCTTCGCGATCAAGTCCCAGGGTAAATAGCGTTTGCACTTCCCTAGAACCAGCGGGAAGGGCGGTGCGTTGCAGTTGGGGGGACAGGGGCGCGCTGACTTGGCGCACGGAACGGAGATTGCCAACCGGCCAACCCAGGGCACTTGCCGATCGCCACCCGTAGTAGGACTCAGGATGGTTGCGGAGCACAAACTCATAGTGCTGACGGGACTGCTGGGCATCACCCAACTGCTGGGCCCACTGCCCAGCCCAAAAGCTCGCTTCAGCCGCAACTGTAGCAGAGGGGCTTTGCTGTTGGATTTGGCGCACGAAGGCCAGTCCACCCGCCCGATCGCCCCGTTCTGCCCGCTGCCGAGCCAGCCGCCAGCGGTACTGGGCAGCGGCAGTGCTGTGGCCGTAGCGGCTGAGTAACAATTGGTATTGGGCCGAGGCGGAACCATTCCGTTGGCGCGCCAACAGATCGGCTTTGAGCAGGTGTCCCTCCGCCGCAGTGTCAGGATAGTTGGCGATCAGGCGCTCAGCGGCGTCCAGAGCTTGGCTGGAACTACCAATTTGCGTCAGGCGCACGAGGGCCCGCGGTGCCTCGGGACTGGTGGGAAATTGCTGCACCACAGTTCCGTAGGTGGCGATCGCCCGATTGTTGTCACCTAAGGCCTGCAAGGTGCGCCCCAACCGGTAGCGGGTGCCGCCGTTGGCCGTAGCCCGCGTATAGGCAGCCACCGCCTGGCGATCGCCAAACCGAAAATAGGCCGCATCTCCCACCGCCCACCATTGCTCCGGCGTTAAATTGGGTCGTGCCGCCAGCAGCCGGTCTACGTAGGGCAAAATGTCGCGGCGATCGCCAAAGTAGACGACCAAGTGGGTCAGCAGATCCACACGATTGGGTTCCTGGGCTAGACCCCGCAGCACCACCTCCTGCGATCGTCCATGGCTAGGAAAGCGCCGCACCAAAGCTGGATATTGCCCCAAGACAAACAGAGCCTCCGCCGCCACGGGATGCTGGGGGAAACGCTGCACCAGTTCCCGCCATGCCGCCCCCGCCGCCGGACGGTCGTTGATCAAGGTCAGCGCCTGGGCCCGCTTCAACAACCAATAGGGTAAAAGATCCGTTGGTGCCTCCGTCGCCAACACCCCCAGGGCCTCTCGGGGACGGTTGGCTCGCAAAAAGTTCTCCGCCTGCGCCAACAGGGCGGCAGACGTCCCAACTGGGCTGGTGACCTGCGCTGTAACCACATTGGTGGCCGGAGGCAGGGTGCCGGCTCCTTCAACGGGCGATCGCCAACTTCCCGCTGCCCCCGCACAGGCGGCGACCACGCTCATGAGCCCACCACACCCCGCCAGCAACCACAGCCACAGTCCCTTAGTTCCCATAGGTTTGTTCCCGATACCAGAGCCGACACCACGCTATGGTACACGAGCCAGAAATGTTCAGATTTGGCCCCGAAAGGTTAGGGAATACCCAAAATGATCCATTATTCGGCTTGTCAATGGTGCCATGGCTAGGTAGTATAGCCATGTAATACGTTACGGAATCCGTGCGGGGAGAAATGAGCAGCCTTATCAAAAAGCTAGTTTTGTCTGTGGCAGCACCTGTTGCCGGAATCTCAGCGTTGTTCGCAGCACATCCTGCTTCTGCCCTCAATTTTGATGTTATCTATACCTTTGATGGCAATCTGGCTGCGACCGAAACGGCTGATGCAAACAACCTTGTTCAATTTTCTAACCTTACCGCTGGTGGGGCAACGACTGCAAATTTTACCCCACCAAATGGCAATTTCTCGAATAACAATCAGTTGCTCGTAAGGTTTCCTGCTGGAAATCCTGGAGGCGTCAATGGGAACTTTTTCAGCTTTACAATTACACCCGAAACGCTAACCAGCAGCGTTTCAGTAACTAACTTGTCGTTCGAGTTCTTTGCGTTTAATGAGGCGACACGGCTCGTTGTTGCAGCCAGTAATAACGGTTTTGCAACCAACGAAATTATCTTAGACCAAAGTATTCCTGGGAGCTTTGGTTCAACCTTCGTCGACCTTTCCAATTTGAACACAACCTTTCCTGGCACCTTGAATGACAAGTTCGCTGGCGAGACAATCGAATTTAGGTTCTTTTCTTCTACGACATCGCCAGGCATCTTCCCAGGAGAACGAGTCGTTGATAGCATTCGCGTTCGTGGCGTTCCCTTCGAATTTGAGGGCGGAATCGGACTAGCTGCCCTCGGTTCTGTCGGTGGGGTTGCCCTGTGGCGCAAGCGTCGCTCTGCTGCTTTAGCCAACAAAGCTGACTAGGCAATCTTCCTACTCTTCTTCTCGTACATTTCCTAGACCCCAGCATTTGCTGGGGTTTTATTTTGCATTTTTCTCTAGCTGCTGGGCGAGGATTCCGAGCAGGTTCTTGAATTCCTGTGGCGAAAAATCGTCCTGACTGGTGACTTCTAGCCATAGGCACTGCCACTGTCGGAGGTCGGTGTGCCCTAGAAAATAGCCCCACAGGGTCTCTGGTTGTGCTGCTCGGCGGTTTTGGTGGGTGACATATTCCTCCCGAGTGGCGATCGCCGTGCCATCGGTGTGCAAACAGGTGGCATAGATGGTGCCCTTGGGGGTGGCAACGGTGGCATAGGTGCCCTGCTGGCCGTAGGGCAATAGAGATAGGGCACTGAGGCTGACGCCATGGGTTTGGCTGAGTAGCGTGCGTCCATCAAAGAGCTCGGTTTTAGGAGTCAGGGTGAGGGTTGCACGGCGACCCGGGAGCCTAAAGGTTCCGGAGCTCTGCCCCGCCGCTTGCCAGCCGAACTCTTTTGGTATCTGGGGGGCGGCGATGCTTGTCTGCTTGGGTGGGGATGGGCGGGTGAAGAGCGCACCCAGCAGGCTAAGGGCAACTCCAGCCATAGCAAGGGTATGGATTGCATTCATAGGAAGGGATCGAACGTAAGGGCACCGCGGCTCAGACGAAAGGCGATCGCCCCAAAGGCCAGCATCATCCCGGTAACGAAAATTTCTGCCCCCTCAGCTCCGTGCCAAAAGGTAAAACCATCGTCATTGTTTTGGGCCACAAGAAGTGCCAGCAGGGAAATTCGGACACCATTGACCAGAAAGGCCAGCAGCACACCCCCCAGCAGCATGGCCCAGCGACGGGCCGGGGACATCACAAAAAGGTAGTAACTCAGGAAGGCCAGTTTCACCACGAGGGCCACCACATCAATGCTAGAGCAGGAAAAATTGACCTCCACACTGCCTTCGGGCAGCAGCACGTAGTTATCCTGGCGGCTAGCCTGAAAGCCGACGTACCACAACAAGTACGTGGAAAGTTTAGCGTCTAGGGTAGAGATCCCGGCGAGGAGCGTTGTCCAGGTGTGGAGCGATCGCACCGGGAAGGCCAGCAGCGCCAGCAAACCCAGCTCGCGCCAGTGGTGCCGCCAAGTAACCCCACCCCAGGTCATCAGCCCATAGGACAGCACCGCCACTAGGAGATAGAAACCACCGAGCACATCTCCGCCGACCGGGATCGCGGACTGGTGGCTGCGGTAGATCACCCAGCTTAAGCCCCCAAGACCAAGAAAAAAACCCAGCACTGAGGGGGCGCTCGGGTGAAAAATGTCGATTTTGGGTGATCGGTAGCGACTGTACATGGCGGCACTGGCAAACACCACCAGATAAAGGGCTGTACCGGTTTCGACCCGCCCAAGGTAGAGAAACAGCAGAACCGCTACCGCCACAAGCCACAGCTTTTTGGTCAAGAAAATAGCCATCACTCTGGTTTGAACTTGCTCTGCCGGCGAGCCCACAGGGCATAGCGCCAGATGTAAAGCATGGCGACCCCAGACACAAGGGCCCCAAGTAGCCACTTTACCGTGGAGCGCAACAGCCTGGCCCGCGACGCATCCACGTTAGCTTGGATTTGCTCCTTCGTTTGGGTAGCACTGCGGTTCAGCTCCTCGCGCAGCAAGGCGCGCACTTCTTGGATGTCGGTCAGGTCGGTGATGGTGTCTTTTCTGAGGGCGGCTGCCTGCTGACGCAGGCGATCTTCGGGAATTTTTTCCAGCAAGGCTTGCCGGTTATCTAACTCCCGGTCGATAGCTTCAATCCCCCTAGTGAGATTGAACGAATCAATGTTGTAGAGCCGGGAAGTATTGACAACGAGCAGAGGCACGCTCAGGAAGTAAAGGATCGCAAAGAACAGGGGAAGGTAGGAAAGCCATGCCAGAATCCGCACTTCCCGAAAGTTTTGTGAGTAGGGAAAAAAAATCAGGGCAAATGCCGTTAAGGGAAACCAAACCGACTCAATCAACCGCCCTATGGCTCGAAACTCAGAACTCGGATTCGTTAGTTGCACCGTTGCTGCTAGCTCGACCAAGTCTGCCCCAATTAAAATCAGGAGGCAAAACCCGATCATTCGCGTTAGCAGGGCGTAGCTTTCAAAGGGCATGGATTTCCAGCAAAATTTCCCACTAATCTACGTTGCGGGGGGATTTATTGTCAATTTGTGCCCAATTTGGTGCCATTACTAGGTGCTACAACCCTTCGAGGGGCACGGCAAGAAAACGGGCAATCTCTGCGGCCCGGTCTTCTAGCAAAGAAAGGGCCATGGGCTGCCCCACCTCGGTAATGGGAAGATCGGCCTTGCCCTTGATCCGCAAATAGAGGGCCCGTTTGGGGTTAAAGCCATTGCGGATGTCAACGCGCACCGCTTGGATGTCGGCCAGGGGATACTCAAACTGAAGGGAGCGATTTTTACCAAGCCAGCCGCGCCGAAAAACCGTGGCAATGCCGGTGGTGCGGTTGAATTCGTTGTAGCCACCTCCGTAGTCGAGGGCGATGACCAGCCAAAGGTAGACATCGAGCAGGGTGCCTGCGACGCCATAAAAGGAGAGGGCCAGACCCTGGGGTAAAAACTCTAGGGCGATCGGCTGGGAAATGGGGAGCAGGTTGACCCCCAAAAAGCTGGAGATCCCAGCCAGGAGGAAACCTATAGCCCCGATCGCCACAATGACCGCGAAGGCGAAATTACTGAATCGCCGCGCTCCCACGACGGGGTAGCGCAGGATGGCATCTGAAGACACAACAACCATAGCTCTCTCTAACAACTGGCACTATCCTACTATCACTCGGTTGGGCGATAGCCCTGAAGATTTTCCGGACGCAAGGGGCGCATAATGCGCGTGGCTTGGTTAAGGAGGGCTTCACTACCCTGGACAATGACAAGGTACTTACCTTCGGCAAGGCGGTTGCGATAGGGCAGGGTATCGCCACTTCCGGTGGCCAGTCCTACCCCGCCGCCCACAAAAAAGCTACCCATGGCGCCGCCCACGGCTCCTAAAATCCCACCGATGAGATGGTTGCCAACGGTGCCGGCCCAGGCAAAGGTGTGCAGACCACTGACGATGCTAAAACCGATGCCGGAAAAAAAACCAAAGGGCACCAGCCAAAAGGCCATCAACCGAGCTTGGCTGCGGGCTTGCTGGAGGGGATCCACCAGACCAAATTCATCGGCGGTTTTGTATCCCTTACCTAAAATGGTGACGGCGGTGAGGGGGATCGCGGCGGATTCTAGGGCAGAATAAACCGTCTCGGCTTGGATGCGATCGCCCCAGACACTGATTAAATAGTTCATAGGCAGGTACCAATAACGGCTAACACAATACTGACTTCTAGGATAAGGGGGCCCATGGATCGTAAACAATTTCAGGAATGGCGTACCCAAGCGGCCCGCGTGCTATCTTCCCTAATTCCCAAAATCCCTAGCTCCAGCCTGACACCGGAAGATGCCCTGATCGATGACCTGATCCGCAGCTTGAGCAATTTGCCCAGCCGACCCCCGGGGCGATCGCCCTACTCGGGCATTTTCCCCCCCAGTTCCCTAGCTGATGCCCGCAACCGTGCTGCTGTGTTGCTGACCAATCTGATTCCCCGCATTCCTGACCCAGCGGGCAGCATCCACGACCAGGGCGTAGATGACTTGGTGCGGGTTTTGGGAAACCTGCCCCCCCGCCCCCCCCAGAGGCTTCCCTACAGCGGCCTGTTCCCTCCCGCCGACCTAGACACGTGGCGAGTCCAAGCCGCCGCCGCGATCGCCCGCCAACTCCCCAGCAGCACCAGCCCCATCGCCGACCAGATGGCCGACAGCCTGATTCGGGCGCTGCGCCAACTGCCCCCCCGCCCCCCCCAGCGGGCCCCCTTTGAAGGACTGTTTGCGCCGACGAGCCTGCCCCAGGCGCGCCAGCAGGCAGCCCAAGTCCTCAGCACCCTCGTCCCGGACATCCTGGACGACATCCACCCCCAGGATGAACAGGTTGATGACCTGATTCGACGTCTCAACCGCTTGCCCGCCCG
>DBAX01000101.1 GCA_002291895.1 Cyanobacteria bacterium UBA999
CCGTGCAACAAGCACCAGTCAGAGTTTCTGAACTGAGGACACGGCTGCAAAGCGTGCCCGAGCCGAACCGCAAGCGGCGGCTGGTAGACTTGATGGAAACGGTGTTGGTGTATAAATTTGACAAACTCAGTCGCAAGGAGATCGAAGAAATGTTTGGTTTGAGCGAATTGAAACAAACGCGGGTTTATCAAGAAGCCAAAGAAGAGGGTGTGCAAATTGGGCGGCAGGAAGGACGGCAAGAGGGGGTGCGGATGGGCGAGGCCAAACTGCTGATCCGACAGCTATCGCGGCGCTTTGGCAAATTAAGCCCGTCCCAGCAAGAACGGCTTACAGCTTTGCCCCTAGAGGAATTGGAGCGTTTGGGGGAAGCCCTGCTCGATTGGCAGTCCCCTACGGATTTGCCCGACTGGTTGCAACCACACTAAATTTCTCGTCGCTGCCCAAGCTGCCACGACACTTTGTAAAGCCCGTTGATATTTTGTCCGTCCCTGAAACGCTCTGTACGTTCCCGCATATTCAATTATTCTGGAATTATTCAGAGGACAGCTCAGCCGGTTAAGCTAGCGGCACAATCCTAAAAACAGAAGACATTCTCCCCTGCCCCTAGTCGGGTGTTGGTATGATGAGCAGAATTTTTGTGGGATGCATTTACTATGGCAGAAACGTGCCCTCGTGCCGATGGAAGATCGGCTGATCAGTTGCGACCGGTGCGTTTGGTGCAAGAATTTATGCCCCATCCCTTAGGCTCAGTGCTCATTGGCTTCGGTGCGACCCAGGTTTTGTGCACGGCAGCGATGGAGTTGGGGATTCCCAAATGGCAGCAACCCGATCGCGGCTGGGTGACGGCTGAGTATCGCCTCTTGCCGGCTGCAACCCTACCTCGCCAAGCCCTGCGACCATCGGGCCGCAGCGAAGAAATTCAAAGGTTAATTGGTCGTAGCCTGCGGGCAGCAGTAGATCTCGCCAAAATGCCTGGCATCACCCTCATCGTGGATATCGACGTGCTCCAGGCCGATGGCGGTACCCGCACAGCGGGGATTACGGGAGGGTACAGAGCGTTGGTCTTGGCCGTAGGGCGGCTCCTCGCAACGGGAGTGCTGGCAGTTTCCCCCTTAGAACGGGCGATCGCCGCGGTATCTGTGGGCTTGCTCAACGGCGAACCAGTTCTAGATCTCAACTACCTCGAAGATGTAGCCGTCAGTGTGGATCTCAATGTGGTAATGGATGACCAGCTCAACCTAGTAGAGTTGCAGGGCACCGCCGAAGCGGGCGTTTTTAGTCGTTCCCAACTGAACCGCATGCTCGATCTCGCCGAAAAGGGGATTAGGGAGTTGTTGACCTGTCAGCCGTAAGGGCTTGCAGACGCTCCCATAGGGCGATCGCCCCGCCCCATACTGCTTCAGCCTGTTCCAGACCTGCGGACACATCGTCGCAGACTCCACCCAGCCAGAGGTAGCACCCCGCATTCCACAGAATGGCCCGGCGAAACTCCCGGTCGTGGCGATAGAGGTCGGGCAAAGTGGCTACGGGAGAAAGCGTCAACTCGGCCCCCTGAAGCCCATACTCCTTGGCCGCAAGGGTCAGCCGCTGGTGGGAGTGGGGTGCTCCGTGCAGCACGATCGCTGGACGGTGGCAGGGAATATCTACACTTCCTTCCAAGCCCTTGACCATAACAAAAGCTTCCACCTGCCGTAGGGCTAATGCCCCACGGATGAGGGTCTCCGTTGGCGGATGGACAAACCCCGCCACCACGCACTGAGCACCGGCATAGGGTGATGCCATTAATTCCAAGGTCGCTAGGGGCGGACGCTTTCCTATTTGTTCTCGGTAGGGAATAAGGGTCGTCATGCGGGGGGCATGGGTTGGCGCATACCAAAACCCCACTCCCGTAGATTCCAGGAGTGATCGCAGGCGATCGCTCCCCAGATGGCGCCAATAAATACCCATTGCTTGCCATACCTGCTCTAGGGGCATCCCCATTTTGGGCGGCATCACATCCCCGCCGTGCAGCAGCACTGGTTGCCCCGCCGCCGCCAGCACCAGCGCCACCATCGGCGTAATTGGAGCAGTTCGAGCGCGTCCGTCATAGGGAGAGCCCATGACCATCACCCGTGTTGGCAGCGTCAGCGGTTCTATCCCCGTTACCAGCCCTTCCCAGGCGTCCAACATACCCGCTAGCTCCTCGGGGGTGGGGCGCTTCATGCGATGGGCAATGAGAAAAGCGCCGATCTGCGCCGGAGTCGCCTCCCCCTGCGTCATCAACTCTAAGGCGATCGCCGCCTCATCCCGGGTGAGATCCCGGCTCGATTGGGGCCCACCGCCAATTTTTTTGATTAGTTCCCGAAACCGTTTGCCCATATCACAGCCACAATACCCCACCATTCTGCCAAATGTGCAGAACTATTAAGAACAGGCTAAAAAAACTTCTTCGCCCCTTACAATACGTCACAATCACATGCAAAGTTTATTGCTACACCCTGTCCCCTAACGATTTCCACGGACTTTTTCTATGAGTAAGGTTTACGAATGGTTTAACGAGCGCCTTGAAGTCGATGCGATCGTTGAAGACGTTACCAGCAAATACGTTCCTCCCCACGTCAACATTTTTTACTGCCTCGGTGGGATCACGCTGACTTGCTTCCTGATCCAGTTTGCCACGGGCTTTGCCATGACCTTTTACTACAAGCCCACGGTCGCCGAAGCCTTTGACTCCGTGCGCTACATCATGACCGATGTCAATTTTGGTTGGTTGATTCGCTCGGTGCACCGCTGGTCGGCGAGCATGATGGTTCTCATGATGATTTTGCACGTCTTTCGCGTTTACTTGACGGGGGGATTCAAAAAGCCCCGGGAACTGACCTGGGTCACAGGGGTGATCCTAGCGGTGATTACGGTTTCCTTTGGCGTGACGGGGTATTCGCTCCCTTGGGATCAGGTAGGTTATTGGGCGGTGAAAATTGTATCCGGCGTTCCTGAGGCCATCCCTGTTGTCGGCAGTGCGATCGTTGAGCTATTGCGCGGCGGCGAGAGCGTTGGTCAAGCTACCCTCACCCGCTTTTATAGCCTACACACCTTTGTTTTGCCTTGGCTGATAGCGGTATTCATGTTGATGCACTTCCTTATGATTCGTAAACAAGGCATTTCCGGTCCCTTGTAACGGTCTACGATGGTGTCTTGTCCACCCCATCCTGTTCCCTCAAGATATTCTTAAAGTATCTGAGTTTCTTCTATTGTTCTGCAGACATTTCCCCAGAGATTTGAAGGATTGCAACCCATGTCCAAAGTAGAAAAATTGCCCAACCTCAACGATCCCGCCCTTCGCGCCAAATTGGAGAAAGGGATGGGGCACAACTATTATGGCGAGCCAGCTTGGCCTAACGATCTGCTGTACATCTTCCCCGTGTGCATTCTGGCAACGATCGCCCTCTGTGTTGGATTGGCCGTCCTGGATCCCACCCTCGTTGGCGAGCCAGCGAATCCCTTTGCCACACCCCTGGAGATTTTGCCGGAGTGGTTTTTGTATCCCGTGTTTCAGATCTTGCGCGTGGTACCCAACAAGCTTTTGGGAATCGTGCTGATGGCAGGAGTTCCCCTGGGATTGATGTTGGTGCCCTTTATTGAGAATATCAACAAGTTCCAAAACCCTTTCCGCCGTCCCGTTGCTATGGCAGTCTTTCTGTTTAGCACTTTCTTTACCATCTACCTGGGAATTGGAGCTACTCTGCCCATCGACAAATCCCTGACCCTTGGTTTGTTCTAGGGGTACGTTCGTACATCCTTAGATTCACAGAAGACATCCGGGAGGTAGCTTCCGGATGTTTTTTAGGACCTTTTCCCGGTCAAAGAAGGTGATTTCCCGGACACCCTAGGAGTCAAGGATTCGTAGCCTCAGCCAAATATTGCAATCTTGCTAGACCGCGGGAACTCTAGGGTATTCTGAAGTCACTTGAACTCCGTCAAGGAGCACCACAACAGTGACCGATCTTAGCCGTGCTACCCTCACCCGCGCCAATCTCTTGGGTACCAAACTTCAAGGAGCTGACCTCAGGCGCGTGAACTTGGCAGCAGCCAGTCTGTCGGGAACCGATCTCACCGCGGCCAATCTCTCGGGAGCTTTTCTCAACGGGGCAGACCTCAACCGCGCCACCCTGGCCCAAGCCAACCTGAGTGAAGCCAACTTGTCGGCTGCCTTTCTCTGCCGGGCCGATTTGCAGCAGGCGCAACTAACAGAAACCTGCCTCGCTGGTGCCAACCTCAATGAAGCCCTTTTAAATGGAGCGCAACTGTATCGTGCTGATTTCAGCTTGGCGAGCTTCACTGCCGCTAGCTTGAGTGGCGCAAATCTCTGCGAGAGTCGCGGTCTGGGTACTTTTTTTGTGGAAGCAGTCTTGGTAGGGGCCGACCTCAGCCGTGCGGACTGGTCGGGGGCGATGCTCACCAAAGCCAATCTTAGTGGAGCGATCGCCCACGAAGCCAACCTTTCCCGGGCCGACCTAAGCGAATCGATGCTCGCCGGGGCAGAGCTGCACCACGCCATTTTGACCGATGCCATCCTCAATGAAAGCAATCTCAATGCTGCCGACTTGATGGGAGCCGACCTCACCGGATGCAGCCTGAGCCGTGCCAACTTAGGCTGGGCCAACCTGATCGGGGCTAACCTTACGGAGGCCAACCTCTCGGGAGCCGACCTGACTTCCACCAACTTCAACGATGGCAACCTCACCAACGCCGACCTCAGTTGGACCAACCTAACCGGCGCCTTCCTCACCCATGCCACCCTTCGCAGCGTCAACTTCAATGGCTCCAACCTGACCAACGTCAACCTAGCGGGGGCCGACCTGCGGGGAGCCAACCTGCGGGGAGCGAGCCTCACCAGTGCCGACTTACGGGGAGCCGACCTCCGCGATGCCCTGCTGATGCGTGCCAACCTCCACAACGCCAACCTCAGCGATGCCAATCTCACCGGGGCCAATCTCGATGAGGCCATTCTCAACGGAGCAAGCCTCAACCGCGCTAACCTCAACCGTGCTAACCTCAGCCGAGCCTGTCTTACGGGTGCCGACCTCAAGGGAGCATTTTTGCTATGGACAAATCTCCGGGGAGCGTTTTTACTATGGACAAACCTAGATGGTGCGAACCTCACGGGGGCGATCATGCCCACCGATCGCACTTCCGCCTAATGCGAGCACTGCCATGAATGCCGGGGAACTGATCGCCAAGTACAAGCAGGGTTTTCGAGATTTTAGTACTGCGGACCTTAGCCGAGAGAACTTTGGCGGCGCGAGTCTGGCAGAAATTATTTTCCTGCAGGCCGTTTTGGTGGAGGTTAACTTTACCGGTGCCAATCTCAATGAGGCCAACCTAACCCGGGCTGACCTGACAACAGCCAACTTTTTTCGCGCCAACCTCAGCCATGCCCTGCTCACCGCCGCCAACCTCCAGGGGGCAACACTGGTCAAGGCCGACCTAGAAGGGGCCAAACTGGGGCAGGCCAACCTGCGGGAAACCGACCTCACCGGAGCCAACCTTAACGGTGCCGACCTCAGGGGTGCGGATTTGGGCGGTGCCAACCTTAGTGGGGCGTTTTTGCTGGATGTCAACCTTGAAGGTGCCAACCTCACGGAAGCCTTCCTCAAGGGTGCCAACCTCGACGGAGCCCAGCTCCAGGATGCCTGTCTCAGGGGAGCCAATCTGGAGGGCGTCAGCCTGAGCGATGCCAAGCTCAATACCGCCGACCTCAGCGAAAGCGATGCCCGCAATGCCAACTTCTACGGTGCCAACCTCACCGGGGCGGTGCTGGTGCGGGCCGATCTTTCCGGGGCGAACCTCAGCCATGCCACCCTATGCCATGCCAATTTGCAGGATGCTGACCTCAATGGCGCTTTTTTAACCGAGGCGGTTCTGGGGCAGGCCCTGCTCGACGGGGCCAATCTGACCAAGACCAACTTTTACAAAGCCAGCCTCACGGGGGCTAATTTGCTGCGTGCCAACCTCAGCGGGGCAAACCTCAATGGTACCGATCTGACGGAAGCGTCCCTCTATGCCGTAGAATCGGCTTCGGAGTAGTAGCGCACCAGCATGACAAGCCTCAAATATAAGCGGGTTTTACTGAAACTGAGCGGCGAAGCCCTCATGGGGGAGCGCACCTATGGCATTGACACCCAGGTGGTGCAGGACATTGCCCAGCAGATCGCCGCTGTGGTGCAAGCTGGGGTTGAGGTAGCTATTGTGGTGGGTGGTGGCAACATTTTTCGGGGTGTCAACGCCGCGGCCCAGGGGATGGATCGGGCCACGGCGGACTACATTGGCATGATCGCTACGGTGATGAATGCCCTAACCCTGCAGGATGCCCTAGAATGCAACGATATTCCCACCCGAGTGCAGACGGCGATCGAAATGAAAGAAGTGGCCGAACCCTACATTCGTCGCCGGGCCATTCGCCACCTAGAAAACAAGCGGGTAGTGATTTTTGGCGCTGGCTCGGGCAATCCTTTCTTTACCACCGATACGACGGCGGCCCTCCGCGGGGCCGAAATCAATGCCGAAATTATTTTTAAGGCCACGCGGGTAGATGGCATCTACGACAGCGATCCCAAGCATAACCCCGATGCCCGCAAGTTTAAAACCCTCACCTACGACCATGCCCTCAGCCACGACCTCAAGGTGATGGATGCCACGGCCTTTGCCCTGTGCAAGGAAAACAACTTACCCATAATAGTGTTCGATCTAGGCGTGGATGGCAATATTCAGCGGGCGGTTATGGGAGAATCTATTGGCACCTATGTTGGAGGAAGTTGTCATGTCGATTGATGTGGAGGCGCGGATGCAGAAGGCGATCGAGTCCACCCAAAGTAATTTCAATACGGTGCGCACCGGTCGGGCCAATGCGGCGTTGCTTGATCGCATCACTTTGGAATACTACGGCACCCCCACGCCCCTCAAATCCCTGGCCAACATTTCCACCCCCGACTCTTCGACCCTGCTGATTCAACCCTTCGATCGCTCGGTGATGGCGGCCATTGAGCGGGCCATTTCCGAATCGGATATCGGTCTGACTCCCAACAACGACGGCGGCAGCATCCGTCTGAACATTCCCGCTCTCACTGCCGATCGCCGCAAAGAACTGGTCAAAACCGTGGCCAAATTAGCCGAAGAGGGCAAGGTATCCATTCGCAACATCCGCCGCGATGCGATCGACACCATTCGCAAGCAAGAAAAAGCCAAGGAACTTTCGGAAGACGAGGCCAAAAAGCAGCAGGAGTCCGTCGAAAAGCTGACCGAGAAGTACATCAAAAAGCTCGACCAAGTAACTGCTGACAAAGAAAAAGAACTCTCCACCCTCTAAACTCCATGGCACCGCGCAAAGCACCTTCTGGCTCCCCCGCTCCCGAATCCACTTCCTCCACCATCAATCCCGAAAAGAAAAAGGCCCTCGATGCGATCTTGCAAAAGATCGAAAAGGAGCACGGCAAGGGTTCGATCATGCGGTTGGGGGATGCCACCAGCATGAAGGTGGAAACGGTGCCCAGCGGCGCCCTGACCCTGGATTTAGCCCTCGGTGGCGGATTACCCCGGGGACGGGTGATTGAAGTATTTGGCCCCGAAAGTTCCGGCAAAACCACCCTCGTACTCCATGCGATCGCCGAAGTGCAGAAGCGAGGCGGCATTGCCGCTTTTGTCGATGCCGAGCATGCCCTAGACCCCACCTATGCCGCCCGGCTGGGCGTAGACATCGACAACCTTTTGGTATCCCAGCCGGATACGGGGGAGATGGCCCTGGAAATTGTGGATAATCTGGTGCGTTCCATGGCCGTGGACATTGTGGCCGTGGACTCGGTGGCGGCCCTAGTGCCCCGGGCGGAAATCGAAGGCGAGATGGGCGATTCCCACGTGGGGCTGCAGGCGCGGTTGATGAGCCAAGCGCTGCGCAAAATCACCGCCAATGTGGGGCGTTCCAACTGCATTGTGATTTTCCTAAACCAGTTGCGGCAAAAGATCGGCATTTCCTACGGCAACCCGGAAACCACCACCGGTGGCACCGCCCTCAAGTTTTACTGCTCCGTGCGCCTGGATATTCGGCGGATTCAGACCCTCAAAAAGGGCACCGAGGAGTATGGCATTCGAGCCAAGGTAAAGGTGGTTAAAAACAAGGTAGCACCACCCTTTCGCATCGCCGAGTTTGACATTATTTTTGGCAGGGGCATTTCCACCATCGGCTGCATGCTCGACCTGGCCGAAGAGATGAACATCCTCGTCCGCCGGGGCGCTTGGTATAGCTACAAAGGGGAGAACGTCGGCCAGGGACGGGACAACACCATCAAATACCTCGAAGACAACCCGCTTGTGGCCCAGGAGGTGGAGCAAACCGTGCGCGACAAGCTCAAGGAGGGCGTCGCGGTTTCGGCCACGGTGCCCGCTCCCCTCGATGACGATTACGACCCCGAGCAGGATCTGGAACCGGTGGAGTAGGGATGAACATCTGGGTACTGTTGCTCCATCCCCGTACCGACCAGGAGGGGATTTATACGTTGCAGGTGCAGGGCGAAAACGTGGTGGTGTCCTTTGAGGAAGAGGACGATGCGGTGCGTTGCGCCGATTATCTGGCAGCCCAGGACTTTTCGACGCTCCAACCCGAGGCGATCGCCCAGGATGAAATCGAGGAGTTTTGCGAAGCAGCGGGCTATCGGTTGATGGTAGTGCCCGCAGGAGAGCTGTTTGTGCCCCCCGAGCAGAACCTCGAACGCACCGACTACGATTTGCAACAGGATACTGTCCCCGAAGCCGATCAAACGGGGGAAGCGTTTTTAATCGAGCAGATGCGCCGCCGCCTGGAAAACCTGCTTTAGGCTCTGTCGTCGCTGACCTAGGCGATCGCCTAGTGAGGAGGGTAGTCCACCGTGCGAAAGGTGAGGCGATCGGTGTAGGGGTTGTAGAGGGCATAGGTGCTGCCGCTCCCAACGCCAATGATGGCCCGCTCGGCACCACCATCCCCCTGGGTTTCCTGAGTATGCCCTAGGGTGGTGGTTTTCGATGTGACGGTACTGCCAACGATGTCATAACGAAAGGCTTGCCCCGATCGCCCACAAAAGAGGCGGTGCACCCCAGCCCGTGTGATTCGATCCAGCAAAAAGAAAGGATTGACTTCGGGATCGAGGCGATCGCCCACGGCAACCGTGCTGCCATGGAGGAGCAGGCAGTCGTATTCCCTAAAGGCCAGGGGCAGGTCATAGATCCAAGCGATCGTCTCGCGACTGATTTCATCCCAAAGCTGCTTGGCCACGACTGCTCCGTAGCATTGAAGCAATTCTTCTGGCTCCGTTTCTCGGCTCAGTCCATGGAGTGTCAGGCACTGCTGTTCCCACCAGCCGAGGCAAACCCGTGGTTGCGGTTCGTGGGCTGCGGGGTGTTGCAAACGCCGCACTAGGTCGTTACTGCGGGCAGCGGGGCCCACCACATTGCCCAGAATGAAGACATTGCTGACCGCGCCCTGCCGCTGCACATCCGCCAAAATTGCTTCGTAAAGGGCCCCATCTCCACCCAAGCCACTCAGCAAAGCCCACATCTAGGTCACCCCCCGACCGCACAGATGGCTAGCATCCTCGGCGCGCTCGGCAAACTCCATCCCCTGGGACAGGCGCCAGGCAAAAATTGATGGCAATCCCAGTTCCACTAGGGCAGCACAGGTGCGCTGGTAGTCGTAGGGCACTTCCCGCAGGGTAGCAACACCGGAATCAGTATCGTAGAGCACATAGGTAGCGTGGGGTCGACCATGGCGCGGCTCTCCCACGGAACCCACGTTAATGATGCGCTTCGGTGGTGCCGTAATTGTTTGGGAAACACCGTTTACCCGCACCGTTAGGGTGCCGTCAACAAGGGTGCGATCGTAGGGGATATGGGTATGCCCGCAAAACAGCACCTCCACATCGGCAGCGATCACCCGCTCTAGGGCCAGCAACCCATCTAAATCCGGCAGCAGGTATTCATGTTGGCTGTAGGGACTACCGTGGACAAAACCCAGGGTTCCCTGGCGATAGACCTTAGGCAGTCCGGCTAAATAATCCAGGGACTCGGGGTGCAGGTGCTGCACTGTCCACTCATGGGCCAGCCGACCGCGCCGCTCGGCTAACAGGGAAGGATAGCTGCACTCGCAGGCATTGAGCCCATGGGTTACATCCTCATCCCAACAGCCCTGTACCACCGGAATCTCCAGGGACTGAATCAACGCCACCACCCCATGGGGATAGGGGCCGTAACCCACTAGATCTCCCAGACAGACAATCTGCTCGGCTCCGTGGGCATCGATGTCCCGCAATACGGCAATAAGTGCCTCATAGTTGCCATGAATGCAAGAAATAACTGCAATGTTCATAGGGGTTTGGGATAGTTTGGCTCTAAGAAACTCCGTTGGTGGTGCGCCACCTGCTCGTCGGTTAGGCAGCAGTCCGTAATCGCCTGAATGAGTTCTTGCCGTTGGAGATCGCTGCCCACCAGTTCGATACCGCTAAAGCGCCAGGGGCGGCCATGTTGCCAAAGCTCCCGGGGCACCGGCAGAAACAGGCTTTCGGGCATGCCGCTGCGAAAATCCAGGTAGAAACTCCGCCCATCGGGGAGCTCAAAGATGCCTTTGCAGCGCGCTAGGGAACCGTAGGCGCCTAGGCTTAGCTCCTGCCACAGGGTTTCTAAACTGCGGGGATCAAACACCTGCCCAGAAAGGGGCGATCGCCAAATTTGCACCCCCTGCCATTGGGTCACCACCGTGGGCAGCCACACAAAGGCATCGGCCCACTGATGCCACGGCGTTGTTTCATCGGACAGGGACTCGGGCAGCAGCGCTACTTGGGGACACGCGACATAGTGCCGCAAAGCCTTGAGGAGCGCAGATCCGGAATGCAAATCCATATGCATCCCCAATTCGATCCAGCCCCTAAAGGGGCGACCGAGGGCAGCAACCCAGTCCAGTAATTCCGCCATTCCGTCGGGGGCAAAGGACGTTAGCTCCGGAAACTCCAATTTCAGCAGGGTGCGATCCAAGGGAAGCTGACCTTCTCCGGGCGCACCATAAAAGAGTGCCATACCAGATTCCCGATGCTGTCGAATCTGCTGCCGAATCCATTGGGTTTTGCCCACGCCAGCAGGCCCGCTGACCACCGTTACCGTCATAGCACTAGGAACGCAAACCTGAGAATCATTATCAAAACCAAAGTGCCACATCCCTCCCCGCCTGTCAACTATCACCAGCCGCTAGGGGAGACTCGGGTTTAGCGATCGCCCAGAATGGAACGGGTTCACCCGCGCAGCAGCCCTTGGGAAGTTTGCAAGTTCCAATTTCCTAGAATAGATACATTCTTTGCCATGCTCCTATGACCCGCGACCTGCGATCGTTTTTGAATTTATTGGAAAGCCGCCAGCAACTGCGCCGGATTGCGGTACCCGTCGATCCCGACCTGGAAATTGCCGAAATCTGCAACCGCATGCTGCGGGCTGGGGGCCCTGCCCTGCTGTTTGAAAACGTGATCGGTCACAGCGTGCCCATCGCCATTAACACCATGGGCACCGCCGAGCGGGTGTGTTGGGCCATGGGGATGGATACGCCCCAGCAATTGGAACACCTGGGCGAAAAATTGGGCAAGCTCCAAAGCCCCAAGCCGCCCAAAAAGCTCTCCCAAGCCCTAGAATTTGGCAAGATTTTATGGGACGTGGTCAAATCCCGCCCGCTGCCCCACCTATTGGGCACGGCCCCCTGCCAGGAAGTGGTGCTCCAGGGGGATGCCGTTGACCTGAACCTCATTCCCATGATCCGCCCCTACTCCAAGGATGCCGGGCGGGTGATTACCCTCGGCTTGGTGATCACCAAGGATCCCGAAAATGGTATTCCCAACGTCAGCGTCTACCGCTTGCAGCAGCAATCGGTGAATACCATGACCGTGCACTGGCTGTCGGTGCGGGGCGGTGCGCGGCACCTGCGTAAGGCGACCGAAATGGGTAAAAAGCTGGAAATTGCGATCGCCGTAGGGGTGGATCCGGTGCTGATTATGGCCGCGGCGACGCCGATTCCGGTGGATCTTTCGGAGTGGATTTTTGCCGGACTCTACGGCGGCACGGGCGTGCAGTTGGTGCAGTGCAAAACCCTCGATCTCGCGGTGCCTGCCCTGGCCGAATTTATCCTGGAAGGCACCATCGCGCCCCACGAAGTGCGCCCCGACGGCCCCTTTGGCGACCACATGGGCTATTACGGTGGCGTCGAAGATTCGCCCCTGATCCGCTTCCATTGCCTCACCCATCGCCGCAATCCCATCTATCTCACCACTTTTTCGGGACGGCCGCCCAAGGAAGAAGCCATGATCGCGATCGCCCTCAACCGCATCTACACGCCGATTTTGCGGCAGCAGGTGCCGGAAATTACCGACTTTTTCCTGCCCATGGAGGCTTTGTCCTACAAGGCGGCAATTCTGGCCATCAAAAAGTCCTACCCCGGCCAGGCGCGGCGGGCAGCCCTGGCCTTTTGGAGTGCACTGCCCCAGTTCACCTACACCAAGTTTGTGGTCGTCGTAGACCACACCATCAATATCCGCGATCCGCGCCAAGTGGTGTGGGCGATCAGTTCCAAGGTCGATCCCGTGCGGGATGTGTTTATTTTGCCGGAAACCCCCTTCGACACCCTTGACTTTGCCAGCGAAAAAATTGGTCTCGGCGGGCGGATGGGCATTGATGCCACCACCAAAATCCCCCCGGAAACCGATCATGCCTGGGGCGAAGCCCTGGAAAGCGATCCGGCCATGGCCGCCCAGTGCGATCGCCGTTGGGCAGAATACGGTCTGGCGGACATCGTGCTTACGGAGGTGAACCCCAACCTTTTCGGCTATGATGTGGGCCATGACCAACCCATGGCATGACCTAGAATCCCAACTGCAAGAGGTGGCCGACCAGGTGCGATCGCTCCAGGAACGGCTGCAGCAGGTGCGCACAGCCGAGGAGCAAAGGGATACCCTCCGCCAAGAAATGGCCACCCTCGAAGCCCAGGATGGGCCCGCCGAGCTGATTCAGAAACTGCGCGATCGCCTGGATTTACTCGAAGTTGATCTCGAAAGCCGCTTGCTCACCTGGGAGAGTTTCAAGCAACCCTTTTGGCAGGTGGTGCGCTTCGGCGGGATGGGAATTTTGGTCGGTGCCGCCCTCAGAAGCTGCGCCGCCTAGGGTTCGGTAGCTCATGCGTCACCCCCATCTCCCGCTGCTGGCGCTTCTACAGCTTCCGCTTCCGCAGTTTCCGAGGTTTCTGAGGATGCCGTCACTGCGATAGTGCTGGTTGCTGCCGTTTCGGATTGGTGAGATTGGGTTCCATCGGATTCGGGCGTTTCCGACAGCGCAGGTGCAGGGATGGCTTCTGGAGTGGATTCGGCGGACGGCTGAGCGGGTACCTCAGCCCCGGCGGGTCGGTCTTCGAGTTTGGCCACTGCGAGGCGATCGGGGTGCCGCCATCGCTGCCACTGCAGGAGCAGGCGATCCAACCAATCGGACTGCTCAGGCTCCCGGGGCAACCATAGCTTGGGCGATCGCCGTCCGAGAATGAGGAAATCTTGGGCCACCTTGTCCGCAGCATAGGGTGCCAGGGATGCCCCCGGCGACAACCATTGCAGGCGGGCGGCGGTCAGGGCCATGTGCACCACCAAATTGAGGGCCATGAAGCACAGCACTGCCCAGAGCACACCCAGCAACCGCAGGGCCCCAGGCAATGGCGAAAGGTCAGCCGCCAGGGGAGCCGCCCAGTAGAGTTGCCGAAAAACTGTAAAGAGAACCATGCCCGTGAGCACCCCCAGCCAGCCGGAAACATTCCAGCCGCTCGCCGCTTGGCGCAGGGCGGTCAGCCAGCGCAGCTTCTCCTCCGATAAAGATTGGGGAGCCAAGGACACAACCCAAAGGCTGAAGGGATAGAGGGGACGCTGCCACTGCACCGCGACACCCAGGGCAATGGGGGGCAACGCCAGCAGGCCCAGTTCTAGCCAGGGCGGAAAGACGGGATCACCTACGGCCAGACCGATCATGATCTGCACCAGCAGCAACGGGATGGCACACAGACTGACAAGATGGGTCAGAAGGTAGGGATCGCGCATAGGCCTAAGGGGAGAAAGAATCAGCCTCAATATAGCAGGGTTTAGGTTTGTCGCGGCAAGCGCAGCCATCCCCGGGGGCGCTGGGGGCAGAGGATGCGGTTGAGGCTGCGCAGTTCTTCGGCGGTGCCCATGCAGATGAGCACGTCCCCGGCACACAGGAGGGTATCCCCACTCGGGCCAGCTAGGAGTTCCCCATGGCTCCGCCGCACCGCCAATACCAGGGCTCCGGTTTGCGATCGCAGGCGGGCATCTTTGAGCGTGGCATTGATGTGGGGGTTGGGCGCTTCGAGCAGAAATTCCTCGATGTAAAACGAACGGTTGCCCCCGGTGAGAATGCCATCCATGAAGTCGAGCACCTGGGGACGGATGGCGGCCGCGGCCATGCGCTTCCCCCCCGTGATGTAGGGCGAAATCACTTCATCGGCACCGGCACGCCGCATTTTTTGAATCGCCTCTTGGCTGCTGGCCCGGGCGATCGCCCGCAGTTGGGGATTCAACGTTTTGGCCGACAGCACCACGTAGAGATTGTCGGCATCGGATGCCAAGGCGGCGATAATGCCCGCGGCCCGCTCCACCCCGACGGCGAGGAGCACCCCATCCTCCGTAGCATCCCCCTGATAAACAGCACAGCCCATGGTTTCCGCCGTGGCGATCGCCTCCGGGGACAGATCCACCACCAGAAAGGGAATAGACTCGGCCCGAAACTCTAGGGCCACCTGCCGCCCGGTGCGTCCAAAGCCGCAGAGGATGTAATGCTGCTGATAGGAATCCATGCGCTGTTGCCGTAAGAGCTGATGCCAGTAGCCCTGGTTTAGGGTTTCTAAAAACTGGGCCGTCACCCGGCTGACTCCCGCTACCCCCGTCCCCAGCAAAAGGACTGTAAAGAACCGTCCCTGGGGGCTAAGGGGGTGGGTTTCGCCATAGCCCACGGTGGTCAGGCTGATCACCGTCATGTAGAGGGCATCAAACCAGGGCCAGCCCTCTAGCCAACAGTAGCCTACGGTACCGAAGACCAAAATCCCGGCAAAAATACTGAGATTGCCCCACAAGCGCCGGGAGTGCCCAAGATGCGCAGACATAAGATTTCCTAACTAGGGTAAGATAACGCTATTGCGCTGCCCACGATGGGTGCGCACTTACGCACATCGGGAGCAGTTCTAGGAGTTGCCACTATGCAGGGGGATATGCCCACGGAAATTACCCAGGCGCGCTTGCCGATCGCCTCTCCCTATCGTATTCCCATTGACATTTATAACGACAATCTCGATCAGTTCCATGCCTGGACGGGCTACAACACCCACCAAGATAACAACAGCAATACCAAAAACCAAATGCGGGATCTGCACGTGGATCTGGGAATGGCGGTTTTGGGCTACGCCACCCTGTGCAATTGGGAGGTCAAGTCCCGCAAGATTGACTTTAAGGGCAAAACCCACCTGATCTACGAAGTGCGGGGCAGTGGTGCGCCCCAGGCGGTGCCCCTCCTGCGGCAAAATTGCTCCGAGGAAATGGCCGCCTTCCTCCACCAGCGCCTGATCCGCACCCTAGAGTTTCTGCGGGCCTGCTCTAAGTTTTCCGGCATTCCCCACGTGCACATCATCACCCAGCGCAACCACTACATCATGAGCGCCGTGTGGCGCCCCTACCAAAACAAGATTTGGATGATCCCCGTCGATCAGGTGGAAGGGCTGTCCTTTACCAGCCATTTGCGCTAGGAATGGCCATTCGCCTGCGCCGCGATCGCTCGCCATTGCGGATACCGGAGGGTTTGGCGATTCGTCCAACCCCGGCTAAGGTGCGGGCGGCGGTGACCAATATTTGGCAGTGGCAGCTTCCGGGTGCGTCCTGGCTCGACCTCTGTGCCGGGGCCGGGGCCATGGGGGCGGAGGCGCTGCTGCG
>DBAX01000133.1 GCA_002291895.1 Cyanobacteria bacterium UBA999
CCCCGCCACCCGTTCCAGCCCCAGCACCTGACCCAAGCCCAGGACAACCAACAGGCGATTGTGATGCTGGGATATCCCGCTCCGGCGGTGCGATCGCCCGACTATGCCGCCATGAAACTTATCAACACCTATCTGGGCAGTGGTTTATCGAGCCGACTGTTTGTGGAGCTGCGGGAAAAGCGCGGTCTGGCCTACGAAGTTTCTTCCTTTTACCCGGCGCGGGAGGCCGACTCCCTGTTTGTTACCTACATGGGCACCGCTCCCGACAATACCGCCGCTGCCATTGAGGGTCTGCGGGCCGAAAGTGCCCGCCTCTGTGACGACCCCCTAGGCGATCGCGAGCTTGAAACCTGCAAAAGCAAGCTCCTGGGGCAGTATGCCCTGAGCAAGCAAACCAACGGGCAAATTGCCCAAACCTACGGCTGGTACGAAACCTTGGGATTGGGAGCCGATTTCGACCAACAGGTGATCGCCCTAATCCGCGACACCACCGCTTCCCAACTCCAGTCCGTAGCCCAGCGGTACCTCGGTGACGCGATTCTCTCCCTCGTCGCCCCTGAATCATGCCTGCAAACATACTCCCCCGTTTGACCTCCTCCCAGTGGTGGAGCCTGGCTGTTTGGCTAGGAGCTACCCTTCTTTATCTGCCGCGGCTGCTGTCCCTGGATGTGCCGCCTTTTTTGACCCATGACGAATCCTATTCCGTTTTACGTACGGCGGGACACTTAGAGCGGGAAGTGCGGGAGACCCTCTTCCAGAGCCGACTGGTGACGTTAGCGGAAGTGCTGCACTTCCATCAACTGACGCCCGATCGCACCTTTTGGGACACCATTACCGGTCTAGCCACCGAAGAACCCCAACTGCCGCCCCTCTACTTTCTGCTGGCCCGCCTGTGGCGACAGCTATTCGGCAGCTTCGGCGACGTGGTTACGGTGGTGCGCAGTTTTTCGGTGTTCCTGGGCTTTTTGGTGCTGCCCGTCACTGCAGTGCTCTGCCAAGAACTGTTTGCCTCCCCGGCGATCGCCCGACTGAGCGTGCTCCTGCTGGCCGTATCGCCCCATTTCCTGCGCCTGTCCCTCAATGTTCGCTACTTCACCCTCTGGGCCCTCCTCAGCCTCGGCACCACGGTTCTGCTGCTCCGGGCCACCCGCACGGCTGAGTCCCGCTGGTGGATTGGCTATGGTTTGGCCCTGACCCTTAGCCTGTATACCTTTCCCCTTACTGCGTTTATGGTCGTGGGCTTTGGTCTGTTTGTGTGGCACCGCGATCGCCAGCAAATAGGCTCCTGGGCGATCGCCACCCTTAGTGCCGGACTGCTGTTTGTTCCCTGGCTGGTTACGTGGGGCATCCACCTTGCCGCCTCCCAGGACACCCTACGCTTCACCTTTCCGACAATCAATGCCCCCTGGACTAGTCGCCTCGATAACTTCAGCCAGATGCTGCGGCTTTTATTTTTCGTCCCGATCAACCGCCCCGTGGCTTGGAGTGTAGCCCTACTTTGCGTGGTGGCGCTCCTGGACCTGCGGCGAGAAGAGCGCAGCGTGGCATTCCTGCTGGGGTGCCTGATTTTGTTGCCCTTCCTTACCTTTGGTGGTCTAGATCTGCTGGATGGTGGCACCCGGCTGCAAAAGGAGCGGTACTTCATTCCATCGCTGCTGCTGTGGCAAATCGTTGTGGCGCGATTTCTGTGCCGCGTCCCCCTATCGGCTTGGGTTAGGGCGGGGGTGGCAGCGGTTTTGGTGGTCGGTGGTCTTCTCAGTATGTCTGCCGAACTTCATCCCGAGCGTTTTGCCATCCTTGCCGCTGCCCAACAGCAAGCCCGTCCCCTGATCGTCAGCGACCTGCTCACGGATTTTACCCAACCCGGAAACCGCTCGAACCCAATGCTCTTGGTTGGCTATGCCCATGCCCTGCCGCCGAATACCGCTTTTTGGCTCCAACCCGAAGCCGATACCACCGACCAATTCCAGCCCCTAATTGCCAGCTACGATGCGATTACTTTTCGTACTACCCCAACCTTGGGCGATCGCCTGAATCAAGGGTTTGCCATCGAAGACCTTACGCCGCTAGGCAAACAGCAACAGGGAGAGACGGTGCTTCGCCTGCGCCCGCGATGATGTTGGGAACTGGATTCTATGAGTACTTGACGTCCCAGGTGTTAGAGAGGCGATCGCGTAGCAACCTGCTGCCCCAAACCCCAGCGGGTTGAGCACCTATAACCTCCATCCGAGCAAATTGCTTGACCTGCCGAGTTCCAATGGGCGATCGCCAAGCTGCACACCGTTGTCCCCAAGTGCTCAACGCCTTACGGCATCAGAGGAACGATCGCCGGAAAGAACTTCGTGGGAACCACATCTGTCTATCGTGCTCAACGCCTTACGGCATCAGAGGAACGATCGCGGTAAGCCCCATACTGCCAAGGTCGGCAAGGGTTTTGTGTGCTCAACGCCTTACGGCATCAGAGGAACGATCGCCCGATAGGCCTTGTGGTTCTACCGGTAAGCATTCGTGGTGCTCAACGCCTTACGG
>DBAX01000030.1 GCA_002291895.1 Cyanobacteria bacterium UBA999
CACCATCCCACCCCCACCGCCAACACCAGCGATCGCGGCAAGACACAAAATTGATTCCCCTGACAGGAGCGCCGCACCGCCCGCTGCGTCCCCGGCGCTAGAAGCACAGCTATTCCAGCTCCCAACCAAAACCACCACGGCAGAGATTCTAAGTAGGGAACCGCAGCCAGAAGGATCAAACCCGCCATTAGGAGGGCATAGCCGCGAATGTGACGCAGGGCCCCGCGCCAACCCTCGCTGAGCGTAGGTGCCATCCTAGACCGTAGCTAGCACATCGGGACGTGCAAAGATCATTCGCCCTGCGGACGTTTGCAGAGCGCTGGTGACGGTCACGCAAAGATGCTTACCAACGTAGCCGCGCCCCTCTTCCACCACCACCATGGTGCCGTCCTCAAGGTAGCCCACACCCTGGGACGGTTCTTTGCCTTCCTTAAGCACCTTCAAACTCAGGCTATCGCCCGGCAGATAGGTTGGTCGCAGGGCTTGGGCTAAATCGTTGACATTTAATACTTCCACCTGCTGCAGGTGGGCTACTTTATTGAGGTTGTAGTCGTTGGTCACCAGGGCACAGTTTAGTTCCTGGGACAGGCGAACTAATTTAGCGTCCACCGTGCTCAGGTCGTCGTAATCTGCTGGATGGATGACCAGGCGATCGCCGCAGTGATCCCGCATCTGGTTGAGGATATCGAGCCCCCGGCGACCGCGCATCCGCTTTTGATCGTTGGAACTGTCGGCAATTAATTGCAGCTCCTGCACCACAAAACAGGGCACCAGCAGCCGCCCCTCCAGAAATCCCGTTTCCACCAGAGTTTGTATCCGTCCGTCAATTACGGAGCTCGTGTCTAAAATCTTGCTCTTCGCTGGCTGCATCATTCCTTCAGCCACCAGAACCGATTCCACCGTACCGGGGTTCACCAACCGCAGCAGGGCCCGTCCGTGGGTATCCGATAGGCTGGTTCCCGTGTAGGCAAACATGATGCTGACAAAAATCGCCATCAGAGGCTTAATAAAGGAAAAGTCCTCGGGAATGGGCAGCAGGAACAGGGGGGACAGCATGAGGTTGGCCACCAACAGCCCCAACACCAGACCCACAGCCCGCCCCAATAAAATTTCTAGGGGCATTTCGCGCACCTGCCGCTCTAACCGGCGGTAGCCCGTTTGCACCAGCAGCCCCAGGATCAAACCGCTAAAGGAGCCCACACCAAGGGCCACCCAGCGAAGTCCCTGCACATTGCGCGTAGCAAGCCAGGGGTCGGGCAGGAGGTCAACACCATGAAACCCGGTTCCAGCTCCGGCTAAAATAAACGTGATGATAATAACGGCATCAATCATGGGGAACACCCTGCACGGTATGGTCTAAGGATGGCTAGGTAAGAACGAACCAAGGGCACCAACAACGCCTAGATCCAGTGTACTTGCCACCAACAGTCTCTCATTTGTGCTGTAAGAACGGGTGCTTGGCAAGCCATTACTACAATTCTACATATCCCTAGGGGGCGAAATTCTTCCTGCTAGGGAGCGATATCCGGCTCTTGACCGCTGCGAATGAACCGTAGATCCCGCTTGAGAAAACTTTGCTCGCCTTCATCGGTGCGCACGGTGGCGCGAATAAGGCTCACCTTCACGAGGGGAACGTGGGAAAGGTAGTGGACGCTGTCTTGATCGCGAATTTGCACGATATCCCCGACCCGCAATTGACGTATTGTCGGCGGCGCGGGGGGACGTTCCCCAGGGGGCTCCGGCGATGTAGGGAGGTGCTGGCGCTCCTCTAGGGCTTGCAGCCGCTGTTCTATCTGGGCCAACTGCTGCTGCCAATCGGTGGGGGGGCTACCGTGGGCATGAGGTTCGAGATAGGCGGCGATCGCCCGTTGAATGAGTTCGGCTTCGGTGATCCCGAGGGATTGGGCTTGGGTTACCAGGCGATCGCCCAGTTGGGGGGAAATCTTAACCGCAAAACTCCGGGAAGTCACAACTGACCTTCCTCGCTGGTGGTCTGCAAAAAATGGGCAACCGTTGCGGCCACAGCCCGTCCCTGACTGATGCAATCGCCGAGGGACACGCCCTGGATGTAATTGCTGCACAAAAACACCCCCCCGACACGTGCTGCCGCCGTCTGGGCGATGGCAATCCGCTGCTGATGGCCGCGGGTGTATTGGGGAATAGCCTGGGCCCAGCGATGCACCGCCAAAACCTCCGGTCCCGAAGACTCCGGCAGCAGCACCATGCGCTGAAGATCCCGGTGCACCGTGGCCACAATTTCGTCATCATCATATTGGACGATCGCCCCATCGGTAGCGCCCCCGATAAAATTCAGCAGCAGATGGTAGCCCTCGGGCGCCCGCCCGGCAAATAAACTCGAACCCCAGATGGTGCCCAGGGTGCGGATTCCCTGCCCTCGGGGGACGAGTTGCCCAAAACCCCGCAAGGGGCGGTAGGGAGGGCGCACGGCTGTAGTGGGATAGCCCAGGGCCACGCAGACCACGGGCGGATAGGGAATGGATCCTAGGGACTGCGCCCCATCGGGCAGGAGATCGCGCCAAAGTCGGGCCACACCATGGGCCGGAATCGCCAACACCACGGCACGGGCTGTTACCGTGCGATAGCCCTCCGGGGTCTCAGCCCCGATTTGCCACAGCCGGGAGGGAAGTTGCTCTAGATCCACAACCCGGTGGTGCTTGCCCAGATCTGCCCCCCGTTCCACCAGGGCCGCAACTAGGGCTCGGGGTAACGCTGTCAAACCTTCATCAAAGGATCCCAGTTCTCCACGGCGGATCGGCGGCAGGTCGGCAGCACTCTGGGAAGGAGGGGCTAAACGGCGTGATCGCCAGGCCCCTGCTGCCAAGCCTCCACCCAACTGCTCCAACCGGGCCACGCGACCAAAGGCGGCGATCGCGCTCAACTGCTGGGGATCTCCGGCATAGACCCCGGAGACAAAGGGCGCGACCAAGCGCTCCAGCACTTCGGGGCCGAGGTGGCGGCCAAAAAATTCGGCTACGGTCTCTTCGGGTGTTGCGGCCATGGCAGGGCGGACGAATCCCAAACCTCCGAGCAACGCCCGCACTTTTCCCGCCGGGCTGAGCAGAGCGCTCCCTAGGGCTTGGGGGGGGGACATCGGCACCCTATGCAGCCGCCCACGCCAAAAAACAAACCGCGGCAACCGGCGATCCGCGAGGGTAAGGTGCGATCCCAACTGAAGGTCTACGATGAGGCGCAGCAAGTCAGGGGTTGGGGCAAAACTGTTGGGGCCTTCCTCCCAGAGAAAACCGTCGCGCTGCTGGGTGACGATCGCACCGCCCCAGCGATCCGTCGCCTCCCAGACGGCGATGCGCCGCGCCCCAGAATCACCCTGATGCCCCCTGGCACTGTGCCCGCTGAGGGTATAGGCGGCGGTTAAACCACTGAGTCCGGCACCAACAACCAGAACATCTAGGGGCTGTGTTTCAGGCTCGCGCATCACGCACACCACGGGAGGAAAAGCTTACTAGAAAGAGTGTTGAAACAGGGCATTGAGGTATACGCGGGCGGTGCTGCGATAGCTCCGCGAAGCACTAACGGTTTCGCCCCCTCCATTCTGCAATAAAAATAGGGATAGGGCAGCCGAAAACACCCGATCTTGGTCCCAATCCGGGTGGGCTTCCAGGTAGCTTTTCAGGGTTTCGTGTAACTCTTCGGGGATCTCCGCCAAAATACTGACTGTTGTGGTATTCATTCCTAGCCCTAACTCCTTGGCTCTTGTGGAACCCCATTTTGCGGGCAATCCCTGTGGCTGTCAACGCCAAAAAGTTTACAAAAGTTCATGAAATCCGCGATCACAGGGACCGATTTCCGGGGTTTGAGCGCACTTTGCTTTACAAAACTTTACTTTATGTCGGAAAAAAAGTTTTCCCCAGATTCGCGGGGCAGCACAAAGCACCTCCCCCGCCCGTAGGGTTTGGGATGCCTGCGGCGAAAACGCCCTGTGGAAAACTCCGGGATTTCTGGGGAAAAGCCTGTGGAAAACCCTCAAGAAATTGCTACAAAGTTTTTTGCTGCGGAAGCCTAGAGGAAAGCTTTGCTGCGCCGCCAGCAGACTGCACCCCGCTGGGCGCGGTAGAGAAAGGTAGCGGCCACGGTGGTAACGTTTTGCCAGCGAATGTCCTGGTCAAAAAGGAGGCTGCTCACCGCCTGCAGGGCTTGCTCGCGCTCCTGCCGGAGGCGGTGAAACATCAGGGGCGGCTGATGTACGAATATGGCGCGCCGGGACTCCTGAATGGCTTCCCCCATGATGGTGGAGACTTCCGAGCCTATGGTGAGCTTGGCTTGGTGCCGCAGAAAGCTAAGTCCGTCGGCGGTGGTGGCGTAGAGAGGGGGCAGCCGATTGAGGGCGATCGCCACGATATCTTCAAGGCGCAGGGCGTAGAGTTCATCGGGGGGGATGGTGGTCGCCCGCTTTTGCCCCATGCGGACGACAAGGCGATGCAGTGCATGGACGAGGGGCAATTGGGCATCGAGGCGGTAGAGATCCCACATTTTACGTTGTTCCGGTGGGGGGTTGCTGCGGCGCGGACGTTGTAGGCGGGTGACATCGGCGACATGGCGGGCGAAGGTCTCTTCGAGGGCGGTTTCAAGGGCAATTGGAACATCGGCCCAAACTAGGTTTTCCCACTCTAGGAGATTTTGGAGTTTGACGAGGGTGCGTGCTGGCGACTCCAGCTCAACTTCAGGAAGGGGTTCCGCCGGGCGGCCCTGGTGTTCGCTAACGGCACGGATCGCTTGACGCACGGTGGCACGAATTTCTAATTCCATTGCCAGGCAGTCCTGCTGCTGACGGGTATGTTCTAACTCGGTGGCGGCAAACATCGCAGGCAGCCGATTGAGAACGTAGGCAATGACTTCTTGAATGGGAAGTTCTTGGGGTTGGGATTTGGCGAGTTCCGCAAGTTGATTTTGGGCTTCGACGTAGGTAAAGCCCAGCAAAATATTTCGGCAGGACTCCATAGGGGCGGGATAGGGGATTGCTTCCTAACAATGTATCTTGAATTGTGATGCCCGCCGCGGGTCATTTCTGCGCCGCCGCATAGACTTGGCTGAGACCTTGTCCCGGAGGCAGCCACAGCCCGGTCATCCCCGCGGCGATCGCCCCTTGGTAGTCCTCGGTGTAGCTGTCGCCAATGTGCCACAGGTGGGGGTTGGGTAGGTCGTAGCCGTGGAGTCCCGCCGCATGGCGAAAGATCCGGGGGTCGGGTTTGGCGACGCCCAGGGTTCCAGAAACGGTGAGGGAATCAAAGTATGCCGTAAGACCAAGGGCCTCGAGGAGGGGATAGAGGCGGCGATCGAAGTTGGAGCAAATACCGAGGGTGATACCCTGCGATCGCCACTGGGAGAGCATTGGCATCGTGTCGGGAAAGAGTTCCCACGGAGCCGCAGTGGCAAAAAGGGCAAATAATTCGGCAAAAAATGGCGCAAAGGCCGGGGAGTTCCCGAAGCCTGGGGTCGTCGGGCGATCAAGACGCAGGAAACAATCCCGGACGAGGGCGTGCCACCACTGGTATTCCTCGGCAGCGGCAGTGGCAGTCATGGGCGGCGCAGCGGCAAAGGCTTGGTGAAAAGCCCGGTCTAGTGCTGCTGGGGCAACCGCAACGCCATAGTTGGCGGCAACCTGGGCGTAAACTGCCCCCACGCTACCCCGCACCCGAAATAGGGTGCCCGCGGCATCCAGAAAAATGACCCGGGGGGGAGGAGCGCCCATCTTACTCTCGACCGGAGCGCTCGGTGAGGCGGTTGAGCAGCCATAGGGATGTCAGCACGCTGAGGTAGTGGGCCAGGATCGTGTTGGTATTGGCTTGCACCACAAAGAGGTCGATGGGTTGCACCGCCAAACCCGTAGTGTCGCGGGTGATCAGGGTGCCGGGCGGCGGCGCTTCTAAAGATTTTACCGTCAGGGAGCCGACGATCGCCGCCGCACCCAAAAGGGTGATGAGTAGCCCCAGCAAGCTGATCCCCAATCCGATCTTTACCTGGCGCATGGTTTGCTGTTTGGTGGGGCGATCGGGCGATCGCATTTTGTTCGCCAGCCGGGTGTAGCGAAAATGCCAGAGGACGCTGATTGCAACGGTGCCCAAACCGGCCCAGGCAAAGGTTAGTCCCGGCAGGGTGCCGGCACTGCCGCCCCCGATCGCCCGACTGCCGACGAAGACGATCAAAATAATTCCCGAAACCACACCCAAAACTACCTGAATCCAAAAACCCGCCCAGCCCCAAAAGCGAAACGCTAGTAAGATTTTGAGAATATTGGGAGAGAGTTCTCCGGGATCGTTGGGGGTCATAGGAGCGGCTAAAGGACTACCGTTAAAATAACACCATGCGGATCCTCTTAGTTGACGACGAGGTTGAACTGACGACCCCACTGCAACGGGTGCTGATGGCCCAGGGCTACGACGTGGATGCTGTCAACGATGGGGCAGCAGCAGCACAGCTTCTGGCGCAGCACAGCTACGACCTGCTGATTTTGGACTGGATGCTGCCCGACACCTCCGGAATTGCGCTGTGTCAGGAGGTGCGATCGCGTGGGCAAACTATGCCTGTGGTGTTTCTCACCGCTAAGGACACCCTGGCCGATCGCATCGCTGGCTTGGATAGTGGGGCCGATGATTATTTGATCAAACCCTTTGAGTTGCAGGAACTGCTGGCCCGGGTGCGGGCCCAACTGCGGCGATCGCCCCATGTACCCCCTGCGCCCAGTTGTCTCACCTACGGCGACCTCAAGTTCGATCCCGCCAACCGCCTTGTTTACAGCCGGGGAGCGTCCATTTCCCTCTCAGAAAAGGAGTGTCAGCTTTTGGAGCTATTCCTCCGCCATCCTAACCAAACTCTAACCCACGAAGCCATTCAGCAGCACCTGTGGCCCGATCCTGCCGCCGCTCCCGCCAGCAATGCCCTAGTAGCCCAAGTGCGCTTGCTACGGCGCAAAATCGAACGGGACCATGCCCTGATCCACACCGTTTATGGCAAGGGGTATCGATTCGGTTAAGGACAGCAGACTGCGGTATTCTTAGGTGCACAGGTATTGTTGCTGGCAGCATTCATGGCCCATGTCCTCTGTCTTGGTGAAGTGCTGATCGACCAAATTGCCGAACAGGTAGCAGTGCCGCGATCGCAGGTGCAATCGTGGCGGCAGTGTGTTGGGGGAGCGCTGGCCAATGTCGCCTGTGGACTGGCAAAACTGGGCACACCCGTCCATTTAATTTCCTGCGTCGGGCAGGATGGGCGCGGGAAGCACTGCCTCGATTTTTTAGCCCGACAGGGGGTGCAGACGGCGGCGGTGCAAGTCCATCCCCACGCCGTCACCCGCGAAGTGTTCGTTACCCGAGATGTCAAGGGCGATCGCGTTTTTGCTGGCTTTACGGAGCAGCCCGGCGCAGTTTTTGCCGATACCGTGATGGATGCCCGCTACCTACCGGAGGAGCTGTTCAGCGCAGCCGATTTTTTGGTGCTGGGCACTCTGGGTTTGGCCAGCGAGCAAACCTCCCGGGCCATGGGCAGGGCCCTCAAACTGGCGGAAAAGTATTTTGTCCCCGTAGTTGTTGACCTCAACTGGCGGCCGATGTTTTGGCCCCAACCTGCCCTCGCCGCGCCGCTGATGCGCCTGCTGTTGCACCATGCGGATTTCCTAAAAGTTAGTGCGGTAGAGGCGCTCGAAGTCTTGGGGTGCAGCAGTCCCGCTGCCCTCCGCCAAATGTTCGACCACTTGGAGGGCATTGTTGTCACCGATGATGACCGGGCGTGCCGCTATCTTTTGGGCGATCGCCAGAGCAAAATTTCCTCCTTTACCGTTGAAGCCGTAGACACCACTGGGGCGGGGGATGCTTTCCTTGCCGCCTTCGTCCATCGCCTGCGGCAGCGACCCTTGGCGGATTTAGCCGACGTTGCCTATGCCCATGCGGTGATGCGCTATGCCTGTGCTGCTGGGGCATTGACAACCATGGGAATCGGTGCCATCACACCCCAACCCAACCACCACGCCATAGAAACTTTTTTAGCCACCAGAGGCGGAAATCACAACTCCTAAAACTTGTTGCGTCCGAGTTACATCCAAAATCCATCACACCGACGTATATGAAGTGTAGATTGGAGAAAAAAGCGTGAAGGTTCAGTATCTCTTGACTTTGGGCATTATTTCCGTGCTCGGCGGCAGTGCTTTTGTATTTGCTAACTCTCAAAACCCAACTTCTTCGGTGCAACCCGCAAACGTTGAAGTCATCGCCAAGAATCCCTGCGCTGCCAAAAATCCCTGTGCCGCCAAGAATCCCTGCGCTGCCAAAAATCCCTGTGCCGCTAAGAATCCTTGCGCTGCTAAAAATCCTTGTGCCGCCAAGAATCCTTGCGCTGCTAAGCCAGCAAGCAACATTCAAGCCGCGGCTAAGCATCCTAAGGTTTACACCGAAAATGGCGTAGCGCTTGATGGACAAGACGTAGTTGCCTACTTCACCCAAGGCAAACCCGTTCAAGGGAACAAGCAATTTACCCATCGTTGGAACGGGGCAACATGGCAATTCTCCAGTACCCAGCACCGCGATCTTTTTGCCCAAAACCCGCAAAAGTATGCTCCCCAATACGGCGGCTACTGCGCCAAGGCAGCCAGTGATGGCAATCTTGCAACGACGGTTGCTTCTGCCTGGGAAATTCGTGGCGGCAAGCTGTACCTCAACTACGATGCCAGCGCCCAAGCCGAATGGAAAGAGGACACGGCTAACAAGATTAAGCGCGCCGATGCCAATTGGCCCAAAATTTTGTCCAACGACACTCTGTTCCGCTAAGGTTCATTTTCCACAAAACGCATAACATTGCTGAGGTGGCCCTAGGGTCACCTTTTTTGTGCAGCGAGCTGTTTTTTCTATATTTTTTACAGCCGTAGATAGGCTATTTAAAACATTACTATTCCATGGCTGAGCGGGGTAAAACTAAAATTTTCCCCACTTAAAAAGTGCATCATAATGCATCATAAAGCCGCTAACTCTGCAATTTGTTGTTGTATACCCGCATGGCATGCCTACCCATGGGCCGTCAAAAAATCGGGACAGAGAAACTGCCATGGGTGGGAACTATGCCCCTCAGTAATCAAATCTCGGACGATCGCCGCTGTAATGGGAGCCATCAAAATGCCATTGCGGTAGTGGCCCGTAGCCACAAGGATTCGGGGTTCGAGGAAGCCGATTATGGGCGATCGCGTCTGGATTGGTCGGGGGCGATCGCCCCACCACGTTGCTACAATTTCCCCCTGGCCCAAGGGGGGGCAAATTGATGCTGCCGCGTTTAAAAGCCGCTGAGGGTGGAGGGGCTGGGGCAGGGTGTAGGGCAGAAACTCCACCGTAGCGCCCAAGTCAAACATACCCTCGCCCCGCGGCACTAAGTTGAGGTCGGGCATGATGGGATCGGCGGTAGCCCAATGGATCACCGTGGCGATCGCCAAATCGGGACATCGCAGCCGGATCGCTTGACCACCAACGGGTTGCACCCTGGGCACGGGCAAAAAATCGTTCAGCCCCAGCCCATTGGTGAGTACCACCCAGTCCCGCTTGGCCCAGTTTCCAATCATTGGGGCAGTAACGGTTGTCTCCCAGTGAAACTCCGCGCCCCGGGCGGCGGCGGACGCCACCCAGTGATAAACCAGCTTCACCCCATCCACTGCCCGGTCTGCGGGGCTATGGAGGGCATAGTCTGCACGGATGGAGGGGCATCGGGCGTGCAGATCGTCCCGTTCCCAAAGTTCCAAGATAAATCCCTGGGCTGCCCGCTGTTCCAGACACCGCGCTATCTTGGCGTCGGCCGGCCGGTCTAAAAGGGTTAGCACCCCCATAGCGGTCGTCACCGCCGGAAGAACATCGTAGTAGCGCAAGCTGGCAAGGCGCAGGGTAATCAAATCCCCGGCGAGCTTGCTGCTGCTAATGGGCATGATCACCCCCAAGGAGGCACCCGTAGCCCCTAGGCCCGCCCCCTTCCTTTGGTCGTATACCCGAACAGTACATCCGGTGGAGCTAAGAAACTCAGCGACGGCGGCACCGATAATGCCGCAGCCCACCACGTGCACCACTGCCATGAACCCTAGGAGGAACGTACCGCTGAGCGTTTGCGCCGTGAGGCATCGGGCGATCGCGGTAACTGCACCTGCTCAACAACGACCGGCAGGGGCTCGCTAGGCAGTGGCACCTCCGCTTCCTCGGCAGGTTCCTGCTCCAGTGCTGCCCCCTCCTCGGCAACCACCTCCGGTGCCGGCTCCTCCTCGGAGACGGATTCTGACAGGGTGGGAACGGGTACCGCCTTCGGTGGCACGCCGGGTAAGGTTACCGAAATGATGACATTGCGCGGATCCTTGACCTCCTGCTTAGCTAGGAGCAGTGGGGAAATTCCCATCGTGGCATAGACATCCTGCTCGTCATCGGTCATTTCCACCACCACCACTTCAGGGGGCACAGGCTTAGGTCGAGGGTTCTCCCGTTTGGGCGATCGCTCCGCCGGAGATGGGGACGGAACTGGCACCGCGATCTCCGCCGCTGGCTCTGGGTTGCGTACGGAGGGCACGGGAGGTAGCTTGGTCCCGGAGCGTCCGTTGCGATCGCCCCGATCACCTCCTCGTTCACTACCCCGATCGCTGCCCCGATCATTGCGATCTCGCCGCCGCCGCCGCCCATTGCGACTTTCTTGGTAACTGGGATGGGAGACCAAGTTAGCCTCCAGCCCCCCAGCTAGACCTGAACCCACTTCGGGATGCTCCAGATCCAATTCATCGGAGGTATATTCCCACGCCCGGGAAACGGTATCAACGGGCTGACTGGGAGCCTCACCCGGCAACCGCGCCAGGTGTCCTAAACCGTTACAGGTGGGGCAGGGTTGCCCAAACAACTCATAGAGGCTTTGCCCTTGGCGTTTGCGGGTCAACTCCACCAGCCCCAACTCCGTCAGTTGGGCAATCTGAGGACGGGATTTATCTGCCCGCAATGCCCGATTAAACTGCTCCAAAAGCTGCTGTTTGTCTTGGAGGGAGTCCATATCAATGAAATCGACCACAATCACCCCGGCAATATTCCGTAGGCGCAGTTGCCGGGCAATTTCCACCGCCGCTTCGCAATTCGTCCACAGCACCGTTTCCCGGGAGGTCTTAGATTTGGTAAACGAGCCAGAGTTAACGTCAATGACCGTGAGCGCCTCCGTGGGCTCAATAATGACGTAGCCGCCGCTAGGCAAATCAACCCGAGGGCGCAGGGCCTCCCGAATCGCCGCATTGACGCGGAAAAATTCCAAAATCGGCTTGGGTTCTCGATGCTGCTCGATCGCCAAGCTCGCCGGAATTTTCCCCTCCCCCCAGTTGGCCAGATATTGCTTGATCCGCCGCAGCCCGTCGGCGCTGTCCACCACCACCCGATTAACCCCGTCGGTGAACAAATCCCGCAAAATCCGCTGCACGAAGTCTTGGTCGCGGTTCAGCAGCCCAGGATGGCGGGCAGTGCTGGACTCCTGCTGAATCAATTCCCACTGGCGCTGCAACAGATCGAGGTCCTCGATGATCTGATCTTCCGACATATCCTCGGCTTCCGTGCGCACCAACAGACCCATGCCCGCGGGCTTAATGAGAATGGCAAGGGCCTTAAGCCGATTGCGCTCGTCCTCGCCCCCGATTCGGCGGGAAAGGTTTACACCCTTACCGTAGGGCAGCAGCACCACGTAGCGTCCTGGCAAAGAGATGTTGCCGGTCAGGCGCGGACCCTTGTTGCCAGTGGGTTCCTTCATCACCTGCACCAAAATCCGCTGCTTGGGAGCCACCAATTCCTGGATCGACCCCCCAGAGCGACGCAGCCGGGCTGGCCCTAGGTCCGTTACGTGAATAAATCCGTTGCGATCGCCCTCGCCAATATTGACAAAAGCCGCATCGATGCTACTCAAAACATTTTCGACGACGCCAAGGTACACATCACCCACTTGGTGCGTTCCCGTGGCCACTACAATTTCTTCAATTTGATCTTCACTAAATACAGCAGCGATGCGATGCTGCTCAGCAATGATAATTTGCTTGGGCATCCAGTTTGTATTCCTTCCCTAATTCGTTATGACCTATGGCCTAAACTGCCCGGTCAGCTACCGATCACGTCAGCACTAGAAATCCCGTTCCTCACGGCGTACCCCTTTTCGGCAATTGGGGCTTGACCCTTCGATTTTTATGGAAATAATTCGAAACTTGAACTGAGGAAAGTCTACCTCGCGGCAAGTACGAGTAAAACGAGGGGTGAGTCACGTCAACGAAACCCTATAGAAATTCATTGGAAAAACTATCTTTGATTCCGCCAAGAATCCTGTGCTTAACCCAATCCTGACCAGCAATTAAGCAAAGCTCTCTCTGACGAGAGTATAGACCATCGTACATAGTTTTGCCAAGTTGTTTTGGATGTACAGAATTCCTCAACGATCTTCCGGGAAACTCTTGGGTGCGACGGCAAAGGCAACCCGGGAACAGGCTAAAATCGAAAAGCAATTTTCCGCACTATTTTGAGGAATACCTGTGCATACCCGCGTCATCTTGGTTCGGCATGGAGAAAGCACCTTCAATGTGCTCAGCATGGTGCAAGGGCGGGGAAACTTGGAGCGCCCGGAACTCCAATCGGTGCTCACAGAGCGGGGACAACAGCAGGCCCGGCTGGCCGGCTCGGCACTGCAAAATCTGACCCTCCACGGCATCTACGTCAGCCCCCTGGTGCGCGCCCAGCAGACAGCAGAACTTTTGTGCCAGGCAATGCCGAGCTATTTGCCCCGCATCCCCCACCCTGACCTCATGGAGGTGGATCTGCGCGAATGGGAGGGGATGACCTTTGACCAAGTGAAGGCGGCCTTTCCCGAGGACTACGCCCACTGGCGCTATGAGGCCCACCAGCTTCGCCTGGGCGATCGCTTTCCCATCATGGATTTGCTGTCCCAAGCCCGGCGATTTTGGGATCAGGTACTGCCCAAACACCAGGGACAAACCCTGCTGCTAGTGGCCCACAGCGGGATTAACCGGGCGCTGATCTGTGCGGCCCTGGGGTTGCCGCCCCAGGAGTATCACCGCATCCAGCAGGCTAATGGCGGCATCAGCGTGCTGAATTTTAGGGGCGATCGAGTGCAATTGGAATCGGCAAATCTCACGACCCACCTGGCGCCCCTGTTGGGTTCCGTGCTGCCACCACCCCGCAAGCAACAGCAGGGGTGCCGTCTCTTGCTAGTGCGCCACGGCGAGACGGATTGGAACCGGCAGCAGCGCTTTCAGGGGCAGCGGGATATTCCCCTCAACGACCAGGGCCGCCTGCAGGCCAGGAGGGCGGCAGAATTTCTCAAGGAAGTACCAATCCACTGCGCCTTTAGCAGCCCGCTGTCACGCTCCCTGGAAACAGCGCAACAGATTTTGTCCTTGCATTCCCAAGTACCGCTAACCCAGGTTCCCGCCCTCCAGGAAATTTCCCATGGCACCTGGGAGGGGAAGCTGGAGTCGGAGCTACGCGCGATCGATGGGGAGCTACTGGAGCGTTGGCAGTCCCAACCGGAGGTGGTGCAGATGCCCGAAGGCGAAAATCTAGACCAAGTCTGGGACAGGGTGCGGGGAGCTTGGGAAGAACTGGTGGCAAAGGTGCCCCCGCAGCAGACTGCCTTGGTGGTCGCCCACGATGCGGTCAATAAGGCGATCCTGTGCCAGTTGTTCGATCGCCCACCGGCGGCATTTTGGATGTTTAAGCAGGGGAACGGTAGCGTAACGGTGATCGATCTTCCCCGGGGGGACGATCATCCGCCCCTGCTCCAGGCACTGAACATCACAGCCCACTTGGAACAGGGGGTTTTGGATCGTACGGCAGCTGGGGCCCTATGAACCCTGGGGAAATTGGCGCGTTCCTGCGGCAAACGGGGAACCGGGCTGTGTCCCTGCGGAGGGAGATGGAGGTCTTTGCTAAGGGAAACGATGACTTTGTCACTAATGTGGATCGCATCCTAGATCGGTGCCTATCTTGGCAGTTTCAGCAGTGGTTTCCCCAAGCGGTGATCATCAGCGAAGAAAATGCCCTTTCCTTTGGTCAGTGGGGTG
>DBAX01000055.1:0-16560 GCA_002291895.1 Cyanobacteria bacterium UBA999
TCATTACAATGCTTTGCTTCGCCCATGACCATTACTGTTTAGCACTACCCGAGATAGAACGTTCCCCTTCAGCGGCTGCAAGTAACCTTTGATACACAGCCGAGATTTCCATTCCGTCCGCTGCAAGGGGGTTGTTATGCAGCGTTTCTACACGAGTTTACAACTCAACTTCATGATTCATATGCTTCACTACGATGGGCGATCGCTATAACAAGCACCTGAACCAATTCATCGTCTACGGAATAGATCACTCTGTAGTCCCCGATACGGTAGCGATAGTAGCCTGCATAATCTCCCTTGAGGGCTTTGATGTTGGGGTGTGAACGGGGAGTTTGCTCTAGCTGTTGCAAACACGAGCAATTTTCTTCTCTAAGGCTTTGTCGGCATTGATATAAACTCTCGGAGCATCAGGATGGAGAAGAACTTCATACATCGGAACGAAGGGTTCTCCAACTGGTGTACTGAGCTTTAGGGGTTGCCTTATTTTGCTTAATCAGCTCTAGTAATCCAGGAATTGCCAAAAGCTCTTGGGTTGCAGTTTCGCTTTCAGCATTTGCTAAGTAAGCTGCAAAGTCAGCAAGCACCTTTAATCGCTCAGGCGATAGCTGTTTGAGTAAGTCATTGAGTTGGCTCTGCAAGTCTGCCACAGACACCAAATCTGCTGACGACCCATCATCCATCTGAGGATTATTTGTAGTACTCGTTGCCCACTTCATAATTTCGAGATTAGTATCTATTGTAAAGCAACTAGTTGTGAAGAAAGTTCTTTTTTTCAAAAGTTTATGCTATCGCCTTCGCCTGGCTAAGTGCCTAGTTAAGCATAATTATTACTTAGGTCAATTTAATTGTTCAAGAGATTATGCTATCCAGAATTACTAAAACTTCTTGAAAATCAGAAAAATAAGAGATAACATCTGCAATCGTAACACTTGGACTACCACCATGAGCAAAGTCATTACGAGCATCCACCAAAGATTGCATTGATGTTGTCAAGTTGCTGTGGTTAGGATGAGACTTCAGTTTATCTTTGAAATCCTTTTTCCAGTCCTTATCAAAGTCACCCAGTAATTCACAAATTTTATCAAATGAAGGATTGCTAGAACTATTTCTTATTTTGCGAGACAAATAAGATTTAACCTGCTTTTTCGCTCGTTTGCTACAGTGATCAGCGATGATCGTCTTGAAGGCAACTTCCGCAGTTCCACAGGCTTTAATGATTGCGTATCTATTGAGGTATGGAACAATATTGCTACTATATCCGAGCGAATCAATAATGGATTTGACTGCTTTTAGATCGACATCACAGTCATCCAACATTCTTTGAACATCTGCGTTATTTATAGTCGATGCTATACAGATATTGCAGGGCTAGCAACACACGTTTTTGAATTCGATCAATATCTGTTGTGCGAACCTTAATTAAGTCTTTATACTCGCCTTTGTGAAGTAACTCTAACTTCAATTTCTTGTAATCTTTATCCTGGGTATCGACTAATCCACGACTTGCAGCCAGATAACTTGCAATCATAATGGAGTCGAAAATAGTAGGATTAAACTTTTTAATAAGCTTCTCTGGTTCTTTAGGTAAAATATTATGAAAAGCCTCGCTTCCAAAGCGATCATGTACGAGAGAAACAGTCTGAATAAAGTTCTTTTGCATAGGGTCTAGTTTGTCGGATTGCCTTACATCACTAGATCTCATGAACTCATTCAAATATTTCTTTAATGAAATTCGACCATCTTCATTACTGATCAGTAACTCATTGGAACTCAGAGCAAAAAATCTTAAGATGAATTCCATGTCTCTCATACGAGAGTCAGCAGTTGGCAATCCATAGAGATTACGCCATTTTTGGTTTCTATTTAGTTCTATTAACAGGGAGTTAAACGAACCTTGATAGACACAATTCCTAATTTCTTGCGGTAAAAGTGTACGTCCACCAGTGTTTATGCGCTCAAAAACTTGATACATGCTTGTATCATTGTCTCTAGGCTGCTTCTGCACAAAAATAATGGCATGAATTGTTATTCCCCTTATTTTCCTTTGATCTGATTCAGGTAGTTCAGAGAACGCTTTACCTCGCCACTTTTTATTTATCTTTTCCGAGTTAGAAAGTTTAAAGACTTTTCCATCCCCTGCAAAAATGCCTCTAACAAAGTCATAGACTGTCATGATGCGCTGATAGCCATCAATGATCAGCATTCTCTCATCAATAGTTTTAGCCAAGAAAATACTTGGTATTGGCAACCCAAGCAAAACCGAATCTATAAATCTGCTTGCTTCTGGTTTATCCCAGACGTAATGACGTTGTAATTCTGACTTTAAAAGTGCTCCTTCTTCATACTGAGCGATTAACTCTCTAAACGATAAATGTGCTCCCCAAGACGTAATGTTGCAAAGATCATCATTGGAATAGTAATCATTCTGCTCATCAGTTACTACATCAATAATTTGCTCTTCTTTACTCATGAGCAATTTTCCTGGATGCGTTTGAACATAGACCATCTGATGAGATGAGAACTTGCTTGCTCAAGAATAATTGTATCTCCACAAATTAGCTTTAAGGACATCCCTTGCGAGGGTTGAGCCGCACAATAACGCAACCATCCAGAAACTGCATGACAAAAATTGCATGATGTAAATGAACTCCCCAGGCTGGGCTCGAACCAGCGACCATCCGATTAACAGTCGGACGCTCTACCACTGAGCTACTGAGGATCACAATGCTTACTTATACTACCTTAAGAGCGCAATATTGCAAGTCAATGTGCGGAGGTTTTTCCTAGGCGATCGCTGGGGGTTGGGGGTACACTAGGTAAACTTTGGCACTATCAATAACTTTTTCTTCTTGAGACGGTATGCAAACTTTAGGCGCACACAGGGTGACGGCGGGTCTCAGCTACGGGTGGCAAGGGCTGATTTGTCAGTATGCCGACTATCTTCCTGTGACCGAGCGAACCCCGGTAATTACGCTTCACGAAGGGAATACGCCCCTGATACCGGCTCCGTCCTTGGGGGCGGCCCTAGGGCGTAACGTGCGGGTTTTTCTGAAGTTTGATGGGTTAAACCCGACGGGGAGCTTTAAGGATCGCGGCATGACCATGGCGATTTCCAAGGCTAAGGAGGCGGGAGCAACGGCGGTAATCTGTGCCAGTACGGGTAACACTTCGGCGGCGGCGGCGGCCTATGCCCGGCGGGGTGGCATGAAGGCCTATGTTCTGATCCCCGACGGCAAAATCGCTCTGGGGAAGCTGGCCCAAGCGCTGATGTATGGCGCAGAGGTGATCGCTATCGATGGAAATTTTGACCAGGCCCTGGCGATCGTGCGACAGATGGCAGAGTCCTACCCGATTACGTTGGTGAACTCCCTGAACCCCTACCGTCTGGAGGGGCAAAAAACGGCAGCCTTCGAGGTCATAGAAACCTTAGGGGAGTCCCCCGATTGGGTTTGCGTGCCCATGGGGAATGCTGGCAACATCAGCGCCTACTGGATGGGGTTTCGTCAATACTATGGTGCTGGCAAAATGCTCAAGCTGCCCCGGATGATGGGCTTTCAGGCGGCGGGTTCGGCACCCTTAGTCCATGGGGCAGTGGTGCCCCAGCCGGAGACGCTGGCAACGGCTATTCGAATTGGCAATCCGGCTAACTGGGAGCGTGCTCTGACGGTGCGCAGTGAGAGTGGTGGCGAATTTTTGGCGGTGACGGATGAGGAAATTCTCGCTGCCTATCGGTTTTTGGCCGCCGAGGAGGGGGTGTTCTGCGAGCCAGCAAGCGCAGCAGGGGTAGCGGGCTTATTCCAGTTGCGTGATCGCCTGCCCTATGGGGGCACCTTAGTGTGCGTGCTGACGGGCAACGGGTTGAAGGATCCTGATGGGGCGATCGCGGCGGCGGCGGCCCAGTTGCATCGAGGTGTAGCTCCAACCGTGGAGCAGGTTTCCCGCGTGATGGGTCTCTAGGCATGGCGATCGCCCGCTTGGGGTACCAGCCACTACTGCCGTTTTTGCGTCCCTACCGCTTCCTGATTTTTCGTGCTTTTCTGTGCACCCTGGGTTTTATAGGTACCATGCCGCTCCTGGCCCACATTCTGGGGCTTGTGGCCGAGTCGGTGGCGACGGGAAATGTGCCAGCAATTTTGCAGTTGGCCGGGGGCACCATGGGCATGTTCGTGGTACGGGGGCTGTGCCAGTACGGGCAGGATGCTCTGATGGCCCAGGCGGCGCTCCGTTCAGCTAAGGATATACGGGTTCGGGTCTACCAGCATCTCCACGAGCTGGATCTTGACTATTTTGCCGAGTCGCGCACGGGGGATCTCGCCTACCGCCTCACGGAGGATGTGGATCGCATTGGCGAGGTGATTGGGAAGTTTTTCCATCAGTTTGTGCCATCGGTGCTGCAGTTGATTTTGGTGGTGGGCTACATGGTCTATCTCAACTGGGTGCTCACGGCTACGACGTTGGTTGTGGCTCCTTTGGTCGCAGTGCTCATCGGTTGGTTTGGCAATGAAATGCTGCGGCGATCGCGCCAAAGTCAGGATCAAATTTCTTCCCTAGCATCCCTACTGGCGGAGGTATTTAGTGGCATTCGCTCGGTGCGGGCTTTTGGCACGGAGTCCTACGAACTCCAGCGCTTTGCCGTGGAGTCGGAGCAAAGCTGCCGACGCAAGTATGCAACGGATCGCATTCGGGCGATTCAGTACCCGGTAATTGGTTTCTTAGAGGCGGCGGGGATCTGCCTGCTGTTTGTCATTGGCAGTTGGCTGATTTCCCAAGAACAGCTCACGGGCAGCCAATTTGTGGCCTTTTGTGCCGGGGTTTTGCTGCTGATCGACCCCATCGTAAACACCACAAACAGCTACAACGAGATCAAGCAGACCGAGGCCTCGGTGGAGCGCATCCTGGAAATTCTGCGGGAACGTCCCTCCGTGGTGGATCACCCCGACGCCCAGCCCCTCGTTGTTACCGCTGGCGAAGTTACCTACGATCGTGTCTGCTTTGCCTATCGCCCCGAGCAGTCCGTGCTGCGGGACATCAGTTTCAAGATTTTTCCTGGGGAAGTTGTAGCCCTCGTGGGTTCATCGGGGGCAGGAAAATCCACACTGATCAACCTGCTGCTGCGTTTCTACGAGCCCACGGGCGGGCGGGTGTGTATCGATGGCACCGACATCCGCATGGCGACCCTCCAGAGTTTGCGCCAACAAATTGCGATCGTGCCTCAAGAGACGGTGCTCTTTTCTGGGGCGATCGCCGCCAACATAGCCTTTGGGCAGATCACCTGGGATGCTGCTGCCGTGGAAGCGGCCGCCAAAATTGCCAACGCCCATGACTTTATTATGGATTTGCCCCAGGGCTACGACACCTGGGTGGGGGAGCGGGGTGTGACCCTCTCTGGGGGGCAGCGCCAGCGCATCGCCATTGCCCGGGCCGTGCTCCACAATCCCAAAATCCTCGTGCTCGATGAGGCCACCAGTGCCCTAGATGCCGAGTCGGAGCACCTGGTGCAGGAGGCGCTGCAACGCCTGATGGCGGGACGAACGGTACTCGTCATTGCCCACCGCCTGGCCACGGTGCGCCAGTGCGATCGCATTTTTGTGGTGGAAAAAGGCCAAATCGTCGAATCCGGCAACCACAGTGAACTCCTCTCCCAGGGTGGGCGCTACGCCCAATTCCACGACCGGCAGTTTTCCTGAAGTGGGGCGATCGCCGCAAGCAGGCAGACAACCTCTCAATATGCTCAACAAAAGTTAACTGCAAATTTTTTTATCGAACATTTGTAAAGTTCTTGACGGCATCCAGTGGGTGCGCAAAACTTAATTAATCAATTTAGCGGGAGTTTCCATGGAAACCTTGGAATTCATCATCTACCCCGATGGTCGCGTCGAGGAGCGCGTCTCTGGAATCGTAGGTGCTGGATGTACCGAGGTGACAGCCGAAATAGAAGCCCAGTTGGGCACCGTAGTGGCCTGCGAGCACACTTCCGAGCACTTTGCTGCATCCGTTAATCTTTCCGGTCGGGTGAGTGACTACTCACATATCGCCCCCGAGGATTTTCTGTGACGACTTGTCTTTGGCTGGCATCGTTCCCTTCGCACGCCCATGACTTTTAGTTTGTGTTTTTTTTCTGTTCGTTTTCCCCAGTTAGTTGTAAGAGGATTCGCCCATGTCTCACTTCAGTCAAATCAAAACCCAAATTCGCAACCTGGAAACCCTCCAAAACACCCTTACTGATTTGGGTATTTCCTGGAAGCCCGAAGGATCCGTACGGGGTTATCGTGGGGCAACGGTGACCGCCGCCGTGGTAATTCCCCAAGAGAACGGCTACGATGTGGGCTTTTCTTGGAATGGCAGGGAATACGAACTGGTTGCTGACATGCAGTACTGGCAGCAGCCTTGGACTGTGGAGCGTTTCTTGCAGCGGGTAACCCAGCGCTATGCGATCGCCACGGTGACCCAAGCCTCCGAGCAGCGGGGATTCAACTTGGTGCACCAACAGCCCCAGACCGATGGCTCGGTGCGCCTTGTTCTTGAGCGCTGGCATGGTTAATGGAACGCACGGGCTATGAGCCGGAACTGGGCGGCGTTCTGCGGCAAAACGCCGTCTATGTCGATGAAACTGTGTGCATTGGCTGCGGCCATTGTGCCTACGTAGCGCGCCATACCTTCTTCCTTGAGGATGCCTACGGTCGGGCGCGGGTTGTTGCCCAGGATGGCGACCCAGAAGCTGTGATTCAGGAGGCGATGGACACCTGCCCCGTAGATTGCATTGCCTGGGTTTCCTACCAAAACCTTGCCCACCTAGAGAGAAATCGCCCCCGCCAAGTGATCCGTAATCTTGGTATTGTCCAAACACGCCAAGTCTAGGGTGTGCTTGCTCCAACAACTTGGTATAGTTAAAGCTCTAGATTTGCCTGTTGCGATTCATGGATGAAAACCAGCTTTTGGCCGCCTACGACGCTGATCAACGCGACTTTAGCAAGTTAGAGCTGCCGAGCGCCAACTTTCGTGGGCAAAATCTTACCGGTGCCTCCTTTGTAGGTGCCGATTTGCGTAAAGCAGATTTTAGTGGTGCCACCCTCATTGAAGTTGATTTTCACGATGCCAATCTTACGGAGGCCAATTTTCGCAGTGCGGTGCTACGCAGTGCGGATTTTTCGGGCTGTGAGCTAAGTTGGGCCAACATTACTTGGGCTAATGCCACGGGTGGGCGCTTCGTGCGGGCCCAGATGCAGGTGGCCAACTTCAGTGGGGCTAACTTGATTGATACTGATTTTAGTTATTCCAGCCTGCGGGGGGCTAACCTGCGGGGCACTAACCTGCGGGGCGCTAAGTTTGCTGGGCTCCGCACCATTCAGGATGCGGACTTTTCGGGGGTGAAAAATCTCGATGAAAAAACCCGCACCTACCTTTTTGCGATCGCCGATGGGGTACATCCCTTCACCAAAAATGTGACCAAGGAAACCCTCTACGTACCTAGGGGTAGCTAGTCAGGCAGAGGCCCTTCGAGGACGTTGAGGATGTAGGGAAAGGCAGCATTCTTTTCGTAGGAGCCCACCCAAATTTCATAGGTGCCCGGCAGCCAAGCCCCACTAATCACGGGATTGCGATCGCGCAGGTCATCGTTGCACCACACACCGCCGGGGCCGCGCACCAGTAAAATCGTATCCCCGGAACTGCGCACCTGTAGGGTCATGAGTGTAAAGGGTTGACTGAGGGTAAGGCGGTGATCGGGCGTGTCATCAACAAAGCCAATGCAGGGGCCCGTCTCCGTGTCCGGACGGCCGGATCGGGATTGGGTTTCGTTGCCACCACCACTGATACCCTTAAGGATCCGAGGATTGGGGCGAAAATTAGGGGCGATCGTCAAATCCTGGAAAAGTTCTGCCCCAGAAATCTTAGGTTGGGCCGGAGTGGGGGCGCTGTTCCAAGCTAAACACAGCACCAGACTGAGGAAACTGAGCTTTCTATGGGGCATGGGTATCACCACGGGATGGGAGGGAGAGGGGTTGGGACTGTCCTTGGGAATAGCTGAGGGCTAAACTCCAAGCCTGGAGCCGCAGCCACAACCGTGGGGCCCGCGGTTCCAAACGGGGTCGCAGTTGGGACAGCACCGCGGGCAACCAGCCAGCGAAGAGGGCGTTGGCCAGGGCCTCACGGGTGAAGGTGCCGTAGCTGCGCAGCCAACGGAGCAGATCGCCCCCCCCAGCCATTTGCCAGATCCATTGAATAATCCGGGGATTTTTCCAGGCGGCAATGAGGGCCAAGCGGTTGAAAAGTCCCCAGCTCAGGCGATCTTTAATAAACTTTTCACCCAAGTCACTGGGCAGTTCCGCCAGCAGACCGAAAAAAGTATTAAGCATGGCATTGATGCGCTCCGGCGGCAGGTGCATACCCGTTGGCACCATCATCCCTTTAGAAAACAACCAAGTGACGGCAATGTTGCTCTGATAGGCGCTGATTTGATTCAAGTCGGCAGCCGCGAGCAGATCGTGCTTAAGGGCAGTATCTAGTAAGAGGGAGAGGCGGGGGAGATTGCGCACCAGGGAACCAAATCCCGTGAACACCAGGGGCGATTGAAGGGCCGCAGCATCGCCGATCGCCAGAATCCGGTCTAGGGCGCACTGACGCGGGCGGGCATGGAAGTAGCCGGGAATGTAGCCAAAAGTTGCCTTCTTAAAGCGCAACTGCTCCATGTCGCAATGGCGATATTCGGGCAAAATGGTAAAAAAATCTTCGTACATCTCCAACAGCGAGCCAGGATTTTGAGGGTGGATTTGGTGGTAGTGGAAGAGATAAATGGTGCGCTCCTCCCCCTCCCCCGGAAAGAGTTCCCAAATCAATTGCCGCCCTCGGGAAATATCGCCATGGCTAAAAAGCACATCCCCATACTGAGCCGGCCAGACGGTGGGTTCGAGACCCTCGACTACGGCTCCTACGGTAGGGCAAACGCTGTCAAAGGCCTGTCCCTGATTCATCTGCTGGGCGATCGCCGAGGCAGAACCCATGGCGTCAACCACCAAACGGGTGCGGAGGGAGGTAAGTGTACCACCGCCGATGGGGCGGATGGACACCTCGGCGCAATCCGGGGCGATCGTGGCCCGCACAAATTCCGTTTGGTCGAGGATTTTCCCGCCATAGAGGGCCAGTTTGGCGGCACATAGGGATAGCAGGCGGCTGGTATCTACGGCGATATTGAGCACCGTGGGGGTATGCAGCACCCTGGCTTTGAGGCGGGGGAGAATGTTGCTGTCAAAAAACTTGCTAAACCCGTCCCGATACTCGGCGGCGATGATGTGCTCAAATTCGGCAGGCGTAAACAACCCAAAATCCAGCAAAACCTGAAATTCTTGGCGCGAAATGTTCCACTCACGATTCATACGGCCATAGGCTAGGCGCTCTACCACTGCCACGCGGTAGCCAAGTTTGGCCATCATTGCGGCATGGATGACCCCAAGGGCACCACCAAGGTAAACAATGTCGTAGTCGGGGGGCTGATTCTGGGCCAGGGGGGCGGCAGACAGATCCACCACCTGGGGCGGTTCTTGGGGGTGACACACATGGGCGCGCCAGCGATGTTCCCACCAGTAGAGCCGCTGCAAGTCGTAGGCTCCATTTTCTAGGCGCTGAAAGTAACGAACGGTTAGGGGGTAGGTGGCAGCTAAGCTCTCCCAAATGGGGCGATCGGGCAGTAGGGGCGGCAGCTCAGGAAAATGGTAGGGAAAGGCGGCACGCAGTGCCGTTGTCAGATGGGTTAGCAATGCCCGCTGAGAGTCCGGCAGTGCCCCATCCCAACAGAAGACCTTTAGGTAGGTAGTGCGCTGCACCGACCAGACAAAAACGTTCAAAACACAGGAGGGTAACTGCCACAGGAAGCCATGGGCCGAGGCCGTTTGCTTCCCAGTGGGCACACAATAGGTCTCTCGCAACCAACGGCGCACCGCGGCAAGGTCGGGGGTAGGGATCTCGAGGTAAAGCAGTTGTTTCATTGCTTCACATTATAGGCGCTTCCTTGTCCATCTCTCCGTTGGGGTGGTGCCCTGGAAACGGTAAAGCTGTGCGGCAGCAGATACGATCGCACGCTTGCCAATAACCTCTCTGGACTTACCAAGCAGCCAACTTTTTTTGCTGCCTGATCTCGGATAGGAACAGATAGCTTCATTGGGCTTATCCCTTTCGGCATAACGGCTAAGTTGGCGTCGGCCTATACAGAGATACTCTGAGAAAGAACTAGCTGGTGCATTTGTGGTTGTAGAACCCTGTGGGCACAGATCTAGAAAACCTTCTCTGTAGCAACTAAGCCAAGTAAGCAGAGTTCACTTACTGGGCACAGCTACTGATTAGAACCAAATTTGAGCAGCAGGCGATCGCCTCTCAACGCACCACCAAAATCCAAAATACTTTCTGCTCCAATGTGTTACGTCCAGATCGCTTATCAAAAGATAATCTTTGCGGTCGCCGATAACCTCTACGGACTTTCCAAAAAAGCTTATCATCTTCCCCGCCCCTTCTTGCCTAGAGGCAGACAGCTCAGCTATATCTCGGCGTTACGCCGCGGCGATCACGCCATAAAGATTATCTGTTTTCAGCAAGGTTTAAGGAATTGGAAATGGTTGTCTCCGTTGATGAGTTCTGAGAGTTTTTGGTGATTTGCTGCCCCGATAAAGGTAGCACAAATCGAAATAGTAGTTAGCGATTAAGATGACACTTCATTAATACGGGCAATATAGTATCCTTATGAAGGAGAGAGCTTGCGCCATTACCCATGATTTGACATTAAGCAAAAGCTGGAAATGAACGACACCACCTGGGAGACTATATGACAGATAGCTCGTTTGATGACAAAGACAAAATCACTCAAATTATTAATTCGTCAAGCCGACTCAAATATTTGCTGATGTTTTTGTACAATATCCCTTTGGATGACATCATTTCTGTTCGCGTTGATGGGGATAATCTTAAAGTAGATATCAGTACCGCGACAGAAATGCTACGCTTCAAACCCCAAAACTTGGAACATGTGGTCATGAAAAATCCTGAGATCGGTGTCGCGCAAGTGACGTTCGATCCGGCATTGGCACAGGGAATTTACGAAATTATTGATGAATACACGAATTAACTCAAAATGTGTTCGGTGGCAGAAATTTATTTTCAACATCAAAGCAAGCAATAGCTACTCTGCTGGAATGTAATTTAACTGTCCGGAGTGGCGATCGCTCCGCAGGTTTCGCCCTGGATGATCGTTAGTTGCCCTGACTTGCTGAAACGATTTCACGTTAGATGGATCTCCCTAAGTCTAGCCCGTAAAGAGCGATGGGAAAAGCAGAATGCACCCGGTATCTTTTGGGTAGCTGACGTTCAACTGGGACTGTTCTAAGTAAATTTCCCCCGCCACGGCGTTGTCATGGAGGAAAATGATAAGGTAAGAAATATTTTTCACCTTTCCCATCGGCACTTTTTATGGAATCTGTTGCGGTCAAGCCCAGTGAAGTCCTGCGTCAAGCCAACCAAGAGCACCTCCATCGCCTCCGCCATACCTGCTCCCATGTGATGGCCATGGCGGTGCAAAAACTGTTCCCCGACGCTAAGGTGACGATTGGGCCGGCTACCGAGCACGGGTTTTACTACGATTTTGACCGCCGCGAGCCCTTTACCCCAGGCGATCTCAAGTCCATCGCTAAGGAGATGCGGCGCATCATTAAAGCAAACCTTCCCGTGGTACGGCAAGAACTGCCCCGGGAGGTAATCCGGCAGGAAATCGACAAGCTCAACGAACCCTACAAGCTGGAACTGCTTGCGGCCATTCCCGAAGGTCAGCCTATTTCCCGCTATTTTCTTGGCGAACCCGACCACCATCCCCAGCCGTGGTGGGATCTGTGCGCCGGGCCCCATCTTGAGTCCACAGGGCAAATTCATCCCGATGCCTTTGCCCTTGAGAGCGTAGCAGGGGCCTATTGGCGCGGCGACGAGAAGAATGCCATGCTGCAGCGCATCTATGGCACCGCCTGGGAAACCCCAGAGCAATTGGAGTCCTACCACCTCATGCTGGAGGAGGCGAAGCGGCGCGACCATCGCAAAATTGGTAAGGATCTGCATCTGTTTAGCATTCAGGAGGAAGCAGGTGGGGGGCTGGTGTTTTGGCATCCCCGGGGCGCAGCGATGCGCAATTTGATTGAAACTTTTTGGAAGGAAACCCATCTCGCTGGCGGTTACGAGCTGGTCAGTACGCCCCATGTGGCTAATTTGGAGCTGTGGAAAACCTCAGGGCACAACGATTTCTATCGGGACAGTATGTTCGACACCATGGAAGTGGAGGAGCAGACCTTCCAACTAAAGCCCATGAACTGCCCCTTCCACATTCTGATTTTTAAAGATACGCTCCATTCCTATCGCGAGTTTCCGCTGCGCATGGCCGAACTGGGGACGGTCTATCGCTTTGAGCGCTCTGGCACCCTCCACGGTTTGATGCGGGTGCGGGGCTTTACCCAGGATGATGCCCATATTTTTTGCACGGAGTCCCAAATTAAGGATGAAATCCTCGGCGTTCTCAATTTGGCGGAATTCATTCTTTCTACCTTTGGGTTTGCGCAGTACGAGGTGAATCTTTCCACGCGCCCAGAAAAGTACGTTGGCGAAGATGCCATCTGGGAGCAGGCAACTGCGGCGTTGCGCCAGGCTCTGGAGGCTAAGGGTTGGGCCTACGTGGTAGACGAGGGGGGCGGTGCTTTCTACGGGCCCAAAATCGACATCAAGATTGAAGATGCGATCGGGCGACGGTGGCAGTGCTCCACAATTCAGGTGGATTTTAATTTGCCCGAACGCTTCGATTTGGAGTACGTGGGTGAGGATGGCAATCGCCACCGCCCGATCATGATCCACCGGGCGTTGTTTGGCTCCTTGGAGCGGTTTTTTGGCATTTTGGTGGAGAATTACGCTGGTGATTTCCCTCTGTGGCTGGCTCCGGTGCAGGCTCGGTTGATTCCGGTTTCCGATGACCACTTGCCCTACGCTGTGGCGGTGGCCGCCAAAATGAAAGCTGCGGGGCTGCGGGTGCAGGTGGATCGATCGGGCGATCGCATGGCCAAGCAAATTCGCAAAGCGGAACTGGAGAAAATCCCCGTGATGGCGATTGTGGGGGCGAAGGAAATGGAGACGGAAACCCTCAGCATTCGCAGCCGTAAGCACGGCGAACTAGGGGCGCTATCGGTGGCAACGGTGGTAGAAAAAATGCTGGCTGCGGTAGGCGATCGCGGCTGGTTTTAGGTTCGCAGGCCCAGTTGGGTAGGCTAGGCGGGGAGGGGTACAATTACGGTCATTGTCCCCCGTGCTGGCCAGGTTTATGGCTGCTCCCGCACCTGCACCTCAGGCGATCGCCCAAACTCTGGAAGCTATTCTCGCCCAGGAGTCTTTGAATAACGAGCGCAAAATTGCCTTTGTCCGGGTGGTTATTTTTCTGATTTCCACGCCCTTGGATATTTTGGCGTTTTTTTTCCCAAACCCCTCATTGGTCTGGATGCAATTGGGCCCAATATCGTCATTCTTAGCCTGGTGGGGTTATTGGTATCCCTGGGAGTGTGGCAATTTTTGGGACGGGCGATCGCCCTGCGATACTTACAGCACCTGAATATTGCTATTCCGATTCTGGACGGGTTGGTGGTTTTGGGAACGGTGGACAACATCACCAAAAATCTTGGTGGCAACCAACCGCAAACTGTGGCTAATACGACCGCCCTATGCTGGCGGTTTCTGGCGGGATGCGCCTCGACCCCTATTCTTCCCTGCTGACGACCTGCTTTGCTTTGGTGGCCTTTGTCCACGGGGCGCACCTTTTTCAACTGAATCTGGCGGTCACTTTGTTTGCTTCCTTTACAATTGGGGCTGCGGGACTGCTGGCCCACTGGATGACCGATATTGTGCGGCGGCAAATGCGCAATGGGTCGGGGCGGGCTTTGATGGAGCGATTTTTACCCAAATCCGTGGTTGTAAGGGCCTTTGAAACCCCCCTTGAGTTGCTGCAACGGCCGCGGCTGTGTCAGGTCACCGTTATGGTTACCGATCTTCGGGGCTTTACCCACTTTTCGGAAACGCGGCAACCCGTCGAGGTGCTGCATTTCTTGAATCAATTCCAGGGTTTTTTAGCTGGTTTGGTGCAGGAACACGGGGCTGGGTGGATAAGTTTATGGGGGATGGGATGTTGGCAGTTTTTGGGGCACCGGAATCCCTAGAGAACCATGCCGACCTCGCCCTAGGGGCGGCCCGAGCCATGCTGCAGCACCTCCCCCAAGTGACTACCCTGCCCATGGGAATCGGACTGCATTCGGGTACCGTTGTGGCGGGTTGTTTGGGCCAGGATGCGCGGTTAGAATTTACGGTGCTTGGCGACACGGTCAACCTTGCCGCACGCCTAGAGGCTATGACCAAGACCGAGGGCTTCTCCTTGCTGATAAGCCGTGCTACCTATGGGCAGCTGCGATCGCCCGAAGAACTGTTTTCTCTGGGTTTGCGCCCCATCCGAGGCCGCGATGAGACCGTGGACGCGGCGGGAATGAAAAATGGGGCTGTTACTTCGCCGATCCCGATCTTTGCCGCCAAAAGCGCAGACCCAGCCAAACCGCAATGCCGACTCCCAGGACAATCAGGAGCACCTTGACCACCCGGGCGATCGGGTCGATGTAGGCTTCAACGGCAGCGTAGTTTTCGCCCAAAAAAGAGCCGGCATAGGCCAGAAGGCTGACCCAGGCTAGGGTGCCAGCGGTGGAGAGCAGCGTAAAGGGGAGCAGGGGAATGGCACTGAAGCCCGCCGGAATGGAGATTAGGGTGCGGATGCCGGGAACGAGCCGACCAAAGAAGACTGCCGCAATGCCGTGCTTTTGGAACCATTTGCTGGATTTGTCGATTTCGGCACCTTGGATGCCCAGCCACTTGCCGTGGCGATCGATCCACTGGCTGAGGCGTTCTTCACCGAAGAGTTTGCCGACATAGTACCAAGGGTAGGCCCCCAAAACAGTGCCGATCACCCCGGCGGTGATGGCTCCGGCCATGGTTAGCTTGCCCTGGGAGGCAGTGAAGCCCGCTAGGGGCATGATCAACTCCGAGGGAATGGGCGGGAAGAGATTTTCCAAAAACATCAGGAACCCGATGCCAAAGTATCCCAGGGAGCTGATGGTTTCAACGATCCATTCTTTCATGGTGACTTTTCTTGAGGAGTAGGTTTAAGGAACAGGTCTAACGGGACTGCGAACACGCCTGCTATTGTGGCACGCTGCCCCCCTGACTGCCCCCGCGGGCGGGCGATCGCTCCTCCACAACATCCCGGGCCACTACCCGCCCTTGGTCGATGAAGCCGGGAATTTGGTCGAAGTTGAGGTAGCGGTAGAGATCCCTGGCGTGGGGGTCGATTTTTTCAGCGGCGATCGCCCGGTATTCGGCCACGGTGGGAATCCGCCCCAGCAGGGCACAAACGGCGGCCAATTCGGCGGAGCCGAGGTACACCTGGGCGTCTTTGCCCATGCGGTTGTTGAAGTTGCGGGTGGAGGTGGAAAACACGGTGGTGCCATCGCCGACCCGGGCTTGGTTGCCCATGCACAGGGAGCAGCCGGGAACTTCGGTGCGGGCCCCGGCGACGCCAAAAATGCTGTAGATACCCTCTTCCTTGAGTTGGGTTTCGTCCATGCGGGTGGGGGGCACGATCCACAGGCGGGTTTTGACGCTGCCTGCCCCTTCGAGCACCTTGGCGGTGGCACGGTAGTGGCCGATATTGGTCATGCAGGAGCCGACAAACACCTCATCAACGCGATCGCCCGATACTTCCGACAGCAGCTTGACATTATCGGGATCGTTGGGGGCAGCCACAATGGGTTCGGTAATCTCATCGAGGTTGATCTCCAGCACGGTCGCATATTCGGCATCGGCATCGGCCCGCAGCAGTACGGGATTGGCGAGCCATTCTTCCATCCGGGCCACCCGGCGCAGCAGCGTTTGGGCATCCTGGTAGCCCCGGGCCACCATATTCCGCAGCAGAGCCACGTTGGAGCGCAGGTATTCGGCAACCGTTGCTTCACTCAGGGCGATCGTGCAGCCAGCGCAGGAGCGTTCGGCGGTGGCATCGGTGAGTTCAAAGGCCTGCTCCAGCTTGAGATCGGGCAATCCTTCGATTTCCATGATCCGACCAGCAAAGATATTTTTCTTGTTCTTCTTTTCCACCGTCAGTAGCCCCCGCTGGATGGCCACGTAGGGAATGGCATTCACCACATCCCGCAGGGTGACCCCGGGTTGCAGGGATCCGGAAAAGCGCACCAGCACCGATTCTGGCATGTTTAACGGCATCACGCCTAGGGCGGCAGCAAAGGCCACCAACCCCGAGCCAGCGGGGAAGGAAATGCCCAGGGGGAAGCGGGTGTGGGAGTCCCCGCCGGTACCCACGGTATCGGGGAGCAGCATGCGGTTGAGCCAGGAGTGAATGATGCCATCGCCAACCCGCAGGGCCACGCCCCCCCGGGTGGCAAAAAAGTCCGGTAGTTCCTGATGGGTTTTGATGTCCGTAGGTTTGGGGTAGGCGGCGGTGTGGCA
>DBAX01000055.1:16875-17132 GCA_002291895.1 Cyanobacteria bacterium UBA999
TGGGGTAGGCGGCGGTGTGGCAAAAGCTCTGCATCACCAAATCGGCGCTGAACCCGAGGCAGGCCAGTTCCTGCAATTCATCCCGGGTCATGGGGCCCGTGGTGTCCTGGGAGCCAACGGTGGTCATGAGGGGTTCGCAGGCGGTGCCGGGACGCACGCCGGGCAAACCACAGGCTTTGCCAACCATTTTTTGGGCCAGGGTGTAGCCCGATCCATCATCCTGGGGCTGGGAGGGGCGGGTAAAGAGGGGGCTGGGG
>DBAX01000015.1:0-485 GCA_002291895.1 Cyanobacteria bacterium UBA999
CGACAAGGATATCCGGGAGCAACTGCAAGGCAGTTTCATCGTCCGGGAGGGCGGGCGGGCTGCGATCCCCACTGCTTTCGGAGCGAACTGGGGATGCGGAGTTGAATGCAGCGGTACTGGGCACTTCCGGGCGGGATGGCGCTTTGTCTTCCCGACCCTGCTCCGAGCGCCAGCCCCCCAAATCGAGGAGCAAATCCACCAGACCATCAATCTGGGAAGGCGCGTCCATTAGGTTTCTACCAAGTGCACTACGTCCGGGGACGGAAGGTCGCAGCGATCTTGAAAGGTGCGCAGATCGAACCAAAACGTCGTTCCTTGGTTCACCTCACTTTTTAGGTACACGTGGCTGTCGTGTTTTTCGACGATATTGCGCACGATCGACAGTCCCAGTCCGGTTCCCTCCAGGGTGTGGACGCGATTTTCTACCCGAAAGAACCGGTCAAAGATCCGCTCTTGATCTTCCGGCGGAATGCCGATGCCCGTAT
>DBAX01000015.1:811-16236 GCA_002291895.1 Cyanobacteria bacterium UBA999
GGCGGAATGCCGATGCCCGTATCCGCCACCTCTACCCGCACCCAACTGCCCGATCGCCCGTCCCCTTGGTGGTGCACGGGATAGGCCCTGAGGGTGACCACCCCTTTTTCGGGGGTGAACTTCAAGGCATTACCCACCAAGTTGGAAAGCACCTGCAACATGAGGTCGTAGTTACCCCAAACCCGCTCCAGATTGGGGAACACCTCGCGGCGCAGGACAATCTCCTTAGCCGCGGCATTCAACTGATAGGTGCGGCAGGTTTGCTCGATGGTTTGATTGAGATCCAAGGGCGAAAAGTGGTACTGCCGTCCCGATTCCAACCGCGACAGATCCAGCACATCATTGACCAGCCGGGTAAGGCGATCGGTCTCACGGTTGGCGGTATCTAAAAATTCTACGCGCTGCTCTTTGGTGAGGTCGTCGTAGTAGTCGTGGAGGGTTTCAATGAACGACTTGATGTTAAACAGTGGCGTGCGCAGCTCGTGGCTGACGTTGCTGATAAACCGACTCTGGGCGGCATTTAGCTCTACTTCCCGGGTGATGTCCTGCACGGTCATGGCAATGCCCTTAATCGACTCATTGCCGCCAAAAACGGGAATCAGCCACACCCGCAGGGCCCGCTCGCTATCCTTAGTGGCCATAATCCGAAACTCGCCTCCCTCGCGATCGCCCACGACCAACTGCGCTAGGGGCAAAGCCAGTTCCGTCCGCACATAGTCCGGCAAGATATTTTGCAAGTTGGACTCCATCAGGGCTGCGCCCAGGGCTTCCCAGTGGAATAGGCGCACGGCTGCCGGGTTGGCCAGCACCACCCGCATGTCGCGATCAATCAAAATTGCGCCATCGGCGATCGTCGAGACCAAATTTTCTAGCTTGGCCTTTTCGGCGGTCAACTCCTCAATGTTTTGCTCCTCGTAGGAGGATAGCCGCATCGCCATTTCATTAAAACTGCGGATCAACTCTCCCAGCTCGCCGCCGAAGGGCAGGTCGATGCGCTGCCGGAAATTGCGCCCGGCAATGTTGCGCACCCCGGCCACCAGTTCCTTGATCGGTCGGGTGATGGTGATGGCATTGGAAGCCGCTCCCAAAATCACCATAGCCCAAATGGAAACAAACACCGCCGTGGTCACATCCAGGGTCAGGCTCGACGATGCCACCGCCGCCGGATTGGGGTTGATGCCAATGGCGAGGACTCCGTAGTTGTGGTCGTTGTAGATGAGATTGACAAAAATATCCGTCACTTCCCCCCGCGGGGAGAGGTGCTGCCGCACTAGGGGCTCGCTCGGGCGTTCCTGGAGGGCATCGGGTAGCTGAATGCGCCGTTTGATACTCAGGGAGTTTTGCACCTCTGTAGCCGTGAAGGGGATACCAAAGGAAATTTCCCCCTGGGGATCGGCAAACAGAATGTAGCGAATGCTGGAGGTGTGGTCGTAAAACTCCCGCGTCAGGCGGGTAAGTTCTTGGACGTTGTCCTGAGCGACCAGGGGTGCCACGTTAGCCGCTAGCAGCAACCCCAAATCCTTGCCGAAGCGTGTATCACTGAGGCGGGCATCGGTTTGAATATCGTTGACTGCCCAAAAGGTGACGCCGCTCATCAGGAGAGACACCATCAAAGTTACCAACGCCATCAGTTTGGTCTGGAGGGAAAACTCTGCCCACCACTGACGTACGCGCGTCCTAAAGTTCAAAAAATAATCCTGCACCTGTCTTGGATCGTAGACATAAAAAACTTAATATTAGAGTACATGGAGATGCTAGTCCTGTAGGAGCAATGACAAAATTTTGTCGGTTTTCTTCAGACTTTTAGACTAATATTTCTGGCAAATGCACAGCACGGAGCGCAGTCATGGACGAGACAGAAATTGCCAAGGGCCTGCAGACTGAGTTGATCTCCTACCGCGTTAAGGCGCAGGTGAGGCAGAAAGGGAGTCAGCTCCATGTCTTGGTAACACGCGCTACCGAGCGACAAGTTAATTATGCCGAAGTCTTTGAGATTGTAAAGATCGCCCTAGAGCGGATGCCCCTGCAGGATACGGATAAGTTTGTCTTCTATGGGCGTGTGTCGGGTTCTAAGGCGCCAGAGTGGCAAAAAGTCGGTGATATCAAGCCCAATTTGCCGGCGATCGAGTTCGATGTGGCCCCAACGGATGGCATGCGGATTGTGGATCTGAGCGATCTCGAAGTTGCCCCTACCCCCTTCTCGACGGTACCCCAAACGCGCCCGGAACCGATGGTGGCGGCTGCCCGTGCCAGCAACGATGAAACTCTGCCCGAGCTGAACCATGCCCTGCGATCTACTGCTGAAGTGCACAATAACCACCGTTCTGCAGTTGCCCCCAAACCCAAGCGCCGGGATGCCGGTGGTTCTGCCAAGCCCCCTGAGACAAAGTCTGCCTCGCTACTTCTGCCAATTGGTATTTTGATTGTGGTTACGGCGATTGTTGGTGGCGGCTGGTTGTGGTGGGATCTGTCCCAGCAGGAAGCCCTGTTGCAGGCTGTGCGGGAAAGGGCGGCCAAGGTTCCGCCCGCGGAAAAGGCCACTTCCTTTGGAGACTTGACGAATGGGCAGCAGGAGCTGGAGCAGGCGATCGCCCAGCTGTCCTCCATCCCAGAGCGCCCCGGTTCCCTCCGTCCCGAAGCGGATACGGAACTGAAAAAGCTTCAGGATCGCCTTGAGTCCTACCGCCAGCGCCTGCAGGTCGAGACCCCGTTCCAGCAGAGACTCGAGCAGGCTAAGAAACTGGTGATCGAGGCAGCTGTGCAGGTGCAGGATCCCCCCCATAGTTCTAAGGTTTGGACAGAGGCTCAAGCTAAGCGCCAAGAAGCGTTGAACCTCCTGCGGGCTATCCCAGCGGAATCGATTCTCCAGAGCAAGGAGGTGCAGCCCCGGATTCAAACCTACGTCCCGGAGTTGCAGCAAACCACCGCCCAACTGCAACGCCAATTGCGGGTGGAGACAGCCCTGCGATCGCTTTCACCCCAATCCCTGTCCCGTCTGCGCGCTGCGAAGCAAACGGCCGACGAGGTGGCGGCGTTCAATCGCACCTGCGTTCCCCTCGTGGTGGGGGAGGTGACTCCGGCGGCAATTCGCAATCTCGGTTTCCCCCCAAGCCCCTTTGGGGCGCTGATGTGCGCCTACCTGTTTAAGTCGCTGTAGGCGGCATGACCTATAGCCTACGGATTGCCGACATGGCAGTGGCGGAGCGCCCCCGCGAGCGCCTGGTTTCCCATGGGGTCGTGGCGCTCTCCAATGCCGAGCTGCTGGCGCTACTGTTGGGGACAGGACAGGGAGCGGGTCAACTGTCGGCGGTGGGCCTAGCCCAGCACCTTCTGGCGGTTGTTGGGGATGGGGCCGATCCCCTAGCGGCTCTGCAACAGGCCTCCCTCAGCCAACTGATGGCGGTGAAGGGTGTGGGGGTTGCCAAGGCTACAACCATTCTGGCGGCCATTGAGTTAGGTAAGCGGGTTTACTATGCCCGACCGGCGGAAAAAAAAGCAATTACGGATACGGCCCTAGCGGCGGCGGCCCTGAGCCCCGATCTGATGTGGCAGCCCCAGGAGCGCTTTGCCGTGCTGATGTTGGACACCCGGAACCAAATTTTGGGGCAAAAGGTGCTGACCATTGGCACCGCGACGGAAACCCTCGCTTCGCCCCGGGATATTTTCCGGGAAGCGCTGCGAAGCGGTGCCGTCAAGGTGATCGTGGCCCACAACCATCCTTCGGGCCATACCCAACCCAGCGATGCCGACCTGCAGTTGACGCGGCAGTTGCTTCAGGCTGCGGCTGTTCTTGATGTGCCTATTCTGGATCACTTAATTCTTGGTAACGGTACCTACCAAAGCATTCGCGCCTGTTCGGATCTTTGGGAGGGCTTTGCCTAGGGGATTGGCAAAAGTTGCCACAATAGGGGTAGCAGAACATATTCGGCATAGAACAACCGCCAAATAAACTGATAAAACCCCGTCAGGCTGGCAGGGTCGGTCACATCGACGGCTTCCTTGGCATACCAAAGGGCGATCGCCAGGGCTCCATGGGCTACGGTACCCCAGGGGGTGATCCCAATAAAGAGCAGTGCAACACCACCGTAGAGGATGCCAAGACCCCACCACGCCACCGTAAAAACTTGGGACTGTCCCCACTGCACTGCCAGGGTGTTGATCGCAAATTGGGCATCGCCGCGGGTATCCGGTACGTCCTTGAGCAGGGCGATCGCCACGGAAAACCCGATCACAAAGCCCGTAAGTACGTAGATTGGCGTAGTGATGGCGATCCGGTCGGCGGTCAGGGATTGAAAATAGCAAAAAATACCTAGATTAACCACCACGCCCCGCACACCGACAATGCATAGGGCTGCCCAGAAGGGAAAGCGCTTGAGGCGCAGCGGCGGTAACGAGTAGGCGGTGCCTAGGGCCAGGCTAATCCCAACGGTACCTAAAAGATAAGTCCCCTGAAAGGCGGACAAAACCAGGGAGCCGCTACCGGCGATCGCCACGATCCACCGACCTGCGGCCTCGGTCAGGGTGCCAGCAGCCAGGGGTAAATGGGGTTTGTTGATGCGATCAATATCCACATCGGTGAGCTGGTTTAGCCCCACAATGTACACGTTGCCGGCGATGCAGCTTGCTAAGGCCACCCAGAGCGCCGAGCTATGGGTAAACCACCCCCGGGTCTCGAAATGGGCAAAAAAGTAAAGCGCTAGGACGCTCAGCACCGTTCCGACGATGGTGTGGGGGCGGGCAAACTGCCACAGGGTTCTCAGGAGAGTGAGGTTGAGGTAGCCCATGGTGTGCACCTGCCCTAGGGCAAAGGATCCCGATCCTGGAAGGGCGATCGCCGGAGCAATGGCAGAACGAACCAAGCGACGACCCCCAACAGCGCAAGAACCCCAAACCGCAACACATAGCTAATGAGGTCGGCTAGGGAAAGATAAACTCCGGCAAAACGCCCCACGCCGTAGGCCAGGCTGGTCATCAGTGTCCCCCAGGCGATCGCCCCAAGCGCATTGAATGCGAGAAAGCGTCCGTAGGGCATTCCCGTCATCCCTGCCAAGGGGCCAGCAAAAATCCGCAATAAAGTAATGAAACGGCCCAAAAAAACCGCCCGACCGCCGTTGCTGCGAAATCGTTCCTGGGCAGCAGCTAACTCTGCCTCCGGAATACGAAAAAACCGCGTTATGGACTCAAGGGCCGCAATGCCACCCCATCGACCTAGCCAGTAGCCACAGGTGTCGCCTACGATGGCACCGGCGATCGCCATCAAGAAAACCCAGGGCAACTCCAACTCGCCAGTTCCTGCCAAAAAGCCGCCAATCAAAGTCAGCGTCTCTCCCGGAATCGGCAACCCAGCGTTTTCTAGGAGAATCCCCCCAAAAACCACCCCGTAGCCATAGTGATGCAGCCAACCCAGCAGCGTTTCTAGGGAGAACAGATCCATGGTGCTCAGCTATTCTGAGATGCAAGCAACTGCTGCCGTAGCTTTTCTAACTCGTTGGCCCAGCGAGGGTCGGGCTGGTGGGCTTCCAAAGAGGTAGATGCGGATTCTGTCCGTGGTTTTTTATTGTTGTTGTTGCGCTTTTTGCGTTTTGAAGGCTTGGGAACCCCATCGGCAGAAACCTCCGCTGTCTCGGAGGGCTCGTCCTCTCCGGGGCTAGCCTCGGCATTGCCATCCTCATCCAGCTTCCCCTTAGCCCGGGGCAGAGCCTTCTCTAGCTTGAGTACAGCCCCGTTGAAGTCGTAACCGTTAAATTTCTCGATCACGCTGTCCGCAAGCTCGTCGGATTCCACAGTTACAAAGCCAAAGCCGCGGCATTTTCCCGTCTTGCGATCCGTAATTACCTTAAATGAAACCGAATCTCCCGATTCGTGAAACATGCGCTCAAGGGCTTGACGGTCAACTTCAGCGGGCAGGTTACCAACATACAGGCGAATGGACATGGCTGTGAAAAACCTCAACTAGATCAGAACAAACCAAAAACTAAGAATAGTGTGGGAGGGGAACCTAGGCACAGCACCGCCCACGTCATCACCCATTCTTTCGAGTGCCGCAGCATCGTAGGATGCCGCGGGCATAGCAATAAACGCAACAGTGGAAGTAAAAACAACAGAGGGCTGGGTATCTTACTACAATCTGCCGTCAAAAATCCTTTAACAAAATAACACGAATAAGTGCTTTAGTCCCCGCAGCCCACGTCAAAAAGCACGGTGGTCATATACCGTTCGGCCCATGCCGTGCCAAAGGCCTTTTCCAGAATGCGTCGGGTTTTATCGTTCCGCTGCTGCTGCTGGCAGTACCGCAACTGGGCTGCGGTGGTGGGAGTTGGGTCGGCGGCGGGGGCAAGGGACAGGGCCCAGGTGCTAACGAGGGCGGCATAGTGCTCCGCGAGGTCAAGAAAGCACTGCTCTTCCGTGGGAGTGCTGAGGCGAGCAAAGAGGCAGTAGGGCGAAAAGATGTCTCCCCACTGGGGAATGTCCCGCTGCTGGGAGAATTGGTCGCGCAGGGGTTGTAGCGCCTGAAGCGCCCTGTCCCAAGGTTCTGGGAACGGCACCATGGGCGAAAGATCCACGATCGCCGCATTGATTCCCCCCTTACCGCCAACGAGGTCGGCACCAAAAATGGGCAGGGGATAGGTGGGCTGGGGAAACATCACGCAGTGGAGGATGTCGAGGTGCTCGCCAACCTTGGCGAGCTCAAGGTGAATCTTGCGAAATTGGGGGGCTTGGTAGCAGGTGTTGGCAATGGTGACCCGATCGCCCTCCAGCTTGCCTTCAACGTAGCCCAGGTCTTCGGGCATAGAATAGGGTGCTAGTGCCAGGTGCTGCTGCCACTGCTTGGTCAGGGTAGCGGCAAGACGCCCTAGGGTCGGGTGCAACTCCATAGCTGTTTTTAGGTAGGATTTTACTATCCATATCACATTGGGTGAGGGTTTCCCCATGCAACAACGCCAACCTTCTTCCCTAGCGACCGCCCTTGGCTCCCAAGTCATCATTTTGGCTAGCGTGGTCGTGGTTCTCTGGGGCGTGGAAATCGTAGATCAAGTTTTTTTGCGCCAGGGCTTAGATCGCCTTGGCATCCGCCCACGGGATGTGGCTGGGTTGTGGGGAATCCTTTTTGCCCCCTTCCTGCACGGCGGTTTTTACCACCTTTTGAGCAATACGGTGCCCTTGCTCGTGCTGGGCTGGCTCGTGCTGCTGCGGCGCCTCGGGGATTTCGTCGAAGTCTCGCTGATTGCCCTGGTGGTGAGCGGTGGGGGTACTTGGTTGGTGGGAAGAACCAATACGGTGCATATTGGAGCTAGTGGTGTCATTTTTGGCTACCTGGGATATTTGCTGTTTCGGGGATATTTTGAACGCAGTTTCAGGGCGATCGCCCTGTCGATGGTAGTGGCGATCGCCTACGGCGGCATGGTCTGGGGGGTGTTGCCGTCCAATCCCTACATTTCCTGGGAGGGGCACCTGTTTGGATTTGTGGGTGGAATCCTGGCAGCAAAGCTCTTGGCGGAGCCCAAAGTATGACGGAACCCCGGGTGAGTATCATCGTGCCGGCCTACAACATGGCCGATTATTTGCCCCAGACCCTGGGGAGCCTTGCCAGCCAAGACTACGGCAACTTGGAAATTATCGTGGTGGATGATGGGTCGGGCGATCGCACGGGGGAAGTGGTAGCGGCCTATACGGCCCAGTATCCTCAGATGCGCTATGTCTACCAAGAAAACGGTGGAGAGTCCGCGGCCCGCAACTGTGGCATTCTCGCTGCTACGGGGGATTACCTCATGTTTGTCGATGCCGACGATCTCCTCATGCCCGGGGCAGTGCGTACCCTGGCAACCCAACTGGATGCCCTAGAGCCCAGCTACTGTCTGGTGCACGGAGAAATGGAGGAATTCGACCACAGCACAGGGCAAACCCTAGGGGTGACCAATTTTGCTGCCCTTTCCCAGAACCGCGAACGGCTCTTTACCACCATGAGCAATATGATCTTGGCTAGTGTGGTGCGGGCCGAGGTGCTCCGCGCCGTTGGCAACTTCCCTGCCCATGTCAAGTGGAGCGCGATTACGGAGGTGCTGATGGCGCTGTCCCAGCGGGGACTGTTTTTTGCCCTCCCGCACGTGGTCTATCGCTATCGGGTGCGATCGGATTCCATGTCCCGGGGAATCTCGGAGGAGCGGGTGCGGCTGATGCTGACCCAAAGCGCCGATCGCCTCATCCGCCTGCTTCCCCAGGAGACCCCAACCCTGCAACGGGCGGCCTGGGCCGGGCATTACCAGCGCTATGGGGTTAAGTTGCACAGCTACGATCGCCCGACTGCCCGCAGCTACCTGCTCATCGCCTGGCTCCTGAGACCGGGTCGGATTGAAGCCCTCAGGTTATTGCTCGGCAGTTGGTTGCGGCGCTGGTAGGGGCAACGATTGCAGAAACAACAAGCAGGCGGCATAATGCCTACAAAGAATTTTAAGAATTGCGGCGTTGCCCTATGAAAGTTTGTGTCATTGGAACCGGATATGTGGGCCTGGTCACAGGTGCATGCCTTGCCCACATAGGGCACGACGTCGTCTGCGTGGACAACAACGCCGAGAAGGTCAAGTTGCTCAAAACGGGGCAGTCTCCCATCTACGAACCGGGGCTGCCAGAAATTTTGCAGCAGGCGATCGCCGCCCAGCGCATCCACTTTACCGACGATATTGATGCGGGTGTGCACCATGGCGAAATTTTGTTCATTGCCGTGGGTACCCCCTCCCTGGCCGACGGCCGCAGCGACATGCGCTACGTTGAAGCCGTCGCCCGCAGTATTGGCGAACATTTGCGCGAGGGGTACCGCGTTATTGTCAATAAATCCACGGTGCCCATTGGCTCCGGTGACTGGGTGCGCATGCTGGTCTTGGATGGACTAGGCAGCCAAACGGAACGCCCCCAGGTGGAGTTCGATGTGGTCAGCAATCCCGAATTTCTCCGCGAGGGCGTGGCTGTGTACGACACCTTCAACCCCGATCGCATCGTCCTAGGCAGCAGCAGTTCCCGGGCGATCGCCCTGATGCAAGATCTCTACACCCCCATCATTACCCGACAGTTCAGCACGCCGCCCGCCGCACTTCCCCCCGTACCCGTGGTCGTGACCGATCTCAGTTCGGCAGAGATGATTAAATACGCCGCCAATGCTTTTCTGGCGGTCAAGATCAGCTACATCAACGAAATTGCTAACGTCTGCGATCGCGTCGGTGCCGACATTCGCGAAGTTGCCTTGGGTATCGGTTTAGATTCCCGCATTGGCAGCAAATTTCTTCAAGCAGGGATCGGCTGGGGCGGCTCCTGTTTTGGCAAGGATGTCTCGGCCCTGATCCACACGGCGGAGGACTATGGGTACAGTACCGAAATTCTCAAAGCCTGCGTGCAGGTCAACCAAACCCAGCGCTTGGTAGTGGTCGAAAAGCTGCAGCAGATCCTCAAAGTGCTGAAGGGCAAAACCATTGGCCTGTTGGGGCTGACCTTCAAACCCGATACCGATGACATGCGGGATGCCCCTGCCCTAACCGTTATCGACCAGCTCAGCCGCCTCGGAGCGCGGGTCAAGGCATTCGATCCTATCGTTTCCCAGTCAGGAATGCGGGATGGATTCTCCAACGTGTTGGTGGAAACCGATCCGAAGCGCCTCGCCGATGGCTGCGATGCCCTCGTACTGGTCACGGATTGGAAGCAGTTTCTCACCCTCGACTACGGCGAAATGGCCCGCCTGATGAACCATCCGATTTTGATTGATGCCCGTAACTTTCTCGATCGCCCAACCCTTGAGGCGGTGGGTTTTAAATATGTCGGTATCGGTCGCTAGATCGGGGTGTGCGTTGTAATAATGGTTCATAATCAATTTGTTCCTGGTCTAGATTTCCGCCCATGCCCACCATCCTGGTAGTTGACGATAGTCCCGTCATGGTTGAAATGCTGTCAACGCAACTGCGGCAGCAGGGCTGGAACGTGGTCGAAGCCTACGACGGCAACGAGGCGATCGCCAAGTTTCAAGTCCATAACCCCGACCTTGTGGTTACGGATATTGTGATGCCCAACAAAAACGGCTACGAACTATGCCGGTGGATTAAAGGCAACAGCACTGTCCCAGTGGTGTTTTGCACCACCAAAGGAGAAGCCTTCGATAAGGTGTGGGCTGAAAAGCAGGGTGTAGATGCCTATATCACCAAGCCCTTCCATCCCATTGAGTTGCTGAAGACCATTCGGGCCCTCCTAAAAAATTCCTGACAAGTCCCGAAAAAGTCTTAAAAAAGTTAACTTTCCTACCTAGGAGGCAAAACGTGCCACTCTACTGCGGCTGTGCCCAATGGGGCTATCGTGGCTGGCTCGGTTCGCTTTATCCGGTGCGATCGCCTGCCAGTCAGTTTCTCTCCATCTACGGGGAGAATTTTACCGCCGTGGAAATCAATGCCACGTTCTACAGCCCCGCATCCCCCCGGCAATGGCAGCAGTGGCGGCACCAGGTGCCCCCGGGGTTTCGGTTTTGTCCCAAGGTGCCCCAATCCATCTCCCACAACGCCGCCCCCGAGTCCCAAATCCCCGCCCTCCGCGATTTCCTTTCCGCCGCCCAAGCCCTAGGCGATCGCCTCGGTGTCATCCTGCTGCAAGTGCCCCCCAGTTTTGATCCCAGTCGCGCCCCTGGGCTGTGGACCCTCCTGCAGGCGCGATCGCCCGAGCTTCCCCTCACCCTCGAGGTGCGCCACCTCCAGTGGTTTACTCCCGCCGTTCGGGAGATGCTCCTCCCCACCCTCCGTTCCCTGGGTGTGGGCCTAACCCTCCTCGACACCCGCCCCGTCTACAACGCCAGCCCACCCATCCCCTGCCAGAAACCTTTAGTGCCCCTTCTGTGGGAAACCACCACCAATCAGGTCTTAATCCGCTACGTCAGCCACCCGGAGGCGGTTAACAATCTTTCCTACTGGCAGGAATGGCTTCCCCACCTCAGGCAATGGCTCACAGAGGGCAAAACCATCTATTGGATTACCCACTGCCCCGTAGAGGCGCGATCGCCCCACAATGCCCAAGCTTTTTACCAACTAGCCCAATCCCAGCTCCCGCTGCTGCCCTTGCCCACGCCCCGCCAGACCCAACTGCCGCTTTTTGGCACGTTGATGTAGTCGGCGCAACGTACTTAGGGGATTTTTTCCTCTATACTAGTCAGAATGTCTCAAAATTAGGAAACCAAGGAAAGAACTATGTCTCGTTATCGAGGACCGCGACTCCGCATTGTCAGAAGGCTGGGGGAACTCCCCGGGCTCAGCCGCAAGCAACCCAAGCATGCCTATCCGCCGGGACAGCACGGGCAAAATCGCAAAAAGCGTTCTGAATATGCCATCCGCCTCGAAGAAAAGCAAAAGCTGCGCTTTAACTACGGGCTAACCGAAACCCAACTGTTGCGCTACGTCCGCCGCGCCCGCCGTGTTAAGGGCTCCACCGGTCTGGTGCTGCTGCAGCTTTTGGAGATGCGCCTCGACAATACGATCTTCCGTCTGGGTATGGCACCCACCATTCCCGCTGCCCGGCAACTCGTTAACCATGGGCACATTACCGTCAATGGCCGCGCCGTCACCATCCCTAGCTATGGCTGCCGTGCTGGCGAAGTGATTGGCGTCCGGGATGCAGATGTCTCCCGCCGCCTTGTGGAAAACAACCTCCAGTCTCCTGGGCTAGCCAATGTGCCCCCCCACCTCGACTTTGACAAACCCAAGCTGACCGCTAAAATCACTGGTATTGTAGAGCGGGAATGGATTGCCCTGCGGGTTAATGAACTGCTGGTGATTGAGTACTACTCGCGTCAAGCCTAGTACCATTTCCCTCCCCTGTCCCATCATCACCCTATGTCTCCTGCGATCGCCCTAGATCTCTCCCCCCATGAGCCCCCCTGTCCCCGCGAGGTCAGAATTTGGATCGATCAGTTACTTATGGCGATTGAAGCCCTCGACCTGCAAGCTGTTGAAGCCATGCTGGAACTGACCAAGCAGCAGCACCTTCAGGACCTGGTTCCCAACCGGGTTGGTCTCTGGCGATTGCGCAACACCAACCCCCTTCGACGCAACTACCAGCGGCGAGAACTGTCCTGGCTAGAACTGCGATCGCTCGTTTGCCTTACCTGCGCCATGGCGAGTCAGATGAACACCATCCTGCGCCTACTGATTGCAACCGAACAGCAAGTGCGCGAGCAAAAAATCGAAGCCTTGGGGCTGCAGCAGAACCAAATGTATCTGGAACTGTACTATCAGCGGTTTGCCGAACTGTACCGCAGCCGCATGCGTCTGGGAACTCCCATCACGGAGCCGGAACTCCGCGATCTGGCCGGGCAGCACCTGATCCAATTGCTGTTTTGTAGCGGTACGGGCGGCACTGTGCGGTTGTGGCACTGCTTGCGTCAGGGGGTGCGGCGATGAGCGTGCAGCGGGTTTATATTGCCCCCAACTGCAATCTTAGGGTGGAAGGATTGGGGGGAGAAGGCGGTGCCCTGTCCCTCATCACCTACTTTGAGTGCCAGTTTTATCACAGCCAAAGCAAGATTACGGGGGGGCGCGACCTGCTGATCCACCTCATCCAAGCTGCCGGGGCCTACGCCCAAGGCGTGCAAATGGGACAGTCCGTTCCCGTCCATGTGGGGGGCGTGAGCCTAAAGCCCACCGAGGCAAATCACACCCTGCACATTGCAATGGATGACGGTGCGGCGGCACCCCTCGAAACCCGCCTCAGTTTGGTGCAGCTTTTCGATCTCGTGGAAAGTCTCGACCAGCTCTGTAGCGATCGCCACACCATTGCCGAACTGCAACCCTCCGTTGATATCGCAGCCTTCATTCCCCGATCTTCCCTAGCGCACCGAATTGTCCCGGCGATCGTGGGCATAAGCTCTGTTGTCGCCCTAGCGGGACTGCTGCTCCTGATTCCGCCGCCCGAACCCAAGCCCGCTGAACCTACCCCTCCCAGGATGGAAACCCCGAAATAAATTGGCACCAACAGATGTATCTGTTATGATAATGTGCCTAGCATCTGGAGAGATGGCTGAGTGGTCGAAAGCGGCAGATTGCTAATCTGTTGTACGGCAGGTAACTCCGTACCGAGGGTTCGAATCCCTCTCTCTCCGTACTCGGGCAGGGGAACGCGAGCAAGATGGCACCATGGAATCCAACGTTGAATTGTCTCAAGAAGAGATCCAGAAACTGAGCGCAGAAGAAGTGGCAAAAATTGCCGAGCGCCTCGAAAAGGACGCTTACACCAGCGCATTTGAGAGTCTGAATGACTGGCACATCCTGCGCACCCTAGCCTTTATGGGCTCCAGCCTCGTTGAACCCTATCAGCACTTACTGGATTTAGAAGCTTTTGATGAGTGTTGAGCTGGCGCATCTGCCATGTGTGGCGTTCGTAAGCACGCACGATGCGGGGCATTCATAAAGCACTTATAAAGACCCTTGAAAAGGTACCCCTAAAAAGGTGCCTACAAAAAGAGATTCAAGAGGCTTAAAAAAAAGCACACAAAAATAGCAAAGCCCGGAGACTACGCCTACCCCAAGCATCCCTTAGTGCTGCTGCCTTCCGGCCCTGACACGGTTCGGGCGTTGTGATCGCATAGATCCGAGCTAAGTTGTACTATACCACGCTTCCCGACTTGGATTGCAAAGGGACGCTCTTGCGAGCTACGCTCCCCGGCGGACAGCCTGCCACAGTTTCTCGTAGGCCAGCGTTGTGCGATCGCCCAGGGGAGCCAGGGTTTCGCTTTTACTAAAGGTGGCAGCATCTAGGAGCTTCGTTTGCTCCTGGGGTGTGGATGGGTCAAGGGGTAGGGGGCTTGTGGCAGGGGTAAAGGTATTGATGAGCTTGGCAGCGGACGGCGTAAGACAGAAATTCATCCACTGGCAGGCCTTTTCGATTTGGGGGCGATCGCGGGGCAGAACCCAGGAGTCGTACCACAGGGCAGTGCCCTCCTGGGGAATGACCACGGCAATGTTGGGATACCGCTGCACGAGGGGCAAGAGGTCGGTTGTCCAGCCAACGGCAACCCAGGTGTTTTCAGCCAAAAAAGGCGCGACGTAGGCATCGGAACTGTAGAAAAGCACCTGTTGATGGAGTGCAGCCAAGCGCGATCGCAGCTCAGGAACCTGGTCAGGGCGGGGATGGTTGTAGCTGAGTCCCAGGGTTTTGAGAACCAGCCCAAGAACTTCGCGGGCGTGGTCGGGCAAGCTTAGCCTCTGTTTTAGCTCAGGACGCCAGAGGTCGGTCCAGCTGCGGATGGGGGAAGAAACCCAGTTGGTGCGGTAGGCGATCGCCGTGCATCCCCAGCGATAGGGAACACTCCAGCCAGCGCCAAGTCCCTGATTTTGCCAAAAAACTGGCAGTGCGGCAAACCGCGGGATCAGCTCTGGCCAGCGATCGGGTAGGGGCTGTACCAGACCACGCGTCTGGGTTAGGGTCAGCCAGCTGTCACCGAGACTGAGAACGTTAGGGGCGAATTCGGATGGAGCCTGGAGTCGCTGCCATAACTCAGCGGGAGTATTGACTAACTTAAGCTCCGTAGGGCGATAAAGTTCGTGGCGAAAGCGGTCGATGACTTGTTGAGGAAGCGCACCGGATAGCCCGGCAATGCGAAAGTCAATATCCGGGGCTCGACAGCCCGTAAGTGCAAGGGCACTGCCCCATAGGAGTGTCCGCCGTGTGATCGCCAAGGTGTCCCAGGACATGTTTTTCCCGAGCTTAGCACAGGGGCAGGGGTGTTGCTGGGGGTACACTGGAAAGAAACGAGGAGTGGTATGAAACACTTTTGGATGGTGGTGGTGGTAGCCGCCCTTTTGCTGTCGGGTCTGTCGGGTTTGACGCCCTCGGCTCTGGCAGCGCCAATGCCAGCGGTGGGAGATGCAGCCCCGGACTTTACCCTACCTACTAATACGGGAGATGGACAGGTTGCCCTCCATGACTATCGAGGACAGTGGGTTGTGGTGTACTTCTACCCCCAGGACTTTACTTCGGGCTGCACCCTCGAGGCCCAGAGGTTCCAACGGGATCTTCCCCAGTATCAAAAGCGTCAAGTGCAAATTCTCGGCGTGAGTGCCGATTCGGTGGATTCCCACCGACAATTTTGTGAGGCGGAGGGTTTGCGGTTCCCCCTACTTGCGGACGAGGAAGGCACAGTCAGCCAGCAGTATGGTTCTTGGTTAGGGTTTATCTCCCAACGGCACACGTTTGTGATCGATCCCAAGGGCAACATTCGGGCCCGCTTCCAACGGGTGCTCCCTGCCACCCATAGCCAGGAAGTTTTGGCGGCATTGGATGTGCTTCAGCGGCCATGAAACCCTGGCTACCCTATATTTTTTTGCTGCCAGTGATCGCCCTGCTGCTGCTGACTACGGCGTTGCCCATGGCCCAGGCATTGGTGTATAGCCTCAGTACCTATGACCTAG
>DBAX01000134.1 GCA_002291895.1 Cyanobacteria bacterium UBA999
TTCCGATCTCAGCGGGACAAATTCCATCTTTTACGGGGCGGCGGCGATCAAACAGCCTTTGACGAACCCCTCCCCCCCCACCCCCAACCCACCGACATTTTTACCATCGTGTACACGGGTGGCATGAATGGCTGGCACGAATTTAGCGCCCGCCAACAACCTTCCTTCCTCAAGCGGCTTTACCGCGCCTGGAATCGCCTTGGCACCTATCAAACCGCGCGTATCGATTACAGTGCCTCAAGCCCCATCTACCTGGCCCGCGCCGTGCAGGAGGTCATGACCCAAAACCCCAACTGGCAAGGCAAAATTCAGATCCACATCTGTGGCAATAAATTTCCCCGCGATGTTGTTGATTCTGTCCTCCAGCAGGAAGGCGTTGCCCATTTTGTCACCGTTACCGATTCCCTACCCAACCGGGAGGCTGTTGCCCTGGCCCGGCGGGCAGACCTACTCTTTCTTACCCTGCCCGATCGCCCCGATGGCAGTTCCGGCGGACGCATTTCCCTCAAAACCTACGAATATCTCATGAACGATCGCCCCATTTTGGCCGCCATTCCCCAGGGAGAAAACCGCGCCTTTCTCACCGGTCAGCCAGGGGTTTGGATCACTGCCCCAACCGATGTCCCTGCCATGGCAGCCACCCTCACCGAATTGATCGCCCAAAAATCTAGGGGCACCCTTGGCCCCTATCCTCGGCCTGAGATCCGCTCCCAACTCAACTACACGGCCCGCACTGCGGAATTTGAGCAGATATTGCTGGGGATCTGCCAACGCCGCAATACAGCCCTACCCGGCGCCGAAGCGCCCTTAGAGTCGCCCTAGATCTCCTTAGGTGCTCGGATGATGCTTGCATCTGGGATTTTTATAGGGGCGAAACCGCTATAAAGCTGCCCTCAAAACCTAATTTGCATCTCCTGCACTTACTACACCTACGCGCAGATGGGGAAGGGAGTACAACGCACTGTAGCCAGTTACCAAAAAGCTGAGATGGGTTCACTTACAGCCAAAACACACCTGAGTTCAGGTCAGCAGGGTTTCTAACTCCTCAAGGGATGGCAGGTCGATGATGGCTTCGGCAATCTCGCCTAGTTGGTCGAGGGATAGCTGTTCTAGCTTGGTGCTGATACTGGCTGGTACATTGCCAAACTTGCGGGTGAGTTGGCGCTGCAGCGTCTCCCGCAAAGCCAAGATTTTGCCGCTCTGCTCTCCCTCCTGCCTGCCCTTTTGGATACCTTCTTGCTTGGCTTCCTGATACACCCTCGTCTGCTGCAAATCCCCCAGTGTAAACATCCGCTCGATCTCCTCCCTGATCAGGGTCTTCAGCTTGTAAGTCAGTATCGTTTCCACGAGTTCTAGCAAACCATCTATGCCTTTTCCTTGCTCCACTAATGCCTGTGCCATGCTCACTGCCTTTGCTTCAGGAGCTACGACCAGCTTTACCAATCCCAATAATGCCGATGTGCCCGCTTCTAGTTCGTCTAGGTAAATCACTTTCACCCGTCCCCGCAATTCTCGATACTGCTTGCCTATGGCTGGTTCGGTCTGACGGTCTGGAAACAGCACCAGCACTCCCCAATCCTGCACGGGTCGGTACTGTTGTAAAAAGAGAAATATCTCGGTGAAGCTGGCTGTAAAATTCGTTCACCTTTTGGAACTGCACTTCCACAAACCAGATGTTGCTGCGATCGGTTTGGGGTAAAAATACGCCATCAAAACGAAAGGCTTTTTCCTTAACTTCTACCGAGGTGAATTGATAGCTGGCGATGGTTGCCGCGTCCTCCCCCAGTAGCTCCACAAGGAGGCTGGGAAAGGTCTGGAACAGTTGGTAGAAGATAGTATCGATACGCAATGGAAAAGTATCCTTGGTTGGCTGGGGTTGCTAGGGATGGATCCCAACATTCCAGAGCCCTCCTGTAATGCCAAGAAAACTTGGCGGGGCTATCGGCGATCGCATGAATGAAAAAGCGATTTTTTCAGGCAGGACGCTGCGATACGTCTTTGCCCGTGGATGAGAGGGACAGGAAACCCCCAGTTCTAGGCAAACCGCACCTAAATGATGATGCCATCAATTTCTTCGCGCAAAGCCAAGATACTCTCCCTTTGCCCTACGAGAGGACGGATGGTTAGCTAGGTTCCCACAGAACTCAGTGGGAACGTCTGAAGCTAAACGTCTTAGGTGCAGTTTAAATGCAACAAGCAAAAGCGGGAGATGGGACTCGAACCCACGACATTCAGCTTGGGAAGCTGACGTTCTACCACTGAACTACACCCGCACGGGAACTAAATTCTAACCCAGCGCCGGGCTTTATTTATTTTTTCTTGCCCTTGCCAGGCCCCGCCGTGGCGTCGATGAGTTCTAGTTCGCTGCGGCGAAAAGAGACAATTTTTTCCCAGTTGCCGCCACTAAAGATTACCGCAATGCGCCCGTCGGTGATGCGCTGCACCTGTCCTTCAAAGCCATAGTAAAGGTCGCCTTGGTTGGTAATGCGCACGGCTGAGCCAGGAAAAATCATTTCGTCCATGGGGTGGGCACAGTGTTGAATTCAGTATGCTGCATTATAGCCCTAAGACATTCTGCGGGGGAACTGCCCTGCTCCATGGCTGCAGCTAGGGCGTCCAGGGCCGGGGCATGCTCGCGCATCAGGGTGCGGGCACGGTAGAGGGCCCAGCGTTCGGAGACTTCGGGATGGGGATCGCCGCAACGGTGCAGCATTTGCCGCAATTCCTGGCGATCGCGTCTGCCACCGGTATCTTCTAGCTCACTCTGGAAACGCCATTCTTCGGCGGCAATACCCGCCATGTAGATCGTGGCGATTTGCATCTGGCGCTGGGGGGAAACTTCGGCGGGAACCCATAGGGACAGGTATCCCGTGCGATTGCCGAGGGCGTAGTTGTCAATCGGTAGACCCAGCAGGGCAGCAGCAAGGAAGTGTCCGGCTTCGTGGTAGGCAATGCGATGCTGCAGTTCCTGCGAGACCCCAAAGCGTTGGGTAAAGGCGCCGCTAGCGTAGGCACGATCTAGGGTCAAAAAGCCCAACAGCGTGACAGCCAAACCCGTGGGCCATAGGGGCGAAATCCAGGGAGACAATAGGGCCAGGCAGGTGATACCAAAAACGGCGATCGCCAGAAATGTCATGGTTTGGGCGGACAGGTACGGGGTTGGGGACGGTTTTGGTAAAACATTTTTAGGCTCTCGGGATCGCCGACAAAGCGCCAGTGCCAGGGTTCGTAGAGGACTCCCTGGCAATTTTGGCGGGGAAAGGATAGTTCAAAGCTGTAGCGCTTGGCATTCTGCTCCAACCAACGAAAGGCGCGGGTTTGCTCGAAGGTAGGGGAAAGATTGGCACTGGGCACCGCGCCATCCCCTAAATCGAGGGCGAAGCCCGTGTGGTGCTCGCTGTAGCCCGGCGGAGCACTGGTCAGCGCCCGCTGCTGGAGGCTTTGGTTGCGCTGGCGGCTGATGTCAAAAAACAGTGCCTCTTGCTCTGCAGTAGTACGAAAAGCAGAGATCACCGTCAGTTCGATGCCTTCCTGCCGCGCGGCGGCAGCCATGTCCAGGTAGCTCTGGGCAGCGCTGTCTCGCAGTTGGAATTCATAGCCATCGGCGGCCCGGGCGATGGTGCGCAGGGTGCTTGCCGGAGCTTGATCGTAGCGGAAATGTCCAAAAAGCTGATCGCTGCGTTGGGGATCGTTGCCCGGGGGGAGGGTGGGCTCCACGGTAGCTGGGGGCGGAGCGGTAGCTGGAGCTGGGGTGCTCCCCGTTGGCAAGGGGGAAAGCCGCACAAGCATCACCGGGATGAGGAATGCTATTAATCCCAGGACGAAAACCCACCAAGGCACTATCCGCAGCAACGATGCTGGGGAGGGGGGTTTCTTGGCAGGTTCACCAACACGCGGCGCGACGGGAATTTCGTTGGGCTGGGGTGGCATGGGACAAATTGGGGTCTGGGCACCATTATAGGACGATATTTCCTGGGCCTTATAATGACCCTAGCAGACCAACTGACCCGCCTTGGGCAGACAAAAAACAAAATTTATGGACTTGATTGGCATTCAAAATATTTTAGACAATGGTGCCTTTGCCACCCTGCTGCTCACCATGGCGCTCTTTTGGTTGGGGTTAGCCGCACCGCAAACCAAGCTTTTTACCCAGTTGGGGACAGTGGGAATGGCGATCGCCAATTTAGGTTTGGCCGCCCTCCTTCTGGCCCGGTGGCTAGAGGCAGGGTACTTTCCCCTAAGCAATCTCTACGAATCGCTGCTGTTTATTGCCTGGGGCGTTACCTTGGCAGGGCTGGGGTTTCAGTCCCAATATCCTCGGGTGCAGGATTGGATTGGCAGTGTGACGGCTCCGGTGGCCCTAGGTATCGTGGCATTTGCGGCCCTTTCCCTGCCGCCATCGATGCAGACTGCCCAACCCCTCGTTCCGGCCCTCAAATCCAACTGGCTGATGATGCATGTTTCGGTCATGCTGCTGAGCTATGCGGCCCTGATGACCGGCAGTGTGGTGGCGATCGCCTTTTTGTGGGTGACGCGGGGGCAGTCCCAGGTGGTGCTCAAGGGCAATTCCCTGGGGATTATCGGCAGCAGTTCCTCGGGCGGACTAGGCCTTGGCGATACCCTCGACAATCTGAGCTATCGGGCGATCGGGCTGGGTTTTCCCCTCCTGACGATTGGTATTGTTTCTGGCGGTGTTTGGGCAAACGAGGCTTGGGGTTCCTACTGGAGTTGGGATGCCAAGGAGACGTGGTCTTTGATTGTCTGGTTGGTCTTTGCTGCGTACCTCCATACCCGCATCACCAAAGGCTGGCAGGGTAGGCGACCGGCGATCATCGCCAGTTGCGGTTTTCTGGTCGTGTGGGTATGCTATCTGGGGGTTAATCTCCTAGGTAAGGGGTTGCACAGCTATGGCTGGTTCTTTTAACGCTGAATTGGGCGCAGTGGGTGCCGGAAAACCGGAAGCAAGAATGGTATTGCGGTTGGGGGATGACACCTTCACTGCCGATGACCTCATGGAGCGCCTGATCCAATATGGGATGCTGCCCCAGCTCCTGCGCGAGCTGCTTGTGGATCGGGCGATCGCCAAGGTGTCCTACACCGATGACGAACGGGATCAGTCCGTAAAGGATATGTACCAGCACTTGGGGCTGACAACGCAAAATCAGCTTCAAGAGTGGCTGACCCGCCATGGTATGAGTCAAACCCAGTCGGAAAAGTTAGCAATTCGCGCCCTGCAACTGGAAAAGTATAAGCAGGAGGTTTGGGCCAACCAAGTTCATGGGTACTTCCTCAAACGCAAGGGGCAACTGGATCGGGTTGTCTATTCCATGATCTGCACCAAGGATTTCAGCATTGCCCAGGAGCTATTTTTCCGCATCCAAGAACAGGAACAGTCCTTTGCCGAATTGGCTCGGGAGTATTCCCAGGGCCCTGAAGCCCAGACGGGAGGACTGGTAGGCCCCGTTGAGGTGCAATCCCTCAATCCGGCGATCGCCAACTTTTTAGCCAAAACCCAACCCCAGCAGGTTTCCACGCCCATGGTGGTGGGCAACTGGGTGTTGCTACTGCGCCTAGAAAAAATGCTTCCCGCCCAGCTCGACGAGGCCATGGAGCAACGCTTGATCAACGAATGCTTTAACAACTGGCTGGAGTCCCAACTGCAGCAAGCCTTGGGCATAGCAGCATGAATTTTCACGACCTGCTTGCCGCCTGCGGTGTCGATCCCCAGTCTGCCCAGGGCAATCCTGACCTCGGCGGAGTCGCCACCCTAGAAGCTGCCAAGGTGGGAGATCTGGCCTTTCTAGAGCACCCCAAATTTCTCTCCCAACTGCAGCAAACCCAGGCCTCGGCGGTGCTGATCCCCGATCAGCCCTTTCCGGTGGCGATCGCCGCGGAGCGCGAGCTAGCCTACTATGCCACACCCCAACCACGGCTGCTGTTTGCCAAGGCCATGGCCCTCTTCCATCCACCGCAGCGGCTACCTCGGGGCGTCCATCCTACGGCAGTTGTGGCAGCGGATGTCACCCTTGGCGAAGGCACAGCCATAGCTGCCTACGTTGTTCTGGGTCAGGGCGTCGTCCTTGGGGCAGATGTCCAAATTCACAGCCATGTGGTGGTTGGCGATGGGGTAACGATTGGCGATCGCGCGATTGTCTATGCCAACAGCACCATCCACGCCCGCAGCATCCTTGGTCAGGACTGCGTCATCCACAGCGGGGCCGTCATTGGCTCCGAGGGTTTTGGCTTTGTACCAACCGCAACGGGACAGTGGCAAAAAATGCCCCAAATTGGCAGGACAATCCTCGAAGATGGCGTGGAAGTTGGCTGCAACAGCACGATTGATCGCGGTGCCCTAGGCGATACCCGCATCGGTCGCGGCACTAAAATCGATAACCTCGTCCACATCGCCCACGGCTGCACCACGGGCCCCGACTGCCTCATGGCGGGACAAGTGGGGCTTTCGGGGGGAGTGCACTTGGGTCGCAATGTTGTTCTAGCGGGACAGGTAGGGATCGCCAACCATCTCACCCTGGGCGATCGCGTCCAGGTGGGAGCCAAATCGGGGGTGATGGACGACCTCCCCGCCGGCCAGTTTTTTGGCATTCCGGCGCTACCAGCCAAGGAATTTTTCAAAGCCTTTGCCCTATTCAAACGGCTTCCCGAACTCTATAAAATGATCAAGGGCTCTAGCCATTCTTAGCCCCCATACCCCCACCAACGTCTATGACCACCGATCAAACCGCCGAAGAACTGTTTCAAGAAGGACTTAAACGTTACCAGGAAGGGGCTCCCGCTGCGGACTTGATTCCCCTTTACGAAAAAATTTGCGATCGCCAGCCCAAGATTGCCAGCGGCTGGATTTGCCTTTCTTGGCTCTACCTGCTGGACGGTCAGTCCCAACTTGCCCTAAAGGCCGCCCAAAAGGCCGTCAAAATTAGCCCCGAAGATCCCCAAGCCCACATCAATCTGGCGATCGCCATGCTCGAAACCTCCCAAACGGGGGTACGCAATCATATTGAAGCGGCTAAAAATTGGCTGATGATTCTCAAGGATCTCAAGGACGAAATTCTGGCTAATTTTGAAGAGGGGCGGCGACGACGACCAGACTGGAAGGAACTAGAGCGGGTCTATGCCTGGGTGTTTGAATCCTAGGACGGGATTCCCCCTAATTCTGTGTCGGTTTACGTTGGTTCATACTTTAGCGATCCCCGGTTAGGAAAAGTTAACTTGACCAACGGGGATCAAATGTTAGTCTGGAGTCAACCAAAGATTTACGAGTTTTTCATAACTAACATATAAGCAAGGAGAATAACCTATGTTGTTTGATAGCGTCCGCGTCAAGCCCGACACCCGCAACCATCAGGGATTTTTTGTTCTCGAAACCTCCTACAAGCTGGTCAATGCCGATTGCAACGGCTGGGCCCTGATCTGCCTTGATGACCACATGTGCCACTACGTCGATCCCGACGACCTGAAAATTGCAGCCGAAGATCACAGCCACGCTACCCAGGAACGCAGCGCCGCCGCCTAGGTATCGCCAAGAATCGAGACAAGGCGTACTCAAAATACTTTTTTAATTTCGTCCCCCAAGAACTTTCGCTAGGTCTTGGGGGATATTTTTTGCCTCTAGCTGACAATCATGAAAGCTGCCAAACCACGGACGCACTTTATAGTAGCTTAGGCTCTGCGGTTGAAGTAGCCACCAACAGCAACGACCAGCACCGCAACCGCCAGAATAACTAGCAAATTGTTGCGTACCAACCACAGCAAATTGCTAAAAAAGAAGCCTATTTCCCGAAAAATGATTGCTGAAAGGTAGAGAAGCCCAACCAAAACAGCAACACTGACCAAAATTTTAGCAAGGGGGTTCATTGTGACACCTCAAAGTTTCTAGAAAAGCTTCCGTACGTAAATATTTTTGTGCGTAAATTCGCCCATAAACGTCTACGTACATTGGGGAAAAGCACTGAGCTGATACCACTAAACTAATACGACTGAACCGATACCATAGCTGAAGCACCCGTTGCGGTTTTTCAAGCAGAGAGACCTAGACGATGGCTAGCGTCAAACGTCCGACGGATCTTTAGAGGAACTGAACGAAATGGTTTGCGGCTATTTATTTCATCATTATTGTATAGATGCTGTATAGATTTTTAAATAAACCAGATTCTAGCAATCAAATTCTAACGCTTTCCTGCAAAGTCTAACGTCGTGATCGCCAGGGAATGCACCAGTTCCAGCACTTCCCGCAGGGGGATAGAGTGGCTTCGGGCGATCGCCGCGCAGTCTTCGTATTCGGGCTGAACGGTAAGCGGTTGCCCCTGGGCTAGATCTCCCAAAGGGCGGCGGCAAACTTTGATCCGCACTGGTCCGTAGGGGGTATTTAGGGCATGGATGGCGCGGGGCAGGACAAAGCGCTCCTCAAGGCGATAGCGAATTCCGAGGGTAGTAGTTTCTTGAAAGATGCGATCGCGGCAGGTGGCGGTTAGGGCCGGCGGACAGTGCACCGTCAGGAGGATCCCCTGGCGCGATTTTTTCATGGTGATGGCTTGGCTAAACACGTCGTAGGCTCCCAGGGTCAAAAGCTCTTGGCTGAGGTAGGCCAGCACCTGGGGCGACAGGTCATCGACTTGGGTTTCCAGAATGGCGATCGCCTCGGTGGAGGGTGTGCCCAAAGCTACTTTTTTGGCGCAGGTGCCCCCAGCCACAGGCGCAGGACATTGGGTAGCTCCAAATCCCGCTCTCCAGCACCGATCCCAACTTTTTCGAGGGCCATGGCGGGGGGTTCGCCAAAGCGTTCGCTAAGGGCCGTGGCGATCGCGGCCCCGGTCGGCGTTACCAATTCCTGCTGAATGCCATTGCTGTAGATGGGCACGCGGTGGGTTTCCATGAGCTTCAGTACCGCCGGGGCCGGTACGGGCATCCGACCGTGGGCGCACTGGACGCTGCCCCCACCAACGGGTAGGGCGCCACAGGTAATTTGGGTGACTCCCAGCCACTGCAACCCCACGCAGGTACACACCACATCGGCGATCGCATCGAGGGCGCCAACTTCATGGAAGTGCACCGCCTCCGGGGGGATTCCGTGGACTGCTCCCTCGGCGACAGCGAGGCAACGAAACACCGCCAAACTCCAGCGCTCCGCTTGGGGCGACAGGTGGGCCTGGCGGATCATCTCCTCAATTTCCGGTAGGTGGCGATGGTGGTGCCCATGGTCGCCATGGTGGTGTTCTTCAACATAGACTTTGGTGGCCTGCTGCCCGCAGCGCAGGACGGGTTCTACCCGCATGTGGATAGATTCTGCCAGCCCCAACTGGGCGATCGCCTGTTCCAAAACCTCAAGGGGAACACCAGCCCCCACAAGGGCTCCTAGGCACATATCGCCCGAAATTCCGGCATAGCAATCCCAGTAGGCAAGAGTCATGGCGTTGTGGTTTCCGATTGTGGGAATAAAAACTTCTGCATTTATTATTCCATTTTTGCGGCTGCCCATTTGGAGCCTCTGGGGAAAGCCCCCGCCTGGGGAGCCGTCATGCTGGGCGCTATGGTTGGGAAGGCACTAGGATCCTGTCCCTTCTGGCTAAAACCCAGGAAATACCCCTAATTTTGGCAGCATCAAATTGGGTAATTGGCGGCGATCGCTTCTTTTAGTTCCCCCTATTTTCTGGTTCCCATTCATTGCCCCAAATTTTAGTGTTCAACTACCTGCTAGCGGGGAGCAAAAGATACGATTTCCAGGGCGTATATGCAGCGCCCCAGAAAAGACAGGCAGCAACATTCGCCGTTGTTCCTGTTCCAATCGGCTATAATGGCGCAATGATTTTCTGACATGGAAGCTAGCGTCTGCACCAACGACAACAAATCCGTAGCACCTATGTCGTCAAAATTGCTATTTGATAGCATGTATCGGGTTTAGCCTGTGTCGGATAGGAGCTTTGATCCCTAGGGTTCTTTTTAAGCCCTTACATTTGTGACAGTGCTAGCGACCCTGCATTCATTATTATTTTTCTTTACCGTCTGAGGATTCCTATGCCCCAAACACTTAATACCGAAACCTACAACGCTGACAAGATTCAGGTTTTGGAGGGGCTGGAGGCGGTTAGAAAACGTCCTGGTATGTACATCGGTTCCACCGGCCCCAAGGGATTGCACCACCTTGTATTTGAGGTGGTTGACAACAGCGTTGATGAAGCCCTAGGGGGCTACTGCGATCGCATTTTGGTGGAGTTGCTCGCCGATGGCTCCGTCAGCGTCACCGACAACGGACGGGGCATTCCCACGGACGTTCATCCCAAAACCGGTAAGTCAGCCCTCGAAACCGTTATGACCGTACTCCATGCCGGGGGCAAGTTTGGCAGCGGCAGCTACAAAGTGTCCGGCGGGCTCCATGGGGTAGGGGTATCTGTGGTCAATGCCCTCTCGGAGTGGGTCGAGGTTACGGTCTGGCGACAGCAGCAGGTTTTTGCGCAGCGCTACGAGCGGGGAACCCCCAAGGGCGATCTGAGCAGCCAAAAAACCGACGCGCCCCGGCGCGGCACCCAAGTGCGGTTTAAACCCGATACTCAGATTTTTACCGGTGGAACCGAATTTGAATTTGCCATTTTGGCGGGGCGTCTGCGGGAACTGGCCTACCTCAATGCCGGGGTGGCGATTGAATTTTGCGATCGCCGCTCTGGGGAAGGTAAGCAAGAAATCTATTGCTACGAGGGTGGGATCCGGGAGTATGTAGCCTACATGACCCACGAAAAGGAGCCGATCCACCCCGACATCATCTACGTCCACGGGGAGCGGGATCAGGTTCAGGTAGAAGTGGCGCTGCAGTGGTGTACCGATGCCTACAACGACAATATTTTGGGCTTTGCCAATAACATTCGCACCATCGACGGTGGCACCCACCTCGAGGGTTTAAAGGCCGTACTGACCCGCACCATCAACACCACCGCCCGCAAGCTCAAAAAACTCAAGGATGGGGATGCCAACCTGGCGGGAGAAAATGTCCGCGAAGGGCTCACGGCAGTGATTTCCGTGAAGGTGCCGGAGCCGGAATTTGAGGGGCAAACCAAAACCAAGCTGGGCAATACGGAGGTGCGGGGGATTGTGGATTCCTTCGTTGGGGAGGTGCTTGCGGAATATCTGGAGTTTCATCCCCCCATTGCGGCGGCGGTAGTGGACAAGGCGATTCAGGCCTTTAATGCGGCCGAAGCGGCGCGGCGGGCCCGGGAGTTGGTGCGGCGCAAGTCGGCCCTGGAGTCGTCTACCCTGCCGGGCAAATTGGCGGATTGCAGTTCCCGCGATCCCCGGGAGTCGGAGATTTTCATTGTGGAAGGAGATTCCGCCGGCGGCAGTGCCAAGCAGGGGCGCGATCGCCACTTTCAAGCGATTTTGCCCCTGCGGGGTAAGGTGCTGAATATCGAAAAGGCCGACGAAAGCAAGATCTACAAAAACAACGAAATTCAAGCCCTGATTACGGGATTGGGTTTGGGAATTAAGGGCGAAGAGTTCTCAATTCAGCAGTTGCGGTACCACAAGATTATTCTTCTTGCCGATGCCGACGTAGATGGGGCCCACATTCGCACCTTGCTGCTGACCTTTTTCTATCGCTATCAACGCCAGCTGGTCGATCAGGGGTTTATCTACATCGGCTGCCCGCCGCTCTATAAGGTAGAACGGGGTCGGAATGCCCAGTATTGTTTCAGCGATCGCGACCTCCAAGCCCACTTGGCCACGTTTCCTGCCAATGCCAACTACACGATTCAGCGGTTTAAGGGGCTAGGGGAAATGATGCCCCAGCAACTGTGGGATACCACCATGAATCCGGAAACCCGGATGCTCAAGCAGATCACCATTGAGGATGCGGCGGAGGCGGATCGTATCTTCACCATTTTGATGGGCGATCGCGTCGCGCCACGGCGGGAATTTATTGAAACCCACGGCTCAAAACTCGATCTCGCCGACCTCGACATCTAAATCCGGTTCCTGGGATTGCCCCTGGTGCAGTACCCGCCGGGAGGGACGACGGTGCTTTTTCCGGCTGAGCAGCGGCTCGTGGTGCTGGGATTTTTCCTTGTAGGTTTTTTCTTCCCGAGGGCGATCGCCCCCATCCTGCACCTCCGCCAAAAAACTGAGGTAGTGGGGGTAGCGTTCCCAGGAACCGCGCACCACGCAACCGGGCTCGTGGTGGTGGGTGCAGTTGGGAAACTGACACCATCCCCGTTCCAGTCGGGCGCGGATTTCGGGAAAGGCTGCCATCAGTTGCCGCGGGGTCATGGCAAGGGTGGGCTGCATAAATCCGGGGCTGTCGGCGAGATAGCCCCCCTCAGACAGGGGAAAAAGTTCCACATGGCGGGTGGTATGGCGCCCCTTTTCGTACCGGCTGGAGATGTTCCCCGTCCGAATCGTTGCCTGGGGCACCAGCGCTTGGATCAAACTGGACTTTCCCACACCCGACAGTCCAGTGGCAACGGTGATTCCCGATCGCAACTGTGCACCTAATGGGCCCAGTCCCTGCCCCGTAACCGTACTGACCGCCAGGGATTCATAGCCCCATTGCCTGAGGCGATCGCCCCACGTCGCCACCGCTGCCGCATCGACGAGATCCTGCTTTGTCCACACCACCAGAACCGCACAGCCCAAGGGCGCAGCCATGACCAGAAACCGGCTCACCTGATGGGGATCGGGCTCCGGCTGTGCCAGGGACACCACCAGCAGCAGGCGATCAATATTGGCAATGGCCGGCCGTGGCAATTGGTTGTGGCGGGGGGCAACTGCGGCGATCGCCCCGCGGCTGCCCTGCCAGTCCGGTTCCTCCACCTCGACGCGATCGCCCACCAGGATATGGATGCCCACCTTCTTAAGGCGGGCGCGCCGAACGCACAGCAGTTCTGGAGCGTCGGGCAACTCCAGCCGCACCCGATAAAAATTAGCCTGCACCGCCATCACCCAGCCCAGTAGGGGCGGTTCCCTCACAGGGTTCCAGCAGCTACCGGAGCAGCATTGTGGCGATACCACGCGATCGTGCGCCGCAGCCCCTCCTCGAAGGAAACTTGGGAAGTAAAGCCAAACAGTTGGGTTGCCCGGGTGACATCCAAACAGCGGCGAGGCTGCCCGTTGGGCTTATCCGCCTGCCAAATAATGTGCCCCTCAAACTCCATCAAACGGCAGATCAGGGCAATCAGGTCGCGGATGGAAATTTCATAGCCGGTGCCAATATTCACGGGTTCCGCCCCATCGTAGGCACAGGTGGCCAGGGCGATGCCCCGGGCCGCGTCCTCAGAATAGATAAATTCCCGCGTGGGACTGCCATCCCCCCAAACGTACAGGTCGCGCTGCCCCGCAATTTGGGCCTCGTGCACCTTGCGTATCAGGGCCGGAATAACGTGGGAGCTGCGGGGATCGAAATTATCCTCGGGGCCGTAGAGGTTCACCGGCAGCAGGAAAATACCGTTGAACCCATACTGGGCCCGATAGGATTGGAGTTGCACCAGCAGGGCCTTCTTTGCCACTCCGTAGGGCGCGTTGGTTTCTTCGGGATAGCCGTTCCAAAGATCCTCCTCCCGGAAGGGTACGGGCGTAAACTTGGGATAGGCACAAATGGTACCGACACAGACGAATTTCTTTACCCCGGCTAAATATGCCGCGTGGATCAGCTGGGCGCCCATCATCAAGTTGTCGTAAAACAGTTCCGCGGGCTTGGCTTGGTTTAACCCAATGCCACCGACATGGGCGGCCAAGTGCACCACCAGATCCTGACCCGCCACGGCAGCTTGGCACATGGAACCATCACGGAGGTCACAACTGTGCGATCGCGGAATGGCAATGCGCTCCTTGTCCGCGCCCGCTGCTAAAAGTTGTGCTACCACCTGCTTTCCCAAAAATCCTGCCCCGCCTGTGACCAGAATGTTTTGCCCTGCCAAAGATTGCCAATTACCCATAAAACCCATTGCCAAGAATAAGGAAATTCTAGAGGAAGACGTTCCGTCCTGGGCAACGAAATCCCGTGGTCAAGATGGGTTTTAATAGAAGCAGGATCGTACTACCGGATTCCCATGGTTCATGCTCCCATTGATCTCGACTGCCTCCATCAAATTTCTGAGGGCGATATCGACTTTGAACAGGAGCTTCTCAATGTCTATCTCGAAGACGCCCAACTCCACCTAGAGCACCTTCAGCGAGCCCACGCCGCCAAGGACTACGACCAGTTGGGTCGGGAAGCCCATTACTTCAAGGGTGCAAGCAGCAACATCGGTGCCCTGCCGATGCAATCCCTAGCCGGAGAGCTCGAAGACCTCTGCCTCAAATACAACCAGAATCCCAACTCAGAACGCATCGACACTTTGACCAAAGCAATTCCGACCGAATTAGCAACCATTGGGGCCTTCATTGCCTCCTACTCCTAGGGGGCAGCCTTGAGTTGGGCTAGCTGCTGCTCTAGAACCTGAACCTTTTCGAGGAGCAACTGGTTGGTTGTCAGCAGTTCCTGGGTGCGGGAGGACAGGTAGGGGTCAGACTCCCACCAGTTAATGCCGATTTCCCGGGCCTTGTCGACAGATGAAATCAGGAGGCGAATGCGAATGCTGAGTAATTCGACGTTGCCCACACTGACCGTAATATCGCCGGCAATCACGATGCCCTTGTCAAGCACCCGTTCTAGGATGTCGGCGAGGGTGGAGCCGGCCGTACTGCTTTTGATGGCTTGGTTCATTGCTATAGCTGATCGAGCAGATGGGACAGCACCACCATAGGCGATCGCTCCGATGCCCCGGCCCGCGAAAGCAAAACATCGAAACAGAGGTCGCGAAAATTGCGATCGCCCCCCGATACGGGAATGTCGTGCTCGCGGCAGATGCGCCCGATCATGAGGCAAACCCGCAGGCTCGTCGAGCCGTGGCTATCCTCCTGGGCAATGGCATGGCGAAAACTGCGAATCAAACTGATAATTTTCAGGGCATCCGTGCGTTCTAACCCCACCCGTTCGATCAAAATTTGCCGCTCCGTATCGAGATCCGGTTCACCGACATCAATTGTGATCATGCGATCGAGGAGGGCGTCCTGGGCTGGATGCACGCCGGCATACTCCTCTGGGTTGGAGGTAAATAGGGCCCGAAATTGGGGGTGAACCCGCACGTACTCCGACTGAGAACTGTCCGGGGGAAGAACAATCAGCTTCTCCTCTAGCACGCTGAGCAAAACGTTATTGACCTCGGGTCGCGAACGGTTGAACTCGTCATAGATTAGGGTGAATCCTTCCCGAGCGGCCAAGGTCAGTCGGGAGTCCATCCAACTATGTTTGAGGTCGTCCTCCACCTTCAAAACGGAATGGATGTAGTTATCAATCACTTTTTTGCGGGTGTAGCCTGCCACGGAGCCAACCAATTGGGAGGAGTTGAGATCCTCATCACCATAAATCAGCACCATGGGGCGGGCGAGAAGACCCGCCAAGTGCATCGCTAGGGTTGTTTTGCCAGTGCCCGCTGCCCCACGCAGGTGCACCGCAAACCCCGACTGGAGGTAGCGCAGGGCGCGGCGCACTATCTGTTTGGTGCTTTCGGTACTAACGAACTGTCTCGGAGAAGCCTGAAGAATCGTGGTCATGCGTCCGCCATGGTTTGCAGTGTTTTGACAATTTCCGAAGGATCGATCCCCAGGGAAATCGCCCCCTGGGCAAGGAGGAGCCGCAGGGCATCCCGATCATCCAAAACCTGTCCCAAAGTGGGGGTGTTCGGTAGCTTGGCGACATATCCTAGAATGAACTGCTGCACCGATCGCTCTTCCGTAGGAGCTGGCACGGGCGCTGGGGGTTTGGGCGCAGCGGCAACGGGCGGCTTTTGTACCGGTGGCGTACTGGATTTGGGTGAAGCAAGGGGTGCAGCAGCAGGTGCGGTTGCGGGTTTAGGTGCAGGGGACGTTCCTGCGGAGCCGGCCCAAACGGAGCGCTGTAGCTCGAGGCAAAACTCCTGCCGTTGCTGTTTGCTGGCGATCGCCACGGCCGAACGCAGGGCCGAGATTTGGTGCAATTCCTGGGAAACGCTGTTGTGGCGTGATTGCGCTTCTTGTTGGCGTTGCTGCTGCTGCTGGCGACCCTGCTGCTGCCGTTGCTGTAACGTTTGCTGCAAAAAGTCTTGAATGCTAAGGGTCAGGTACTGGGCCTCAGCGAGACGCTCCCCGGCGGCGAGATCGGCCGATTGCTTCCGTTGGGTGCTCCAGAGGTGGAGGTGCTGCTGCGTTGCTTGATGGCGCTGCTGCTGATCCCGCTGCCGCAACAGGCGATCGCTGGCACCCGCAGCAAGGCGTACCCGGTGGAGGGAGTGCAACCCATCCCGCATTTCCTGGGCTCGCTCCTGGGCTTCCCGAACACGCTCCGCGGCATCGGCCCTCCCCTGGCTGTGGCGTTCCTGCTCCAGGGAACTGAGTAGGGCACCAACTTGGGCAACCCGCACCGCCAGTTCCTGCTGTTGTTGCTGTCGCTGTCGCTGGGCAGCCTCCCGCCGCTGTTGCTCGTTTGCGAGGCGATCTGCACGCGCCGCCGCTAGGAGACCCGCGCCCATAACGGTTCTTGCTTGACGGGCTGCTGCGAATTGATCCATTAGTGAAGTCACCGTGACCTCCGGTTCCTAGGGTTAACGCGATGCAAGGAAAGCACCTTGAACTACAATTTCATCTCAAAAATTCATCCCAAAAAACTGTAAAAAATTCGGTCAAGAATAGCCTGACCGAACTCCCCAAACCACATGCTCCTTAAAACTAAGCTGCGGGCACAGCAGCCGAGGTCGTCAAACCGACGGCTTCAGCATATTTGAGGTAGGTTTCCACGGAGGCAACGACCACCCGGGCTTCGATCGCCAGAAGTTCGATGCCCACCAAAGAAACACGAACCCAAGCATCGACAACGATGCCCTTGTCCAGGATGCGATCAACAACCTCGGCCAAGCTCGAGGAGGAGTTAACTTTTTCAACGGCCATAACTGTTACTTCCGCAATACTGCACGTATATTGTCCTCCCCATGGGACAACTAGGCAACCGCTAAAACACTTATGACTTTTTCTTGCTTAGACCATTCTTGATATTTTTTTGATAAGTTCCGGCCGATGGGCAGGCTAATATAAACAGCGTTACATTTTGTCTCATTAAACCACCATGTCAGTTCCTCCCCAACCACCAAGCTTTGTCAAAATGGCCATGCGAAATATGGTCGCAAAAGGAGCAACTTCCCTAGGGCATTTCGCCCTAACCATCACCGGAGTAGTGGGATTGCTCCTTGGCTTGGCGATCGCCTTCCACGATTGAAGCGGTGCTCGCCCCCGAGTTTGGGGAAGGCAAGGATCTTCATGTTTGGTTACATTGACAACAAAGTCCAACTCCTGAAATGATCACACTGGAGTTTTACCCTAGGTAGATCTAACGCAGTCATGGCACTAACGGTCTATGTTATTGGGGCTGTGGCGGCAGATCCCATCCCAGAGTCGCAGTGGGAACGGTGGTTTGACACCTGGGCCAGCCACATGGCTATCGATGGATCCCAGGAACTGACCCTGAAGTTTACGGATGATGCCGAAATGACCGTCCTCAACCGCACCTATCGACATCAGGAAGGCCCTACGGATGTCTTGGCGTTTGCTGCCCTAGAGGTACCGGTTCCCCCAATTGCCTGTGCCGATGCCACCTCCGAGCCCGTCTATTTAGGGGATGTGGTGATTGCGGTGCCCACTGCATCTCGGCAAGCGGCCGAACAGGGGCATTCCCTACCGCGAGAATTGGTTTGGCTGGCGGCCCACGGCTTTTTGCACCTTTTGGGATGGGATCATCCCGATGAGGCGCGCCTTCGGGAAATGTTAGCCCAGCAGGAGACGTTGCTAGATCTGCTGCCTTGCGACTTCGATAGTTTTACTCCAGTGGTACTTCCATGACAACGCCGTTGTTTTTGCTTCGCCGACCCGCATCCCATACGGTGGCCGACAGCCTCGGAAAGAGCTTCTACTATGCTGGCCAGGGGGTGCTCTATGCCCTGCTCACCCAACGCAACTTCCGCATTCACCTAGCAATTGGGGCGGTGGCCATCAGTCTGAGTGTTTATGAAAGGTTAGCGGCGGTAGAACTGGCTGTGGTGCTGGTTATGATTGGTCTGGTTTTGGCCATGGAACTCATCAATACCGCCCTTGAGGCGGTGGTTGACCTGACGGTAGGACAGGACTACCACGTCCTCGCTAAAATTGCCAAGGATTGTGCCGCCGGTGCGGTTCTGATCATGGCGATCGCCGCTCTGAGTGTGGCGGGATTGCTGCTGCTGCCGCCCCTATGGATCACCTGGGAAGGCGATGTCCTACTTGGGCAAGTGGTCGCGGGGGTCAAAAGACTGCACCTTTAGCAGTTGCTCGTAGAGTTCCCGCTCGCGGTTACTGGGGTTTTTGGGCACAACGATCTGAATTTCTACGTACTGATCGCCAAAGGTGCGGGAGTCCTTAGGAAACCCCTTACCCGCGAGGCGCAGTTTTTGCCCTGAACGCACACCGGCTGGGACGTTAAGCTTGACGGTACCCCCCAAAGTTGGGACTTCAATTTGCACCCCAAGCACCGATTCACTGGGAGAGACGGGCAACTGACAGTAGACGTCGCTGCCCTCTAGGGTAAAAAAGTTATGGGGCTTAAGCAGGATTTTGAGGTAGAGGTCGCCACCGTTGCCCCCCTGACCCTTGAGGCGAATCCGCTGCCCGGACAGTACCCCCGCTGGCATGTTGACTTCCAGCGATCGCCCATCTTCGAGACGAATGCGTTCGCGACCACCGACGTAGGCCCGCTCTAGGGGCAATTCCAGCAATGCCTCGGAATCACGGCGAGAATTGGGGCGGGGTGGGGTTTGGGTTGTACTGCGGTAAGCGTAGTTAGGGTCAGCAGCCCGTCCATCGTTGCGAAACTTGCCCAGCAGCTGATCGACGAATTCCTGGAAGTCCTTATATTGGGCAAAGTCCACATCCCCATAGCCCCGTTCAAAGTCCGTTTCGCCATAGTTGCCAGCGGGGGGACGCTGGAAGCCTCCCTGTTTGTAATACTGTCCAAACCGGTCGTATTTTTCGCGGTTGCTGGTGTCCGAAAGCACTTCGTAGGCTTCGTTGACATCCTTAAATTTATCCTCGGCTGCCTTGTCCCCAGGATTGAGATCGGGATGGAATTTCCGCGCCAACCGTCGGTAGGCCCGCTTGATTTCATCGGCAGTGGCGGTGCGGGGAATCCCCAGTATTTGGTAGTAATCACGGAAATTCTGCATGGCAGCAACCGAGTCAGATCCAATTCGCAAACCACATTAACATACGAAAGTGAATCGCTGAGATCGGATAACCGGTATAGATCGGCAGCCACCAAAGAAACGCCAAAACCACGATCCCCAGGGTTGCCGGCGCCCACACGCCCCGGTGCCAGAACCGATCCAGCAGTCCGGCGAAGGCGATCATGGCAAACACCGCAGCGGGCATGTAGTGGTAGAGAAACGTGCAGCGGGAGGACAGGGCCCAGGGTAGCCAATGGCCAATAAAACTGAGGTAAAGGAAGTGCCTAGGGAGGGGCGATCGCCAAGTCCAGAGTCCCACAATTGCCCCGAAGCCGCCCCAGTGCAGAATGGGATTTCCCATGGCATAGATGGCCTGGTAGCGACCGTCGGCGCCCTCTTGAAAAAAATAGGCGATCGGTCGCCATAGCGCCGGCCAGGACCACCACGGAGAGCAGTAGGGATGCACGGGTGCGGTGCTCGCTTCCCCCAAGGTGCGGTGAAACACCCATATTTGCCCATGGATCTGCTGGAACAATTCCCAGGGGGGAACCTGGGGCATCAGCCCTAGATGGGGGAGCCACTGCACGCCATACACCAGGGCCGGGAACACCACTCCTTGAAAGAATGCGGTGCCCAGGGCTAGGGGCGATCGCCGACCGTACTGCCAAGCGAGCCACGCTCCGCCGACTCCGTATCCCAGCCCAGTCCACTTGACGGCCACCGCAGCACCGAAAAAAAAGCCCCCCACCCACCCCCACCCCG
>DBAX01000087.1 GCA_002291895.1 Cyanobacteria bacterium UBA999
GGTGGCGGTGGGGGATAGCTGCAATGTGCCGATCAGTAGCTCCCCGGCTTCGGTCAGAAGTGCCTGGAGCCCACCGTCGGTGAGATTGGGCGCAACTTCTAGGTAGCGGAGGTCGGAAAGAATATCCTCAAGGGCAGCGGTAACTTGGCGAATGGACTCCGCTCCCACGGTTACCGAGCCTCCCTTAATTGTGTGGATAGAGCGGTACAGTTGCTGGATGTCCGCTTTCCAGTTTTCGGTTTGCAACTGCTCTACGGTAGATACGTAGGACTGAATATCCCGCTGGGTGTCCAGTTGGAATAGCTCTAGGAACTCAGGATCTACATCGGTGGCGATCGCCCCAGACAACTCTATCGGGGCAACTTGGCGCGGGGGGGGAGTAATTTGGTACTTCGGCTGGGCAGCTCGTCCCCCCTGTTTCGCTGTTTCCTTAAGAAACTTGAGGTAGGGCGGTACGTGGGTTTGCCAGTAGGACGGCATGGGATGGGCAAACAGCAGATCCGTTTGGCTGAGGTGCTGGTTCCAGTCTGGGAGGAACCCCATCTCCTGTCCCATTTCCCTTAATTGCTCCACCGTCGCCTGGGCAGTGGCGATCGCCGTTTCTGGAACATCCTCGCCGTCAGAGAGCTGCTCCACTGCCATATCCCATTCCAAGACAACCAGATCGAATCCCTGAACGGCAAATTCTTGCCACAATTGCCGCTGCTCATTCCACTCCGACAGGTAGGCTTCCTTCACCTGCTGGTGCAACTGTTGAATTCTTTGCAGAGTTGGTTTCGGAACAACCAAGGGAGGCATCTGCAAGCCACCAATCAACAGCTCACCCGCCTCCGTCAAAATTTGTTGCAGGTTGCCATCTTCCAAGGGTGGAGCCGTTTCCGAATAGCGCAAATCCGAGAGCATATCCTCAATCGCATTGGCAATGAGGCGAATGGATTCGGCCCGCACCGTGACCGCACCTCCCTTAATGGTGTGCACTGCGCGGTAGAGCTGCTGAATATCAGCTTTCCAGGTCTCGGCGCTGAGGGCATCTACGGTGTGGACGTAGGCTTGGATGTCGCGCTGGGTATCGAGCTGGAATAGCTCCAGAAATTCGGGATCGATGGGCTCCCCATCATCGGGTAGGGTCAGCAGCTCCGATTCCCCAGTTTCTTGTCCCGAGGGTGCTTCGGTTTCAGCAACAAAAAAGCCCGTGAGATCCTCCTCTTCCCCCAGAGCCGCAGGTGCCTCGAAAACGAATTCTGTTACTGCTATCTCCTCGGTTTCAGAAACGAAAAAGGTCGTGAGATCCTCCTCTTCCCCCAGAATCGCTGGTTCCTCAAAAACGAATTCCGTAGCTGATGCCTCTTCGGTTTCAGAAACGAAAAAGGTCGTGAGATCTTCTTCCTCATCCAGAGCCGCTGGTTCCTCAAAGACAAATTCTGTAGCTACTACCTCTTCGGTTTCAGCAACAAAAAAGCCGGTGAAGTCCCCATCCAATTCGTCATCGCTAGGGATTGCGGAACCATCACCGCCGTTATCCCCGAAATCCTCTGCGAGATTGCTACCGGTATGACCCGTCTCCACGTCAGCCCTAGCCTCAAAAGCCCTAGCCTCAAACATGGGTTCCCCTTGGGGCGCAGTGAACGATGGAGGATCCTGCTGCACCTCCAGAGAGTGCTCGGGGATGTCGTTCATGCCATCGGACGCAAGGCTATCTACTGGGGAACTACCTGAAGTCGGTTCTGCAAAGGTAAAGGTGACCGATGTCTCATCGGTTCCACCATCCGTGCGATCGCCCACAAAGCTAGTGAAGTCCGCAAAGTCATCATCGAGGGAACTCAAATCCTCTGCTGAGGTCAGGGCCGCAGCCTGAGGCAGCTCTGACACTGGCATATCTGCATCCATAGGGGCAGTCAGGGGCAGGTCAGCCAGTTCGCCATCGCCGTCGTGGTCTAGGAGTTCTAGGTCATCGGGGGAGGTGAGGGAGACCACCACGGTTCCCAGGTCATCCGGGGAGTCCTCGGCGTCTAGGGAATGGAGCGGATCGTAGATTACTTGGGCAGAAAATTGCTCGAGGTCATCGGTGTCAGCAATGACATCCATTGCCCCAGTGAGGTCAGGGATGGGGGCAGATACCTCCTCCAGGAAAAAGTGATCGCTAATCTCCACAATGACAGATTCCGATTCGGAGAGGTCAAACTGAGGTAAATCTAGGGTGTCTTCGTCCGTGACGATTGGCTTAGGAATCTCCAGGTACTCGAGGGAGGAAGGGATGATGAAGGGGATAGGCAGGGGTGGATCCTCATGGCGGAGGATACTGATCTCATCTAGATTGACGTAGGGTTGCTCGCCATCGGTGGGGAGTTCTTCCAACTCGATTTCAGGAATGGGTGGCAGCGGCGCTGGCGTGGCTGTGTCTACGAGATCGATCAGGATGTCAATGTCGAGGGAGTCCTCCTCGCCATGGTCAATAATCGAAATCTCGGTGTCATCGAGATCGTCAAAAAGGTGCTCGTTACTGAGTGGTGGTGCATCCCTCAACCCCAGGGAAGGGGCGGGCTCTTCGTAGGTGATGGGAGGTTGATAGGGATCGGGAGGGAGCTTGCCACTGAGTTTAATGCAGTCCTGTAGCGATCGCAGGTAGGGAAACCAGTGTTCTCGCCAATAGTGCACCCGAGGATGGACAAAGAAAATTTCGTGGTCGGCCAGGAGCGATCGCCAGCCGCTACCCAAGTCCATATCCAGTCCCAGGCTCTCCAGTTGCTGCATTACTTCCTTGGCAACCACCACCAAGCCAACGGGAACATCGCCATAGGCAGGAAGGGACTCAATACCCATTTCCAGGTCAAGGGTGATCAGTCCAAACCCCTGACCGGCGAATTCATAGTGCAATTTCCGCAGTTCCGACCAGTCTGGCAAGTAGGTTTGCTGCACTTGCTGCTGCAGCTGCTGCAGCCGGGCGATCGCCACTTCGCTACTTTGCGTCCCCTCCTGCAAGCTGATGATCACCATGCCAATGGCTTCGCTCAAAATCTGATGGAGATGTCCATCGGTAAGGTTGGGCGCAGTTTCCAGATAGCGGAGATCTCCCAGAAGATCCTCAAGAGCCTTAGACACCGCCTGGGTTTCTGCTAAGCCCAGGGTGCCCGCGCCACCCTTAATCGTGTGCACGCAACGGTAGAGGCGGTAGATGTCTTTTGACCAGGTTTCGGGCTGCCACTGGGCTAGGGTCTGAATGTAGGTCTGAATGTTCCGTTCAGTATCCTGCTCAAAGATGACCCGTAGTTCTTCATGCAGTTGGGAGGCTTCGGGAGTCATAGGCTGTTGGGGGACTTAGGATGAAAGAACGCCGTTGAGGGGCGCACGTTGGCGATCGGGTAGCCGGAAAAACTGGAGAATATCCTGGGATTTGCGCGTAGTGCGCTCTAGAGTGTCGATCTGCTGCCTGAGGGCGCGAATTTGATCCTGGGTTTGGGTGTGGGAAACCTCTAACCGGGCGTTAAATTCCGTGCCTTGGTCAAGGGCTTGGGTCAGGTCGTAGGCGCAGGTATTAAGCTTGCTACTGATTTGGGCGAGGCGGTCGGTGTACTCCTTAACCGAAGTTAGGGATTCCTGGGACTGCTGAATGCTGCCGCTAAACTTTCCTACGGAACTCGAAACGCCCTCAATATCCTGGGCAATACCGGAAACCACCACCTCTAGGGAGCCCGTGCGCTGTTGCAGCAAGATGAGTCCCTGGTTGGTTTGGCGGGCTAGGCTATTAACTTGGGCGGCGATCGCCTCAAACTCCCGAGCCACACTAGAAAACTGATCCGGCTCCCGCTGCTCTACGGCCCGGGCGGCGACCATGGACGCATTCATTGCCAGTACCTGGGTGAGGGAGGCTAGGCGCTTCTGATCCTGCACAAACTGCTTGGCGATGTTGACGAATTCGTCTAGGTTGCGAATCCGCTGCCCGATCTGCGCTGCACCCTGCTCTAGTTGGGTAATGGTACGTCCTAGTTGCCCCAATTCGCTTTGCCCCGTGCGGATGGCTTGGCGGACTTGGGGAAGGGTTCGTTCGGTGGACTCCGTCTGTGTCTCTAGGATCTGAAGCACATTCTGTATGGTTTCCGATTCGGTTTGGGCTTCAATGATATTTTTTTGTTGCCGCTTTTGCACCTCGTCCAGTTCCCGCAGCAGGTGCCCCATCGTATCCCCAACCCCGCCCAATTGCAGCAGTTGCTGGGAGAGGTTAGCCACGGTATTGGACAGTTGCTGCACCATCAAATTCATGGTTGTCGTGATGCCATCGGTCAGCTGCCCGTAGGGATCGGCCTGAACGGTCAAATCGCCCACCTTAACTTCGGCCAGGGCCTCTTGAATTTGGCTGAGGGATTCCTGCAGATCTTCCTGGAGGCGGCTGCCCTGGCGGGTAACAGATTCCCGTTCCTGGCGATCGCGATCAATGACTTCGGCAATCCGGGCTAAGGAGTGAGAGAGGGAGCCAATTTCGTCCCGGCTGCGAATCTCTAGGGCTGCGGTCAGCTCTCCACGGGCGTAATGCTTCGCTAAATTATCGACCAAGGTCAAGGCATGGACAATCCGTAGCGCCACGAGGGCCCCAACACCGGCCCCGGCGAGGGTAAGGGCCAGTCCAAGGATGGTCAAAATGGGTCGCCACTCCTCCGGAGACAGCAAAAGTACCAGGAAAAAAAACGCCGCTACCCCACCGCTGCCCCCCAAGGAAAAGAGCAGTTTAGGGCGCAGGGCAAACTCATCGATGAAGGCAAACAGAGGCATAGGGCGCACCATAACTACTTTTTGGCAGCCAACGCTGGCTTGGACTCGGGCAAAGCCGCCGCCGGCAACCGGAAGAACTGGATTCGACTGAGCAACTGCTGGGCAAGATTTCCCATCTGCTCGGATTGCAACCGGGTGCTGCGCGTCAAATCCGCTGTCTGCTCCGCCAATTCCGCAATTTCACTCATGTACTTAGCGGTGGAATCGGCAGCATGGACGATTTCCACGCTGGATTCCGATACCTTTTGCCCCACGAGCACCACCTGCTCCGTAACGGCTTGGACACTTTGGAACGCATCCTGGGATTTTTCCACACCCGAGGTAAAGCCGGCCACCAAGCTGCCCAGATTTTGCACCTCTGCGTCAATGGCTGATACCACCGTTTGAATCTGACCGGTGCGCTGTCTCAGGATGGTGAGACCGTCATTGGTTTGTGTAGCGAGGTCGTTGACCTGTCCGGCGATGGTTTCAAATTCCCGTGCCACGCCAATAAACTGCTTGGGATCGCGCTGCTCCGCTGCCCGGGCGGCAACAAGGGTGGCGTTAATAGCGAGCACCTGGGTCAGGGAAGCGATCTGGGTCTGGTCTTGAACGAATTGCTCCGCAAGACCCACGAATTCTCCCAGCGTCTTCATCCGTTGCACGATCTGGGCAGAACCTGTCTGCAAAACCGTAATGCCTTCAATCAGTTGGTTAATTGCAACGCGCCCGGCGGCCACGGTCGCCTGTACCTCCTGGAGGGCTTGGTTGGTGATATTCACCTGTTCCGCAGAGTTTTGGGCCAAGGACGCCACCTGCTGGGTTAAGCTGCGCCCCTCATCGACCGACTGCGCTTGCTCTACGGTGTTCAGGGCTACGGTGCGGGCCATCTTTTCCAGTTCTTGGGCACCCATGGCCACATCCTGGGCTGTGGCCAGCACTCGGGCGATCGTTTCTGTGAACTTCTCCCGCAGACGGTTGAGGGTATCGGCTACGAGGCCCGTGGCGCGATCACTAACCTCGGCTGCAATGGTGAGGTCGCCATCTTCCATGGAGGTCACCACATCCAAGAGATCCCCGACATCCTGCTCCACGAGTTCGGACTCCCGCTGACTTTGCTGGGTGAGGGCCAAGCGCTCCTGAGCCTGGACGCTGCGGGCGACTTCCTCCCGAATGCGGTCTTCGCTCAGCGCGATTTGGGTAACCATGTTTTCGAAGGACACATTAAGTCGATCAATTTCGTCCCCAGCTTGCTCCTGTCCCAAATTTCCGCCACGCTCCTGGGTAAGGCGATCGCAGGAATCTAAGATGGGCTTAAGCCGGGTATTGAGGGAGCGGACAAACCAGCCTACGACAACCAGCAGCAGCACCCCTACCCCGGCCGTAGCCGCGATCGTAATGGGCAGAACGCGCCCTAAAATTGCTGCCTGGGGCACCACCGCAAACACGGCCCACTTGTTTTCGGCAACTTGGCGATAGGCCACGATGAACCCGGCTGACTCCTGAACGTCCTCCACCTTGCCCCGCATGCGATCCCAGACATCCCGCAACTCAGGCAGCTCTTGGAACCCCTGGGCCCCGCCACTGGCCTTGCTGGGATCGGGGGGATAGAGCAAGACGCGGTCGGCGTTGCTCAAAATAACAAAGTGCCCCTGGTTGTCGGAAAGGGGGGACGTACGTACGCTCTCATTGAGGTTGGCTACCCGCACATCGGCAGTGACAACGCCCCAAACGGTTTTGCCATCGGGCGATCGCGCCGCCACGCTGTAGGTGATTACTTGCGTACCATAGTCGGTGTAGGGTTCAATCCAGATTCCCCGTCCCGCGTCCGAAGATACTTCCTTCGCAAAGGTGTAAAAGGGCTGATTGAAGTAAGCATTCCGCTGCCCGACGCGAACCTGATCGTTACCGGATAGGGGTTCCCCCAAGGCATCGGTGAAGTCTACACCCTCCTGCGATCGCACAAAGTTCACAGAAAAATTCTTACTGGAGGGAATCAGCTGATTTGGCTCCTGGGACAGTCCCAGCGCCAACAACCGGGGGGAGCGATCAAACGCTACGCGCACCAATTGGGTGTAGGCATCGCGACTGACGGCCCGAGCGCCCTTCAAAATGGGCACGCCCACTGCCACCGTATCCGCAGCTTGGCGCACTTCCATGAGTTGCTGCTCAATCTGCAATGCCTGGGTAGTCACTGCCTGGGACACCTCGTCGCGTGCCGCTCGGTACAACTGTTGGTAGAAAACGTAGGCGGATGTGCCCAGTCCAACAAGTGTGCTGCTAATCACCAGCAGTAAAAGCTGCTTTCCTAGGGAAACGCGACCACCAAATCTTTGCATCATTTTAACCCCTTGCTTGCTCTCCATAGGTTCACGACACCTGTGCCCTCTGGTACCATCGCTGAGGCTGCCAGAGCAGCTTCGGTAACTGGGCACAAACTTCATCCATCGAAACAGCTTCGGGCTGTTCGGGCATTTGGGATACGCTACCCAGCACCCGATCAACTACCAACGCTGCCCCTGCTAAGGGAGCAGAGACCGAAAGAAACACAACCACCAACGTCTCCGGCACCAAAGCGTTCGTATCCCCGAGGGCCCGCCGCAAAAGGAGCAGCGGCAGTAGGGAGCCTTGGTGCGGCGCGACCCCAAGCACGGCGGTGTGGTAGAACGGCATTGGTAAAACGTAGGTGCGATCCACCATGACCACTTCTGATACGTAGGCATCGGGGATGTAGAGAACCCGTTCCCCCAACCCTGCAAGAATGTAGCGCTTATACGTGGTTAGGGCGGAGGCATCCATGATCACATCACCTTTTCAAGGACATCGATCAAACTCTGGCGCTCTACGGGCTTGGGAAGGTAGTCGTCGGCACCAGCCCGCTTGATCCCATAATCAATCTCGAGTTTGGTTTTTTTGGTAGAGCAAAGGATGACATACTGCTGCTTAACCGCTGGATCCTGACGTATCATTCTTAGGAACTTGTAACCGTCCTGATCGGGCAGCACCACATCCAGGAAAACCGCCGTATAGCGCTGCCCCTGAATGCGCTCTAGGGCACCATCGGTGGACTCGCACAGATCCACGTTGTGCCCCAACTCTCGAAGGAGAGAGCTGAGATGATGCCGTTCAGTGGGGCTATCGTCAATAATGAGAAAGTGACCGGCCATAGGTTCGGAATAAATTTATTGCTTCACGATCATAGTTAAAAATGTCCCCTAGACCAGTTCGTCGGTTGATAGGGGAGCAACTTCTCGGAGTAAATTGCGCAACTCGTCCCGGAACTTTTCGGTTTCCGAGGCGGTTTTGGGCTTGCCAATGAACCGGCAATTGGCCCACTTAGCCCGGAAGCTATTGGTCATGCTATTTTCAGCCGTCACCAACACCAAGTGGAGGTCTTGCAGCTTTGACTCCCGGCGGATTTGCTTGATTAATTCAAAGCCATTAAGTCCGGGCATATTAATATCAACAAAGACAACCCTAGGCATGTACTCCAAAAGCATATCCGTGGCTTTATTGGCGTCATCGGTGAGGGCAACTTGATACCCCCAGCCAGACAAGAGATTGCGGAACTGACGAAGGAGCACGGGGGAGTCATCCACCACAAATACCTTTGGCTCGTTGCTCGCCGAAGCAGTCTCGTTGGGTTCGAGGGCAGCACCTTCCGGAACAGGGGGGGCAGCGAGCTGCTCTATGGGACGCTCGGGAAGGGAGAGGATCGAGACAATGTTTCTCTGGGCCAGCTTATCCAGGAGAAGGGCTGTGCGATAAATAGGCTGCTTGAAGTTATCGGCAATTTCGCTGATGCGGTGCTGACCCGTGGTGACCTTGGCAAAGAGAGGAAAGTTGTCGTTGCCGACACGAGCTAAGAGACTGGCGGCATCTAGAAGTTGCACCTGCTGAAAGGGGTGCTTAACACATTGAAACTGCTCCCATTGCCGCGCTTCGCCGCTGGCGGTGGTTTCGAGGGGAGCTAGCTGGCATACGGGAAGCTCGACGTTGAGATCGAGGGGTTGCCAGACAAAAGTGAAGGTTTCTTCGAGGTGCAGTGCCAAAAGATTTTCTAAAATGACGTCCTTGAGAACATCTTTGGTTTCTTCGGGGTGCCGCTTAAAAACTTGGCTGGCAAAGGGATAGCTGATCGGCATGACTGTTTGCTTCTGATCCCATTCTGGAACGCGGGCAAACTTGATTTTGCGATTGGCGTACTTTTCAACGAGAGCTTGGATGGCATGTCCCTCCTCTTCCATGAGGACAACCCCACCCCCTTTCAGAAGCAACCGCCAACGATGGTGCACACTGTCTACCTGAAGCACGCCCGTAGAGCGGCTCATGACCCGCACGGCAGCTAAGAGAATGTGCAAAGTAGCATCCTTTACTACTTGCCCGTCAGTGATCGATGGAAGCCCAGGAGTCAGGGAGGTACTAGACATAGCGATCGCGTCGAATGAATATTTCTAGCGTAGAAGCCAGAGCGTTCTACATCAATATAGTACCAAGACATTGCCGAAATTTTTACATTTTCTTCGTTGTTTTGCTTGTCCTGGAATCTCGGCCGCAGTCGCAATGCAGGGCTTTACTTGTTATTAATCTTTTCTTAACCTCTCCCGACAAAATCCTATTGGGTAGGAAAAATTGCGGTTTCATTGCCAAGCCCTTAGATGAATTTAATTTTATGGGCAGCGTAGAGGCACATCCTGAGCAGGATCAGTCCTTCGCGCAGGTGGTTGATATTGGAGCGTCCGTAGGCGCGGGACTGGTAGTGGACGGGAACTTCGACGAGCTGGAAATTGAGCTTGGCTGCGCCGAAGAGCAGGTCGAAGTCGCCGAAGGGATCGAAGTTGCCGAAATAGGAACGGTTGGCGGCTATGCGTTCGTAGTCGCTTCGCCAGAGCACTTTGGTGCCGCAAAGGGTGTCCTTAAGTCGCTGGTCGAGGAGAAAGGAGAAAACAGTGGCAAAAAACTTGTTGGCCAGGGTGTTAAGCCAAGGCATGGCGGCACCCGTGCGGGGATAAACAAGGCGGGAGCCATTGATCATCTCGCCGCGCCCTTGGACTATGACGCCATAGAACTGACTGAGGGCTTCGGGAGCAACCGTAAGGTCGGCGTCAAGAATCATAAGGATATCACCCGTGGCGAGGGAAAATCCCAGGCGCACAGCATCCCCCTTGCCCTTGCCGGTCTGTTGCTGGGCTTGCCACGCAAATTGGGGGTTGGGTTGGGACTGTTGCTGGGCGATGAGTTCTTGGATGGCGTCCCAGGTGCGATCGCGGGAATGGCCTTCAATCAGGATGATTTCAGTTTTGGGGCCGAGGGGAGGAATACGGGTGGCTAGTTGGGGAATATTACCGGCTTCATTGCGGGCGGGAATGATGACGCTGACGGTG
>DBAX01000126.1 GCA_002291895.1 Cyanobacteria bacterium UBA999
GCCCCCCCTCCGACCCGGCCGCGATCGCCCAGATCCTAGAATTTGCGCCCCAGGGCACCCTGCGGGACACCAGCGCCGCCGCCCTCGATCAGCTTTTGGGCACCATTGCCAACGATCCCCAGGTACTCCTCGAACTCAACGGCTCCCTTGAGGGCACCCCCGCCGAAGTGGATCGCCTGATCGCCCTGCGCCGCTATCTGCTCAAAAAAGGCATTCCCGGCGATCGCATAGTCCTGAGCACCACCGCCACCACGCCGACCCCAGCCAACAGCGTCGCCCTGACCCTATCCCGCCTCGATGCGGCACCCGTGGCCACCCAACCCAGTCCCCTGGCACCGATCCAATCCAGCGCCCCGCCGCCACCCTCGACCGGCGATCGCCTCAGCGTTATCTTCCCGGATCAAGTTCCCCTTGAGGGGCTCCCCGAGCAATTCCAAGTCAGCACCGTGCCCCTGCCCCCACCGGGCAAACTTTTGGCCGAGCGCCCCCGCCAACCCTGGAGCCTCCTCTTTACCGCCGAGCCCAACCTTCCCGTGGCCCTGGCACCGGACTTCAATGGTGATCGCCCGCTGCTGTCCTTTACCACCGCGGCCCCAGAGTTGATCAGCCTGCTGCTGAATCCCGACGCCTTCGGTCAGCAACCCCTGGCCCTCCTGCCCACCGCCCAACTGCTCAGCCTCACTTGGGAAGGCATCCGTCTCCTCAGCCAAGCACCTGCGCTCCTCCCCAGCACCCCAATCTGGCGTTCGCCGCCACCCCTCCAACTCGGGCGCACCTGGCGCGCCACTACCTTCCTCGGACTGGCCCTGGAAACCACCCCCATCCTGCCCACAATGGTCACAGGCTGGCTCTTCGAAGTACCCGGCACCACCCGCCCCACCGTGGCCCTGCTGCCCAACCGCCTCTTCCTCAGCCTCAACTGGCAACCCAGCCGCCTGATCAGCCTCACGCCTTCCCCGTCCACGATCCTGACCCTAACGCCCATTCCCACCGTGATTAGTCAGACGCCCCCCGCCAACCCAGCCGCCAATCAACCGCTTGTCTCCGCGTTGCAATTCCTCTTTAGCCGCGATCGCGATGCCCTAGCAGCCTTCCTCCGGGCGCTGAACCAACCACAGCCCGAACTCCTCGGCGAAGTGATCGACACCGTGGTTAACCCAACAGCGGAGCCCCAACCATGAGAAACTTCCGGTACCTCCTCCTGGCAATTCTTACCTGCCTCCTGGTCGTTGTTTCTCCCCTCCAAGCCCAAGTCAGCCCTGCTTCCATTAATAAAAATTTCGTCCCCACCACCATCAGCCCTGGCGAAACCTCCCGTCTCTCGGTCACCATCTTCAATTCCGATGTCTCCACTGCCCTAACCAACACCAACTTAGTGGACAACCTGCCCGCTGGAGCCCGCATCGCCAACCCGCCCAACATCACCAACACCTGCGGCGGTACGGTCACTGCCGTTCCTGGAGCGTCTTCCTTCAGCCTCAGCGGCGGTACTGTCCCTCCCAAAACAGGTGGCATTGATGGCGAATGCACCTTTTCTGCTGTCATCACCACCACCGTCCAGGGCAACAGCATCAACACTATTCCTGCCAATGCCCTTACCAATACCCAGAATCGCACCAACGCCACCCCCGCCAGCGCCACCCTCTCTGTGCGCACCGTCGCGAACCCCAACCTCACCAAATCCTTTGCCCCCAACACCATTTTTCTGGGCGAAACCAGCCAGGTCGAGCTACGCATTCGCAACCAAGACAACACCGTTACCCTCACGGGCGTGAATCTCGCCGATGCTCTGCCCCCAGGGCTGCGCATTGCCTCGCCACCCAATATTTCCTTTCCTGGCTGCGGCAGTCCCACCGTTACCGCTCCCGCTAGCGGTACCACCATCCAAATTATTGGAGCCACCGTAGCGCCAGTCACCAACTGTAACGTCCGGGTCAATGTGGAGGGCACCACCCAAGGCGCCTTCAACAACACCCTCGCGGCCGGAGATGTTACCAGCAATCAGGGTGTCAGTAATGCCCAGCCGAGCAATGCCCTACTGAACGTTCAGGTTCTTGGCGGCACCAAAGCCTTCAGTCCCACAGCGATCGCCACGGGAGAAACCTCCCGCCTAACCATCACCCTCCAAAATGGCAGTACCAACCCCCAAACGGGTGTCGCCTTTACCGACACCTTCCCTGCCAACCTCGTTCTTGCTAGCCCCCCCAATGCCAGCACCACCTGCCCTGCCGGCACCATTACCGCTGTCGCCGGCGGCACCTCCTTTTCCTTTAGTGGGGGCACCATTCCTGCCCGCGTCGGCACCACCCGCGGCGAATGTACGATTTCTGTCAATACCACCAGTTCGGTGACCGGCAATCGGGTCAACACCATTCCCATCGGTGGCATCACCAGCGCTCAAGGCTTTTCCAACCAAGCTGCCCTCACCAGCACCCTTACTGTTGCTAACATCACCACACCGACCGTTGCGAAATCCTTCCAGCCCAATGACAACATTGGACAGGGGAGAAACTTTGAACTGCGCATTGATATCACCAACCGTAGTCGCGTTGCCCCCCTAACTGGAGTGAATCTCACGGACATTTTGCCAACCCAACTGACCGTTGTTGCCGCCGGCACCACCGATCCCGACTGCCAAGGGGGCAGCATCACCTTTAGTAACACCCCCGCCCCATCCCGAGTCATTATTTCCGGACTGACGATTCCCTTTAGTAGTGGCAGCGACACCACCTGCCGAATCACCGCAACAGTGCGCGCCACTGCCGACGGGGAAAACATCACCAACACCATCCCAGCCAACTCCTTGGTTACAAATCAGGGTGTTACGGATGGCAGCGATCGCCAAGCCCAAGTCAATATCCGTAGCTTTGATGTCGGCAAAGCGTTCCAGAACTCACCCGTGGGTGTGGGCGTCCCAGTTCGTCTGCGGGTCACCCTCACCAACCGCTCCACAAGTCCGCTCACCAACCTCGCTTTTACCGATAACTTGCCCCCAGGATTGCAAGTTGCCAGCCCACCTAACGCCTCAACCAATTGCGCAGGCGGCACAGTAACTGCGGTAGCCGCAGCCACGAGCTTTAGCTTCTCCGGAGGGACTATTCCCATCCCAGCCGGTGCGTCGGCTAATTGCCAGGTTGATGTTAACGTCATTGGCACCGCGGGCGGCAGCTTTACCAACACCATTCCCGGCCGCACCGCCACCGGCACCCTCAATGGCAACACCGTCAGCGATCCCCAAGACGCTTCGGCCACCCTAGTGGTTGGCGGGGTGCTCAATGTCACGAAGGCCTTTGCCCCGGCAACGATTACCGCTGGTGCCCCCTCTCTGCTCACCCTGACCATTACCAATCCCACCACCAACCCCGTGACCGGCTCCAATGTCACCGGACTGGCGCTCACCGATGCATTTCCGACCAACCTCATCGTGGCCAATCCGCCTAATGCCAGCACCACCTGTAGCGGTGCGACCGTTTCTGCCACTGCCGGCGGCTCTTCCGTGGCGCTCAATGGCGGTGCCCTCAATCGGGGTGCCAGTTGTACGGTTACGGTCAACGTCACCAGCAACCTGGCCGGCAGCTATGCCAACGATATTCCCGTAGGCGCAGTAACCACAACCCAAGGCTTTAGCAACACCACGGCTGCCAATGCCACCCTCACCGTCGGGTCGGGAATTGCCCTAGCTAAGGATTTCACCCCCAATGCAATTCCAGCGGGTGGGCGGAGCATTTTGCGCCTTACGGTCACTAACACGCGCACTACGCCCATCACCAACCTGCAAATCTTTGATGATTTCAATAACAATACGGGCACCATTGAGCAGATTCGCATTGCCAGTCCTGTCGTTACCAGTACCACCTGCGCTGGGGGTAGTTTCAGCCCTGCACCCGTAGCCGGACAGGATAGCTTTACCTTCGTTGGCGGTACCGTGCCCGCCCAAGTGGGAAGCGTCCCAGGGGTGTGCACGATTACCATTGAAACCACTCGCCCTAGCAACGGCACCAACACCAACACGGTCTTTACCCCCAATGTGAACAACGACCAAAATGCCCGCCCGCCGGCGAATGCTTCCGCTGACCTCACAGCCACGGGTTTTGATTTTCCAGTTAATAAGGAATTTAACCCCCTCACCGTTTCTGGTGGTTCGGCCTCCACCCTGACGGTGACCCTCGCCAACCCCTCCAACCAAACCTATTTTGATATTGACTTCACCGACAACCTACCCACGGGCTTAATCTTGGCAGCGGTGCCCAATCCGGTAACCACCTGTCCCGATGGCAATTTCCGCAACCCCCTGGCCGTAACGGCGATCGCCGGGGCTAGCAGCTTTAGGCTAGCGGGCGCAGATTTACCGCCCAATTCCACCTGTACTCTGGCGGTGCAGGTCACCTCAACGATTATTGGCACCCAAACCAATGTGATTCCCATCGGAGGCGTGACTACCTTCCAGGGGGTAACCAATGCCCAGGCGGCGGAAGCGTCCCTCACGAACCTACCGGGGATTGGACTGAGCAAGACCTTCAGCCCCAGTTTGCTGGGTGTCAATGAGATCAGCCGTTTAAGTATTGTCGTGACCAACCAAGCGGCGGTGGATGTGCAAGATTTATCTCTGACCGATGCTTTTCCTGCGGGCCTAGTGATCGCCAATCCACCGAATGCCAGCAATACCTGTGGCGGCACCCTCACCGCTCCCGTCGGGGGAACAGCCCTCACCCTCACCAATGGCACCATTTTGGTCAACAATGCTAGCTGTGCGATCGCCGTGGATGTGGTGTCCAGCACAGCGGCAACCTTTCTCAATGAAATTCCCATCAGTGCGGTTACCGTGCGAGATAACGTCGCCACCAACCGTCGGGTGGAAGCTACCGTGCGGTTCACCAACCGCCCCACGGTGGCCAAATCCTTTAACCCCACCACGATCAGCCCTGGCGATGTCTCGACCCTGACCATCCAGTTGGGCAATACGGATACTACACCCGCCACCCTCACGGCCGCGCTGGCAGACAACCTACCCGCAGGTTTGGCGATCGCCGCCCCCAACAACCTCAGCGGCACCTGCACCCTAGCTAGCGTCAATGCTCCTCCGGGGGGCACCAGCATCACCTTCGCCGCCGGAGCCCAAATCCCGGTCGGTGGCTGCACCATTATCGTCAATGTAACGGGAGCAACGGGCGGCACTTTTACCAACACTATTCCTGCCAACGGGCTACAAACCACCCTGGGCACCAACCCCAACCCCGCTACGGCCACCCTTTCCATCGGCGGGCCGCCCAATGTGCTGCTCGTCAAACGGATCACGGCAGTCAATGGCAGCAACGCCAACCTCTTCAGCTTTATTGATGAAACGGCGGGACCCAATGCCGCCGATGACAACAACCCCCTGTGGCCTACTAACTACCTCATCGGTGGTGGCACCTCCAATGCCGCCGATCCTTTCATCACTGGGGCCCTTCCCATCCGCCCAGGAGACATTCTCGACTTCACCATCTACTTCCTCAATGCTGGACAGGGCGCGGCTAGCAACGTGCGCGTGTGCGATCGCCTGCAACCCCAACTGGAGTTTGTACCCACTTCCTTTAATGGTTTAGCACCCAGGGATGGTGGCATCACCCCCGATCAGGGTATTGCTTTGGCGGTGGGGTCAACAACACCGACAGCATTCCTGAGCAACATCAACGACCCGCCCGATCGCGGCCAGTTCGTCGCCGCGCCGACGGTGCCCCTAAACTGCAATACCGCCGATAACCCCAATGGCACCGTGGTGGTCGATGTTACCCGCACCACCGGCTCCCCTACCCTGCCCCAAATTCCCAACGCCACAGCTTCCGGTGTACCAGCAACTTCCTACGGCTTTGTGCGGCTCCGGGCTAGGGTGCGCTGAGGTAAAATAAGTTCAAGATAAAAAACAACCCTGCAAGTTTTTTGCAGGGTGCGTCTTGTAATGTAGTGGCATAGATCTTAAATGCTATGTCGAGACACCTAGAACGCCTACTAGAGCTAGATCGTTTAATTCGCTCACCAGAGCGGCACACAGCAAGTACCTTGGCAGCAACTTTAGGTTTCAGCGAACGTACTGTGCGAAACGACCTCGATTTCCTGCGCGATCGCTATAACGCTCCTCTTGAGTGGGAACGGCAAAGCGGCTATTACTACAGCGATCCTAATTGGCGATTTGATAGCATTCCACTTACTAGGGGGGAGCTTTTCGCCCTAACTTTAGGGGCGCGAATGTTGCAAGCCTATGCAGGTACCGCCTATGCATCTGAACTAAAATCCGCGATCGAGCAACTCAGTCGCCGCATTCCTGAGCAGACTCGGGTAGATTTGCAACACTTGGCAGAAGAACTAATTTCCTTCCGTTCAGGAGCAGAAATCGACCTCGATCCGGATATTTGGCACAAACTAGAAGAAGCTTGCCAACAACGCAAGACAGTCTTTATGACCTACTACACCGCCAGTCGCAACGATACCAATAAGCGCAACTTCGATCCCTATTTGTTATATATCTATCGCGGCACCAACCCCTATGTCATTGGTTTTTGCCACAAACGTCAAGAGGTACGGTGGTTTCGCGTCGATCGCATTCGCAAGCTGGAGGTGCTAGCCGAGACGTTCTTTCCCGATCCGAGCTTTGACCCCAAAGACCACCTAGAGTCGATTTTTCAGCACGAAGCAGGTGGCGTCCCGCAGGGTGTGGCAATCTGGTTTGATGCCAAAACGGCTCCCTACGTGCGCGAGCGGCGCTGGCACCCAACGCAGGAGATCGCGGAGCACGAGGACGGTTCGCTGACGTTGCGCATGTTTGTACGAGGTATGAATGACATCAAACGCTGGATACTGTTTTATGGCGCGGGGGCAAAGGCACTGGCTCCGCCGGAGTTGGTAAAAATGGTAAAGGAAGAGGCTGCTTTTATGACTGCTAACTATAAATCCTGACTAACAACACTTGAGGCAAATCAATGACGCAAATGGAAATCAAATTTGGTTTACAGGGTAAGTCTTTACCTGCCGACCATGGCTATCCTCTCTACTCAGCGATTAAAAACAGTTTGCAAATTTTAGAAAATCCGCTAAAAAATCAAATATTATTAATCTCGGAGACAAGTGAAGATAAGTCACTACCTCGCGAAGTCTTAATATCCAGCATTTCAGGGAACCCTAATGGCAATAAGGTGATCAACCTGAATCAGCGATTTTCTAGCTTGACGATCAGATGTCCTACTGAACAGGTGCGAGCATGGTATAGCCTTTTGCAAAATCAAGTCTTAGATGTGCGTGGGCATTTGATTCGCCTCGTGCAACCTAGATTAGGTTTAATTCAACCTAGCCATTCCCTTAAAGCGAGACTAGTCATATTTAAATTGGAATCAATTGATCACGCTGAAGTTCCTAAGTATTTTTTAGAATCCTGTCAAAAGAGTCTAGAACGATTGGAGATATCGGCACAGGTTTACATTGATAGCAACGATCATGGAGATTTGGCACGGCGATCGCTACAGATTAAGCATAAGCATATTGTCGGTTATGGTGTGGTAGTTGAAGGCTTGAGTGATGAAGACTCAATCACATTACAAAGTTTGGGCATAGGTGGGCGCAAACATTTTGGTTGCGGTTGGTTTTACCCTGTAAAGGAGTTGGGAAATGAAAAATAAATTAGTAAAATTAGAACCAAATTTACTTCTAGCCAAATCCTATGAGAAAGGCAGTTGGAAAGGTTCTTATTCTTTAGTTGGACATACATCTGATGTGGTGAACGCAGTTACAGCTTTACTGGAAAATCTTGGACAAGGAATTATCACACAGTTTGGTTTGACCTGTAGCTGGGAGAATTTTCTTGCTACGGCTAGATTGGCGGCTTATTTGCATGACTGGGGCAAGGCAAATGACCATTTTCAAATGGTGGTAAGAGGCAAGCGAGATATCATGCTAAATCCGCAGTTAATCCGCCATGAGTTAGCATCAATGCTACTGGCTTGGGAATATCGGGAATGGTTACAGCAATGTCCTGATGCTGATTTTATGACTGCACTTGCGGCAGCAGGCGGTCATCATCTAAAGCTAGGTTGGGACTCACGCAAACAGGCGGCTAGCGATGAACTTGGAGAAGTTCGTGATGGCTCTGGTAGCGATCGCCTATATCTCTACACCGCATTACCATATTTTCGCGGACTACTAAAGTATGGTATGGAAGCGCTAGGTTTACCTAAACAACTAAAGCTTTCCAAGAAACCCTTAACTGAATGGTCAATCGCAGAAATTAAGAATAAGAGAAAAGATATATTGGATGCTTTTCTGGATGATTGGCAAGTCAGTTCTAGCTTTGTTTCAGTGATTAAAGCTTTGATTATTGCGGGAGATGCGATCGCTTCCGCCTTACCAAATACGAAATTCAAAATCACTGAATGGATAAAACAGGAAATATCGTCAACTTTATCATTGCTAGAAATCGAACAAGTAATCATAGACAGACTAGCAGGAAATTCCATTCGTCCCTTTCAAAGTGACTTAGGGAATTCACCCACAAGAGTTACTTTAGCAAAGGCAGGTTGTGGCACTGGCAAAACTTTAGGAGCATATGTCTGGGCAAAACGCTATGCTGTAGGCAAGAAATTATTTTTTTGCTATCCCACAACAGGGACAAGTACAGAAGGATTTTTGGATTATGTACATGATCGCGTGGACTCTATTTTGTTGCATTCTCGTTCGGATGTAGATTTAGCACATTTGATGTCAACGGGTGATGAAGATGATGCAGCTATTAAACTAGAATCTTTTAAATCATGGGGAACAAAAGTAAGTGTTTGCACTGTGGATACAGTTTTGGGATTATTGCAATGTAATCGTCGCCCCATGTATTGCTTCCCTGCGATCGCTCAAGCCGCCTTTGTTTTTGATGAGGTGCACTGTTACGATAACCGCTTATTCGGTGGATTGTTGCGATTTTTAGAAGTTGTCAAAGCTCCAGTTTTACTAATGTCTGCTTCGTTTTTACCTTGGCAGTTAGAAGCGATTCAGAATGCTGTGGGTGAGTCAGTGGAAATTATTGAAGGGGCAAAAGAGTTAGAGTTATTGCCTCGCTATTGTTTTCATTTATCAGAAAATCCTGATTGGAATCGCGTGACAAATGAGTTAGCCAAAACCTATACTTTGCCAAATGGCGATCATACTTGCGGCAAAGTGCTATGGGTGTGCAATCAAGTGAGTACAGCGATCGCTATTTATGAAGAAGCTAAGCAAAGAGGACTTAATGCCGTTTTATATCACAGCCGTTATCGCTATCAAGATCGAGTAGATCATCACCGTGCTGTAATCAAAGCGTTTACGGAAAGTAAGCCTGTGATTGCGATCGCTACCCAAGTTGCGGAGATGTCTTTAGATTTGTCAGCAACTTTGCTTGTTTCACAAATTGCTAATCCAGCGGGACTGATTCAGCGCTTGGGGAGGCTCAATCGCCGCTATATTGGGCAATCCCTAGATGCCCTCTTTTACCCCGATCCAAAAGTTCGTTTCCCCTACAGCAAAGAAGATTTAGATAGCGGTCGATCAATGCTTGAGACATTTAATAGTGAAGTTTCTCAGGCAGATTTAGCAGAATGGCTAGAGCGATCGCCACAGCAAGGCAAACCTGACAAAGAGACAGTTTTATTTAACTCACTCAAAAAGTGGCAAGCCTACCCAGCCCCATGTCGTGAGGCGGGACACACAGTTACTGCACTACTAGAACAGGACAAACAAGTTGTGGATAAATTACCTGCTAAAATTTTGCCCAAATACACCATCCCATTACTGTCTACTAAGAAGGTGCAGAAATGGGAAAGGCATCGAAAAGGATACCCGATCGCACCTAGTAGGGAGTGGGCATATTCCACAGAATTGGGAGCTTATTTGATCAAAGGAGGTGATGAGAATGAGTAAGTTCGAGTTGTCAATTTTTGACCCTAACACCCTACTGCCTCACCGTGCAGGCATCGCAGGGCTTGCCCTAGTGTTATCCACTCTTGAAATAGATGATGCTCTAATTTCTTGGGAGATCACTGAAGATACGGTTACTTTGAACTGTGATTGTAGTGATAAGGAAGCACTAGATTGGCTAGTCAATCAGACTTACCAAATTGATGAAGGTATGTTAAACGTACCTGCACTTAATTTGAGTGGGCAAGGAAAATATACTTTTAGTCAAGGTGTAACATCTACTTTTTTACAGCACTCTAAACAGAGAACTTTAGATAAGACACCAATGCTCATTCCCTTTAAGGTAGATGAAAATCAGCCAGAAATTCTCGTAAGTCATCGGAGTATGATTGATTGCTACTATCTAAGAGAATTTAAAGGCGTTTTCAATAGTAAAAATAAATTTAGTTCGTCAATTTCCATTAAAGGGCATCATTTACCTGGTCTAGTTGAGTGTTATATCAACGGTGAGTATGAAGAATCTCCTAGTGGATTTATCCCTTTACTTTTTTTGCCGATCGCATGTAATTACTACCTTTTACAAAATGGTCGCTATGCCCTAGTAATCCCAGAAGTAAAAGATCTTAAGTCTTGGGTTTATCGTCGTCGGCAACTTAGCAATAGAAGTTATCGCGATTTTCGATCGCCAAGTGCAGGTGAGGCGGGCTTACGGCTCTTGTTAGAAGAGTCATTGTCAGAAAACTTGCAACTGCAAAAGGTGGAATATTGCGAAGTCTATCAACTTGGGAAACAACCTTGGGATGGCAATCAATCGGGATTAAAGCAGGCTGTCTATCGGGTTCGGGCTTCTAATCAAGTTTTATCTATTTATCAAAGTGCGATCGCCTTGTTTCCCAGCAAGGTAAAAGTAACCGATAAGGGGGAATCTTGGTTAGCTATGTCCAAGGTTTTGCCTTGGATTGCCGAAAACCTTGTCAATGGGAAACCTTGGTATGGAGGATTCTATGAATTCCGTAAAACTAACGCCAATGACATTAAATATGAAAGGAAAGGACTAATTTCTATGACTGAACATTTGCAACCACACGAAAAGATTCTCTTTGACTCTGTGCAAGGAGCGTTTAGCGTCTATCTAGTTGGACAGAATAAGCAGGCAACTAAACAAGGTCGTCCTCTGGATTATGTCCAAGTCACAGACAAAGTGATTTACCGCTTACAACGTCCCAGCACTCAGCAGGAGTTTGCCACTGCCCTTGTAGATTTCTTGAGCCAATTTCGCAGCAAAGCGGCTAGAGGCTTGGGACGAGAAATCTATGCTTGGATTCATGGTGAGGAATGGCGTAAAGCCCGTGACTTGACCATGTTGGCGATCGCCACTTACCAAAGTAAGAAAAAAGATGGAGTTGCTAACCCTGAAGAGGAGCTAGTGGAAATTCCCGATTCTGATTCTGTTGCTGAAGCAGATGATGAAGGCCACGAAATCAGTTTGTAAAAAGTTTGTCAATTTTTGAAAATCTAAGGAGTTCTATCATGTCTAAGCATTTATTTATTACTGTCGTCACCCCTACAGCGATCGCTGCCAATAATCGCGGTGAAGGGGATGGTAGTACTCTCTCGACTTTGCAGAAGATCACCTGCGGCAACGATCAGCACACAACCGTGAGCGCTGAAGCTATTCGCTGGGGGCTGCGAGAGTATTTGCAGAATAACTATGAGCAGCAGGTGAACCGCACATTTGATCCCGATCAAGACAAGTACAATCTCAAGGGTGATATAAATAAGAATGGGTACAATCCCACAGTTTATATTGACGATGATCTCTTTGGCTATATGGATGCTAAGAAAGGCTCAGACAATGAAGATGCCACCAAAAAGCGGCGTGGAGTTTTAGAAGTGAGTCGAGCAATTAGTCTTGATCCCTATTGGGGAGATATCGCCTTTGGTTCAAAAGGTGGGAAAAAGGACAAGACTTCTATTCATAGCACTGAAGTACACCGCACGGCTTATCAATATTCTGTGGCACTTACCCCGGAAAGCCTGAAAAAGATTGAGCGTGCAGATATTGTGTTAGATGCGATCGTCGCAATTCGTCATGTGGGTGGCAATCACTCGCGATTCCTTTATGAGTTTCGTCCTGAGTCAATTGTGATTCGCCTAACTAATGATCCTAGCCCTTGGATTATGAACTGCTTCAAGCGTGTGGGTGAATCAGTTGGTTGTCCAAAACTTGTTCGCTTGGTAGAAGTAGAAGACATTAACGCGAGTGAGCTAATTGTGGCTGGGGAAATTGCCGATACTCCCTACGGTGTGCAGTTACAAAACTTTGGTGCAACCGTACATCGCGGGGTCAAAGAGGCGATCACTGATGCAAAAAAGCGCTTGGAGGAGTCAAAAGGAGTGACAGCTTAATGAAAGATGTGCTTTATCTGGAGTGTCCTTGTACCAGCTTTCCCCGTAGCTTCGCACGGGATTATAAGGAAACCTACCTTTATCCGCCACCATCGACTATTTACGGATGTTTGCTGTCATTAGTGGGTGAAGAAGTCATGACCGCCCATCTGGGTGTAAGGCTAGCCATCGGTATTATTGGCAATGATCCCCCCATTTCTCGGATTATACGTAAACAGCGCAGTCACAAATTTGTGGTGGGTGGCGAGGTAAGGAAACGAGTAGAGAAGTATGGAGAAGGCGTATATCCTACTAGCCAATTTTCTAAGCCTAATTTTCAAGAGCTACTAACCGATGTGCGTATTGCTGTCAAAATTGACTCTAGTAATGATGTTGGAAGCGTCAAGTTGTCAGAACGGACAGCGATCGCTTTATCGTCACCTAGCCAAATATTGCGTTTTGGTGGATTAAGCTTAGGAGAGTCTTGGTCAATGATTAACGGTATTCGTAATTATCGTGAAACCGATGGCGCTATTCGTTGGCTTGTCAAAGATACGAGAGGTCTGATTAGTTTGCCTGTTTGGATTAATAGAACTACTGGCCAAGGAACTTTCCAAAGATTTTCCTTAGGAGAATTTGATAGCAACTGTTTGGTTGAAATCCCTAAGCTACAATCAATTTCTGTTAATTCTGCCGTGAAGAAATCTAAACGGAAGCGAAAATAAGCTTGCTATTCGATGTTTGGATCTGGATACCGAAAAATCCGAATCAGTATACAGAGAATAAAAGAGAGGTTTTATGAAAAAACTCACGCGAATCACATTTAATCCAGAGTTAATAGGTGGTATGCTATGCATTCGAGGAATGCGCATTGCTGTTGGCACGATTGTAGGGCTATTGGCTTCAGAGAGATCGCCAGAAGTGATTCTCAGAGCCTATCCATATTTAGGACTAGCTGACATTTATGAAGCTCTTGCCTATGCTGCATGGCGTGTTGAAGAAATCGATGTGCCCCTCACTTTAGCATGAGTATCTCAATTAATATGAATCTGTCACCTGATTGGGTCCAAACATTTGCCAAAGCTGGTATTGTGTCTGTCCACCGGTCAATGATTGGCGATATTAGGGCAACAGATCGCGCAAGTAATGACTACATCGTATTTACCCGCGATCTAAACTTTGGAGCCTTACTAGCTGCTACGCAAGCAGAGTCTCCTAGCGCTATTCAGGTTCGCATGCAAGACCCTTTACTACATGCGATCGGCGATCTCGTAACTTCATCATTGCGGCAATTTCAACCTGAACTGGAGATAGGTGCTCTAGTTTCCATAGATGTCAACTGTTCTAGAGTTCGCATCTTGCCGATAGGAAGGTCATAAAGTATTAAAATTCCATGCCACTGATGCCGTCAGGCGCTGAACTAATTACTATCTCAAAGGTATTTCAATTATGTTCGCTCCTGAAATTGATAACTTAACTGGTACGATTCGTGTATCTGCCCTCCATGCCCTAGCCTATTGCGAGCGGTTGTTTTATCTCGAGGAAGTAGAAGAGCTTTACACCCAGAATCCTGAAGTTTTTGCGGGTCGGCGACTCCATGCAGAATTGGAAAAACAGGAAGGTGAAGATTGGGAAGAGCTCTTCCTAGAATCCGCTGAACTGGGTCTGCGGGGAAAGGTAGATGCCCTGCGGGAGCGCAATGGTCAGGTTATTCCCTACGAACATAAGCGGGGTAAGGCGGCGCAGGACTCCCAAAACAAACCAGAAGCATGGGAGAGCGATCGCCTACAGATTCTTGCCTATGCCTATCTCTTGGAGTACAGCTTGAAGGTTACGATTCCCGAAGGTCGGATTCGCTACCATGCAGATAACGTACTGGTCAAAGTGTCCGTCGATGACTTGGGGCGGCACCTGGTTCGTGATGCCATCAACCGCGCTAATACTCTCAGAAACTCTCCCCTCCGACCACCTGTAACCACCAATGAGCGCCTGTGCACGCGCTGTTCTCTTGCACCCGTATGCTTGCCTGAAGAAGCGCGGCTCAACCATGACCGGGAATGGAAGCCGATTCGCCTCTTTCCCGAAGATGACGATCGCCCGATTATTCATGTTTTGGAGCCTGGTGCTAGCGTTGGGCGGACAGGAGAACAGCTTAAAATTTCCCGCCGCGATCAGCCTGTAGAAGTTTTACCAGTGCAGCAAACAGGTCAGGTGGTTTTGCACAGTTTTTCGCAGATTTCAACCCAAGCGCTACATTTTTGTGCCGATCAAGGAATTGGTGTGCACTTCGTTTCGGGTGGTGGGCGCTATGTGGGTAGCTTTGACAGCCGCCAAGGTAGTATTCACCGCCGTATACGCCAATATGCTGCCCTCACGGACGAAGGTCTCTGTTTAGAGTTGTCTAAGCAGTTAGTAACTTGTCGAGGGCAATCTCAGCGCAAGTTCTTGATGCGCTCTGCCCGAAACAAGGAACATCCATCGTTAAAAGATGCGATTCGTCAACTAAAAGTGATGCTAAAGCAGGTGCCACGTGCCCATTCTTTGGCTTCGCTGTTAGGAATGGAGGGGAATATGGCAGCGCTCTATTTTGGGGCCTTTTCCCATATCCTTAGTTCTGATTTGCCGCCAGAATTACATTTTTTCGGCAGAAATCGGCGACCACCTAGGGATTGCTGCAACGCGCTTTTAAGCTTTGGTTATGCCCTTTTGCTCAAGGATGTAATGAATGCAATTCTGACAGTTGGTTTAGAGCCTGCTTTAGGCTTTTACCACCAACCCCGAACCCAAGCGCCACCCTTGGCTCTAGATTTAATGGAGATTTTTCGGGTGCCGTTGGTGGATATGCCAGTGGTTGCTTCTCTAAATCGAGGCCAGTGGAGCAGTTCCGAAGACTTTGAAAAACGTGGTGAGGCTGTTTGGCTGAATGATGTGGGGCGAAAAAAGTTCATCAAAATCTATGAGTCTCGCAAGCAGGAGTCCTGGAAGCACCCAATCACTCAATATTCGCTCACCTATCGCCGATTGCTGGAATTGGAGGTGCGCTTGCTAGAAAAAACCTGGAATGGCGAAGGTAATCTATTCGCCCAAATTGCGGTGCGATAAACTATGGCTGAATCTAAAAACTGGTACCTTGTTTGCTACGACATTCGTGATGCAAAACGGTGGCGCAAGGCCTATAAACTGCTTCAAGGTTATGGTGAGCGGCTGCAATATTCTATTTTTCGTTGCCCTTTAACTATGCGCGATCGCGAAAAATTACGCTGGCAGTTGGCTAAAATCCTGACAGATGAGGACAGCCTTTTATTAATTGGTTTGTGCAATCGTTGCGTGGAGCGGGTGGTGGCGTGCAATACTCCAGAGGCTTGGAGTCCTCCGGTTGAGGGGTTCCAAATTTTTTGACATGGATCTGTGGGTGTAGAGCATTGGGTCTATGATTTTCTGCGTGAAAGCTTCCCTGGGTATGGGTTTGTGGACAAAATCACTTTTGAATCCTGCTTGCAAAACCTGAATCGCTTTGCTGTCTTCGCTCTCAGCTCTTGCCTTGGCTCTATTTGCTTGGATGAATACGTGTTTTGTGGTAGTTTGAGTTTGATTCATGCAACTTGGCTAGCGATGCCTTACTACGTAAGGATTCCATGCCTCGCTGCGATCGTTCCTCTGATGCCGTAAGGCGTTGAGCACGAAAAACAAAAAAACCCCTAGTCTGACTAGGGGTTGCGATCGTTCCTCTGATGCCGTAAGGCGTTGAGCACATCTCTAATTCCTTGATTTTTTCGGCTTCGATCGGCGATCGTTCCTCTGA
>DBAX01000046.1 GCA_002291895.1 Cyanobacteria bacterium UBA999
GTGCTGGCCGATGCGGGCGATCGCCCTGGCATTGCCCTAGCCGAAATTCAGCCCAGCCGCCTAGAGCAGGTGCGGCGGCAGATGCCCTGCTTGCAGCATCGGGTGCTGTCCTAGGGACTGGCGAAACAAACAGCTTTTGGTACACTTGAGGGGTTAGTAAGCCTTTATACGAAGAATCATTCCTATGAGTGTTGTCAGTCAAGTTTTACTCCAAGCCGACGACGAATTGCGGTATCCCACCCTCGATGAGTTGCAAAACATCAAAGACTTTCTCAAAACCGGCTCGCTACGGGTACAGATTGCCCTAACCCTATCCGAGAACGAAGAAAAAATCGTTGCCCGCTCCAGTACCGACCTCTTTAAGATTCATCCCGATTACATTTCCCCCGGAGGAAACGCCTACGGGCAGCGGCAGCGCGCCCAGTGCCTGCGGGACTACGGCTGGTACCTGCGGCTGATTACCTACGGCATTTTGGCAGGGGATAAGCAACCCATCGAGCAAACCGGGCTGATCGGTGTGCGGGAAATGTACAACTCCCTAGGTGTTCCCATGGTGGGCATGGCCGATTCTATCCGCTGCCTCAAGGATGCGTCCCTGGATCTGTTGTCCCAGGAAGAAGCCGCGATCGCCGCTCCCTATTTCGACTACGTCGTTCAAGCGATGTCCTAGTGACCCTTTCCCGTCGTTTTTGGTGGATTGGCATCGGTCTTTCCAGCTTCTTTGCGGCCCTGGCGATCGCCTCACCCCTGCTGTATTCCCTGGGGCTGTTGCGCGATCCCACCGCATTTCTGGATTTTCCGATCCACGCGCCACCATCGCCAGAATTTTGGTTTGGCACCGACCAGCAGGGGCACGATGTGCTTTCCCGGGTCGTCGGAGGTGTTGGCGTGGCTTGGCAGGTTATGCTGCTGGCCCTGGTACTCAGTGCCGGGGTGGGGGTGCCCCTAGGGTTGATCAGCGGTTATAGGGGTGGTTGGCTCGACCGGGGGTTCGTGCTGGTGATGGATGCCCTCTACACGCTTCCCAGTTTGCTGCTGGCGATTACGATTACCTTTGTCGTGGGGCCGGGGGTTTTTAACGCGGCGATCGCCCTAAGCGTGTCCTACATGCCCCAGTACTTTCGGCTGGTGCGCAATCAGGTCATGGCCCTCAAAAATACCCCTCTGATCGAGGCGGCCCGAGCTGTGGGGGCAGGGCCCTGGCGGATTCTGGGGGACTACTTGGCTCCCTTAGTTCTGCGCAGCATTCCGGCGATTTTGACCCTCAATGCCGCCGATGCCATCTTGACCTTGGCGGGTCTGGGCTTTCTGGGATTGGGGGTGCCAGAGCGGGTGCCCGAGTGGGGCCACGACCTCAAGCAGGCCCTAGATGCCTTTGGCGCTGGAGAAGCTATCTGGTGGACGACGGTCTTTCCCGGGGTGACCATGACCCTGATGGTAACGGGGCTATCCCTGGTGGGAGAAGGTCTGAGCCGGGAGTAAAAAAAGATTACATTTCGTTGCGATGGGCGATCGCGTTCCACCCCTGATTCCATACTAAAAACACGCGCCATGCCGTGCCATGGTTTGTCCTCCCTTGGGCGGCTTCTTCTCAGTTTTATTTATTAATTAATCGCCTTAACAAATTGGTCATGATGTTAGCAACGCGCCCGGTAGTCATTGGTTCTCGGAAAAGTCAACTTGCCCTCGTGCAGACCCACTGGGTGCAGCAGGAATTGCAAAAAGCCCATGGAGCGCGGTCGTTTGTCGTCGAAACCATGAGCACCCAAGGGGATAACATTCTGGACGTTGCCCTGGCCAAAATTGGCGATAAGGGGCTGTTTACCAAGGAACTAGAGTTGGCCATGCTGGCGGGTACGGTGGATTTGGCAGTGCACAGCCTTAAGGATCTGCCGACCCATTTGCCCGCCGGCTTAGTGCTGGGGGCCATCACCGCTCGGGAAAATCCCGCCGATGCCCTCGTGCTCCACGCCAAACACGCCGGCAAAACCCTGGCAACCTTACCCGATGGTGCGGTTTTGGGTACCTCCTCCCTGCGCCGCCTAGCCCAGTTGCGCCACCATTTTCCCCACGTGCAGTTTCGGGATGTGCGGGGCAACCTCAATACCCGGCTGGCTAAATTGGACGCAGGCGAGTTTGATGGCATCGTTTTAGCTGTGGCGGGACTTGAACGTCTGGGCCTGGGCGATCGCATTAGTGAAATTATTGGGCCGGAGTTTTCGCTCCACGCAGTGGGGCAGGGTGCCCTCGGCATTGAGTGTCGCGGCGAGGACGGGGAAGTTTTGGCTTTGCTCTCGCCCCTGATCGATGGCGAAACGACGGTGCGCTGTCTGGCGGAGCGGGCATTTCTACGGTCGTTGGAGGGGGGGTGTCAGGTGCCCATCGGGGTGCACACGGTCGTGACGGGCGATCGCCTCACCCTGGAAGGCATGGTAGCCAGTTTGGATGGACAGACCCTGATCCGAGACCAACTCACGGGAAGCACTGCCGAAGGGGAAGCCCTAGGGGTGGAGCTGGCCCACCGGCTCAGGGGGCGCGGTGCCCAGGCGATTCTCGATGCCATCACCACGGAATTTCGGAGTTAGGTAGGGTTTGTGGTGCAGTTCTACCCCCGGGTGCATCGGCTCGATCCTGTGGGCGGTCGCACTGTTCAGGGGAGCCTGACGATTACGGACCAGGGCGACCGAGTGTGGGTGGAAACGCCGGACGCCCCGGAGCAGGTGCCTCCAGTATTTATGGGGCCGGGTCTGGTGGATCTTTACAGCACCAGCGGCGAGCCGGGGCGTGACGATCGGGAAACCCTGGACTCCCTGGGGCGAGCCGCCCAGCACGGAGGGTTTGCGATTGTGGGAATTTTGCCCCACACCCAACCCGCGATCGACGACAGCGCCCTAGAGGAGTTTTGGCAGCGCCAGGGCCCGTGGTGCCGCCCCTGGGGGGCCCTAACCCGGGGCGTTCAGGGAACGCAGTTGACGGACTTAGGAACCCTCGCTCCCTGGGTGGTGGGTTTTACCGATGGACGGGCGATCGCCAACGAGCTTTTGCTCTACCGCGCCATGACCTACCTGCGACCGTTGCAAAAAACCCTGATGCTGATGGCCCAGTCGCCCCACCTTCGGGGTCATGGGGTGGTGTGGGAGGGAGCGGAGTCGGTGCGCTTGGGCTTGCCTGCGGCACCCGTAGCCGCCGAGACAGCCCAGGTAGCGGCCATTCTAGAGCTGGTGCGCGCTACCCAAACACCCGTGCACCTGATGCGGATCGCCTCGGCCCGGGCCGTGTCCCTCATTGCCCAGGCTAAGACCGATGGCCTGCCCATCACCGCCAGCGTGCCCTGGATGCACCTGTGTTTTGACGCCGGAGATTGGGGCACCTACGATCCTAACTTGAAGTTGTGGGCACCCCTGGGCGATTACTCCGATCGCCAAGCTCTAATTACTGCCCTGAAACAGGGGGTGCTCGATGCGATCGCCGTGGATCACACCCCCTACACCTACGAAGAAAAAATGGTGGCCCTCGAAGACGCCCCCCGGGGAGCCATGGGACTGGAGCTAGCCCTGCCGGTTCTGTGGCAACGCTTAGTTGCGCCCGATCACCTGACTCCCCTGCAACTGTGGCGATCGCTGAGCTCCATACCTGCCAAAATCATGGGCCTTCCCCTACCCCGGACGGAGATCCTCTTCGATCCCCATGCCGCCTGGGTGGTCACGGGCGAGCACCTCCAATCTCAAGCCAGCAATACCCCCCTGTGGCACCAGTCAGTTCAGGGCCGGGTTATACCGTGGCTCAACCCCAGCTCCGATCCTGGAAGCAAGGGTGGGAGCTAGGGGCAAAGACCAAGTCCATTTGCCATAGGCAGCCATCCTTGGGGCGAAAGACCGGTTCGAACAAATCCAGGCAGCGAAGCCCCCGCCCTTCTAGGTACGCGCAGAGTTCGTGGAAGCGCAGGCTGTTGTGGGCAACGGTGAAGTTGTAGACTTCAACGATCAGGAGTTGGGTGTGGCTCAGGGTTTCCTGCGCCCCTTCCAGGATAGGAACCTCAAAGCCATGGGTATCGAGTTTGAGTAAAAATGGCGCTGGCAAGTGCCGTTGCGTTACCAACGTGTCAAGGCGCACCGCCGGAAGTTGTTGGCAGTCCCGTCCCGGTAACGGAGTGGGGCTGGCTAGACCACCAAAGGGGTCACTACCGTCAAAATAGAGCGTGCCATCGCGATCGCCCGCGACAGCCAAAATGTACTGCCATTGCGTGCGGCGCTCCTGGAGCCGCTTGAGAGCTGCACTGTGCACGGGGTTGGCCTCAATTAGGCAATAGTGGGGCACCTCAAGGTGACGCGATACCTGGAGCGACCAGCGCCCATCAGAGGCACCCACATCCAGTACAGTTTCTACCCGATCCCCCCGTTGGCGGCACCGGCGCAGCATACCGTCCATCGTCGGGAAGGAACGGTGATTCCCTAAAAGGTCTAAAATTTTAGAACGAAGTCCCAAACCCATGGGTGTGCTCCCTATCGTGTCCCCATCATCCCATGAAGCCCTCCCTGACGTCGCGCCAACTCCTCGATTACTACCAGTCCCTGCGCCAAGAATCCTTTTGCGTGGTTGACCTAGAAACCACGGGCGGCAATGGGCAGCGCGATCGCATTATCGAAATTTCTGTGGTTTGTGCTTCCCTGAGCGAGGGAATTCGCACGATCAAAACCGATCTGATCGATCCCCGTGTCGCCATTCCCCCTTCCATCACCCGCTTTACCGGAATTTCCCCCAGCATGGTGCAAGGGGCAAAACCTAGCTCCGAGGTGCTGCCGGCTTACCGTGAACTGCTCACTTCCGGCATTCTGACCGCCCACAACTTTCAGTTCGATTATTCCTTTCTCCAGGGGGAGTTCGGTCGGCAGGGAACACCCTTTAGCCATGGGGCCCAGCTCTGCACGGTGGAGCTGTCCCGGCTGCTGTTGCCCCATCTGCCCTCGCGATCGCTCCCCAATTTGGTGAAGCACTATGGCTTTAAGGTTGGTCCTTCCCACCGCGCGGAAGCCGATGCGATCGCCTGTTGGTTGCTCCTAGAGCAACTTTTCCGTGAAATGGATAGCCTGGGAGCCGCTCCCCTGCTCCAGCGCTTTGGTCAGCAATGGCTTACCCTAGAAACCGTCGCCCAGCTAACGCAGCAATCCCCGGAGGTGGTTGGCGAAATCCTAGACGATGCCCCCGTCACGAGTCGTTTCTCCCGTCGCCGCCAGGTGATGCTTTACCAACGCCACAGCGTTGAGGATTATTTCGGGCTCCTATAACCGTTACCACGTTTCTCGAAAAGGGCGCACTTCGATCTCAAAGATCCAGGCGGAGGGCTGCTGCTGGGTGATGCTAAAAACCACTACGGCGATCGCTTGCGGATGGGCGAACACCCAGGTGATCGCATCTGGATCGGCACTCAAATAGGCGAAGTAAAACTGACGATGGGATGGATAGGCATCGGGTCCGGCGGACTGAAAAAGGCGATCGGGCAGAAATTGCAGTCCAAAAAGGAGTTCCTGGATAGGCGGTGGCAGTTCTAGACCGCGATCGGTGGGTAAGGGGACAGGAGCAACGCCCAGACGCTTCATTTCAGCCGTAACGGTCTAGTTGAGCCGCTATAGATAATCTCTGACCTTGAAAGATCAGTTTTGAGTGGTCGGCTCCAACGCAGTGTTAGGCTTTTCGCTACGGATAGGGTAATAGATTGAGATTCTGGATAAATCGGTAATCTCGTTGGTTTTTGGTTATGAAAGGCGACTCGTATATTATTGCTGTAGCTGCGATCAAGCCATCGGCAATGAGTAAGCTATGACTTAGCCGATACAATCGCAACAAGTCAACCGCTTTATCTGAAATAGGCTGGTCAATTCTAATTACGTCAAACTGTTGAAGGAACTTTTCCAGCGTTCGCAACTCTGACTTGTTAGTGCAGCCAACAATTAATTCCATTTGTGTAACTACGCTAATCGCCAGTCTGGAACTTGATTTTAGCCTTTGCAGACAATTAGCGGCTTCAGGAATACCACGACCAACATCAATGATTATGTCGGTATCTACGATAGTTGAACTAGCCATGCGATTTTGACCACTCGCTTTCTCGTAAATTTCGCACCCAAGTAGTGCTATCTAAATCTTGACGATCGCGCCACATTCCAATAAAAGGATCACTCATGAAGTCATCATCTGATGATACGGAAACAGGTGCAGAATATGTATACTGTTGTTTCAAAAAAGCGATCAGGCTGACTACTTGGCTCTGTGCTTCAGCAGGTAAAGATAAAAATTCGCTTAGAATTTCTTGATTTGTCATGGTTATAACCTCTAAACAGAACAAGATATTTTGATTTGGCTTGTCTATTGTACCAATTTATCCTAATGAAAGCTACTAAAGTTTAGTCTTGCTCACCACCTTTTCTTATAGAAAAGAGCAATTGATGTAATTAGCACAAACCATATAATCGCCAAAAACAGCCACAGGACTGAGTTTCCTGAAATATATATTGTAAACATGGCAATACTCGGTATATAAAAAAGACTCACCTTCAATAAAGCAAAACCTAATTCAATGAGTTGAGTAAATAATGTTGTTAAATAATTCCATATTGCTGTAGCTGCCTCTGAAAGCCATATATAAGCTGCATTTATAAACTCTAATAATGCTTCGAGAAAATCACTTACGGCTTCCGCAAGTTTTCGATGAGTATTCTGCAAAGCATCGACCATATCTCGTATGAGTTCTAGCCATGACTCTAGCATTCTATAGATATGAATCCTAATTTAAGTTTTTTTTGTTTTGAGGACTACTGATTTTTAATCAGATAAAGTTGCAGCCTAACGGTTGAACTCACCCGCCGTCAACAACTTTGGATGATACGGATACTTTAACATACGGTCGGGTGCAGTGATTTGTTATGTGTTCTTTATT
>DBAX01000141.1:0-215 GCA_002291895.1 Cyanobacteria bacterium UBA999
GGGGCTATGTTGAAGTGCTGCCGCCGTTGCTGGTAAATAGCGCCGCCATGGTCGGCACTGGGCAACTACCCAAATTTGCCGCCGACCTCTTCCACTGTCCGGAGGATGACCTGTGGTTGATTCCCACCGCCGAAGTACCGGTCACCAACCTCTACCAGGACGAAATTCTCGACGCCGACCAACTGCCCCTCTACCACTGCGCCTTTACCCCCTGT
>DBAX01000141.1:513-8401 GCA_002291895.1 Cyanobacteria bacterium UBA999
CCACTGCGCCTTTACCCCCTGTTTTCGCCGTGAAGCTGGCGCTGCCGGCCGCGACACCCGGGGACTGATTCGGCTGCACCAGTTCCACAAGGTGGAATTGGTCAAACTGGTCCATCCCGCTACCTCGGAGCAGGAGCACGAGCACCTTGTCCGGGATGCGGCCGCTATCCTTGAAGCCCTGGGACTGCCCTACCGCGTGGTGGAGCTGTGCACGGGCGACCTCGGCTTTGGTGCCGCCAAGTGCTACGACCTGGAGGTATGGCTCCCCGCCGCCCAGCAGTATCGCGAAATCTCCAGTTGCTCCAACTTCCTGGATTTTCAGGCTCGGCGGGCCAATCTGCGCTTCAAGGAAAAGGGAAAGAAGGGCACCGATTTCCTCCACACCCTCAACGGCTCGGCCCTAGCCGTCGGGCGCACCATGACCGCGATTTTGGAAAACTACCAGCAGGCCGATGGACGGGTGCGGTTGCCGGAGGTGCTCCAGCCGATCATGGGTCGGGAGTGGCTCTAGGTTCTCCTAGATGCCGGCCTAGATGCTAATTGGCACCGAAGTTCCCAGCACGCCGTAGCTCTGGAGCAAAAAGGCAATCTCCCGCAATAGATCGGAGAAATTCACGCTGCCTTTCTGGAGAATTTTTTGCACCCGCCCATCCAACTCTCGCCGATCCTCGGAGGAGATATCCTTAGCCGTCACAATCACGATGGGTGTCGGGGCAATGGTGCGCGATCGCCGTAATTGACTGACAAACTCGAAGCCATCCATTTTGGGCATAAATAGATCGAGAAGAATCAGGCGGGGCGCGGCACGCTCGAAGCCCTGGAGCGCCTCTTCGCCATTGGCGAAACAGACCACCGTAAATTCCTCCCGTTCCAGGATCCGCTGCATCATGGTGCGAATGGACAAATCATCTTCGACCACCATCACCGGAAAATCCCGCGCTTCCAGTTGGGATTGCTCCCGATAGTAGTGCACAACGGAAATGAGGCGATCGCGATCAATGGGCTTGACAAAATATTCCGTCGCGCCAATGGCATAGCCCGTCGACCGACCGCTGTCGATGGTTAGCATAATGATCGGAATCGTGGCGGTTTCTCGGTTTTCCTTTAGCTCTGCCAGCACCTGCCAGCCGTTCATCCCCGGCAGCAGCACATCCAAAATGATGGCATTGGGCTGAATTTCCCGCGCCAACTGCACGCCCGTTTCCCCGTCGATGGCCATGTGTACCGTCAGCCCCAGTTTGTGCAGATAGCGCCCCAGAACCTCATGCACCGTGGGATCATCGTCGATGATGAGAATGCTGGAAGGGGTCGTGGTCTGAATAATGGTGGCATCCTCCGGAGCAATGGGTAGGGAGCTTTTGAGGCGATCGGCGAGGGCGGGCAAGAAAATCGTAAAAGTTGAACCCTGACCGAATTCACTGTCAACCGTAATGTCGCCCCCCATCATCCGACAGAGGCGCTGACAAATGGCTAGCCCCAACCCCGTCCCCCCATACTGCCGGGTTGTGGAACTATCTGCCTGAGTGAAGGGCTGGAAGAGTTTCTCCATTTGGACAGAAGTCATGCCAATTCCGGTATCCCTAACGGCAAATTGAATCCATTCGCCACTCCGCCGCTGCTGCCGCTCCACAGTAACGGTAATGGTTCCTTCCTTGGTGAATTTACAGGCATTGCTCAGCAGGTTGAAAAGCGATTGGCGCAGCCGGGTGATGTCGGAGCGCATCGAACCAATGTCGTCGGGGCATTCAATAACCAACTGGTTAGCATTCTTCTCTAATAGCGGGCGAATCGTGGTTACCGTATCGCGAATTAGGGCCTGAATGTCGAAGTTCTCGTTATAGAGTTCCATTTTGCCGGCTTCGATCTTCGAGAGGTCGAGAATATCGTTGATGAGATAGAGCAGGTGTTTTCCGGCTCGGTGAATTTTTTGCAAGTCGGCGACGAGTTCCATTTCTCCTAAATCGCTCGCATCTTCTTGGAGCATTTCGCTGTAGCCAATGATGGCATTGAGGGGCGTGCGCAGTTCGTGGCTCATGTTGGCCACAAAGGTGCTCTTCGTGCGACTGGCTTCAAGGGCCTGATCCCGGGCGAGGGCCAATTCCTCATTCACCAAGCGAATCTGCTCTTCGTCCCGCTTGCGCTGCATCAGGACACCAATTTGGGTAGCGATCGCCCCAACGAGGGCCACGAGGCGATCGGCATCATCACCAATCTTGGTCATGAAAAAGACTAGTAACGCCACTACCTGTCCATCCGCCTGCACCGGAATGGCCAATCCCGCCTGCAGTCCGAAGGCTAGGGCGCTTTCCTGGCGAGAAAAATAGCCCGGCGGCTCCTGGGAGATATCCAGCAGCCATGTCGGCTGTTTAGAGAGCCAAGCGATGCCGGGAAAGCCCTCGCCAATGGGTAGGGTAAGGCGATCGCTCAATTGACAGAATTCTGCGGAGTTGGGCAGATTGCAGAAGCGCGCCGGACTGCAGGCAATCACCTGCCGCTGCGTTGTGGAAACCCAGGCTTCACCGTATTCCCATCCCGTGTATTCGCAAATCTGCTGCAGGGCAATAAAAAGAGCGGCATTGAGGTCGCGGGAGATGCTCATAGCCAAGATCAGATCCCGCAGGAGTGCGGCCTCTTGCTCGGCCCGCTTGCGCTTGGTGATGTCCTGAACCGTCCCCTCATAGCCGATGACCTGCCCCTCGGCATCGCGGGTGAGCTGGGCATTTTCTAGGATCCAAATCTTTTTGCCATCGGCGCACTGCACCTGAACCTCAATGTCGCCAATGCGCTCTTCCCGCTGCAACCGCTCAATAAACTGGCGATAGTCTTCGGGATGGAGATAGTGCTGGGTGGCGATGTTGGTCGATCGCCGCAGCAACTCCGCTGGAGATTGATACCCAAGAATGTGGGCTAGCATGGGATTGGCAATGAGGTACCGGCCCTCAAAGCTGGCTTGATAGATGCCTTCAAGGGCATTTTCAAAGATTTTGCGAAATCGAGCTTCCGCCTCCTGGAGGTCGCTACGCAGATCGGAGGTACGTTGCCGCAGCAGTTGATAGGTTTCGACCGCCTGGCGGACGACGGCAACAATCTCTTCGTTTTTGAAGGGTTTGGTGAGGTACTTAAATACCTTGGCCGCATTGATAGCATCGACAAGATCCCTGACGTCAGTATGGGCGGTGAGGATGATCCTGACGGTATCGGGGCATTGGTCGGCCACAGCGCTAAGAAAGTCGGTTCCGAGCATGCCAGGCATGCGCTGGTCGGAGATGACAACGGCAATGTCGGGTTCCTTAGCCAGTACCTCCAACCCTTCGGCACCACTGCCGGCCCGCAGGACGCGGTAATCGCGATAAAAAGTTCGTTGGAGCAAATCGAGGTTGTTGGGTTCGTCGTCTACGATCAAAATCTTGATCTTGGTCTTAGCTGGGGTAGCTGACATGGAACTGGAACCTCAGAACTGGGTTTATTTTACCGCACTCTTCGGTTCCGTCCTATGATCGTTCCTAGCGATGAGAAGTGAGCGGGCATGAAAACGGCGGTAACTGGGGCAACGGGATTTATTGGGCTGCAATTGGTAGAACTTCTGCAACGGCAGGAACCGGAGGCAGATGTGGTACTGTTGGTGCGCGATCGCCCCCGGGCCGAGAAGCTCTTTCCTAGGGCATTTTTCCCCCGGGTTACGGCGGTGGGCTACACCCCAGAACACTTGGGAGCTTGGGTGACGGCTCTAGAGGGATGCGATCGCTTGGTAAACCTAGCTGGTGAACCCATTGCCACCCAGCCCTGGACAAAGCGCCGCAAGCGGGAGTTGCAGCAAAGTCGGGTACTGACCACCCAAGTGCTAGTAGAAGCGCTCCGGGAAGCCAAGGCTACTCCCCAAGTCATGGTAAGCGGGTCGGCGATCGGCTACTACGGCACCGATCCGGCCAAGGAATTTGACGACTACAGCTTTGCGGGGGACGATTTTTTGGCGGAGCTGTGCCAGCAGTGGGAGGGGGCTGCGGCAGCGGTTCAGGAACTGGGGACGCGGTTGGTGCTGTTGCGAACGGGAATCGTACTGGGCATGGGCGGGGTGCTGGCGCGCATTCTTCCTCTGTTTCAAGCGGGGGTCGGTGGCGTCCTTGGCAGCGGGCGGCAGTGGTTTTCCTGGATTCATCGCCAGGACATGACAGCGCTAATTTACTATGCCCTAACCCACCCAACCGTGGTTGGGCCCCTCAACGGCACGGCCCCCCAGCCCGTGACCAATCTGGAATTTACCCGTGCCCTATCCCGGGCAGTGCAGCGACCGGCGGTCGTGCCGGTACCAGCCTTTGCCCTCCAGATCCTGCTGGGTGAGTCGTCGGTTTTGGTGCTGGATGGTCAGAAAGTTTTGCCTAAAAAAGCCTTAGCCCAGGGGTTCCAATTCCAGTATCCTGAGATCGACAGTGCTTTGGCACAGATTTTGGCTTCCTAAGCATGAACGATTGGACGGCATTTCTCAAACAACTCATTGCGGGGGAGCCGCTTACGGTGGCGCAATCCCAAAGCTTGATGGCTGGCTGGCTCGATGGATTGGTACCCGCAGAGGTGTCTGGAGCCCTACTGGCGACCTGGCAATGTCGCGGGGTGACGGCGGCGGAATTGGCGGCCCTGGCCCAGGTGCTTTTATCCCAGAGCGCACCGGATGTTTCTCCCCTGCGGGCGATCGATACCTGCGGCACCGGAGGTGATGGGGCAGACACCTTCAATATTTCCACGGCGGTGGCCTTTGTGGTGGCCGCCGCTGGGGTTAAGGTGGCCAAGCACGGCAATCGGGCGGTTTCCAGCCGGTCGGGTTCCGCTGATGTGCTCGAAGCCCTGGGGGTCAATGTGACCGCCGCTCCTGATCGCATCCGCCATGCCCTCGATGAAGTGGGGATCACCTTTTTGTTTGCGCCACATTGGCATCCAGCCATGAAGGCCGTAGCACCGGTTCGCAAAGCCCTCAAAATCCGCACCGTGTTCAATCTTCTAGGACCCCTGGTCAATCCGCTACAGCCGACCATGCAGGTGCTAGGTGTTTACCATCGGGATGTGATGGGGGCGATCGCCGGAGCCTTGCAATCTTTGGGACGGGAGCGGGCGGTGGTGTTGCACAGTCGGGAAGGGCTCGATGAGGTGGGGCTGGGCGGCGTTGTCGATCTGGTGGTGCTATCGGGGCAGGAGATCAGCCACACGACCCTCGATCCCCAGGACTTTGGTATCGCTCCAACGCCCTTGGCGGCCCTGCGCGGGGGCACGGTCAGGGAAAATGCCACCATTTTGCAGCAGGTGCTCCAGGGACAGGGAACCCCAGCCCAGCAGCAGTGCGTAGCACTCAACAGTGCCATCGCCCTTTGGGTGGCGGGGGTTGTACCCGACTGGCACCAGGGCTACACCCGGGCCCAAGAGCTTATGGCGAGCGGCGCGCCCTGGCAAACTGCCACCAATCTGATTGCTTTTCTCCCACCTACCTAGCTGTTTCCATGTCTACCCACCTCAACTATGGGCCCCACCTTCATCGGGATAAATTACGGTACGTTTACGAAGGTTTGCGGGCTCGCTACGATGCTGACCTGTTTCTCTTTAGCGCCTCGATCAGTGAAGGAGCCGGCGATCGCCTCATGCGCCTGATCCGGGGACTGCCCGAGCGCCGCCCCAACGTCATTTTGGTAGCCACGACCTTTGGGGGCGATCCCGATGCGGCCTACCGCATGGCCCGTTTTTTACAGCAGCAGTACGATCGCTTTATCCTTTACGTTTTTGGTTTTTGCAAAAGTGCGGGCACCTTGCTGGCGATCGGGGCTGACGAAATTGTGATGTCCAATTTTGGCGAACTTGGCCCCCTAGACATCCAGGTTTCTAAGGAAGACGACTTTCGCTCCCGCTCGGGGCTAGACATCAATGAAGCCCTCGATGAAATTGCCGCCCAAGCCATTTTGCTGTTTGAAGACTATTTGCTGTCGATTCTCAGCCGCCGCCAACCTACCTTTACCACCCGTACAGCGGCGGATTTGGCCAGCCACATGGCCGTGGAACTCCTTGCTCCCATTAGCAGCCAGATCGACCCCCTCAAACTCGGAGAGATGAACCGGGCGATGCAAATTGCCTCCGAGTATGGGCTGCGGCTCAACCCCACCCTAGAAAAAACCATTGGGCAGTTGGTTGAGGGCTATCCTTCCCATAGTTTTGTCATAGATTTTAACGAAGCCCGGGAACTCTTTCGCACGGTGCGGGAGCCGACCCCCGAGGAAGTGCAGTTGGAGGAGTTGCTGTTCTCAATGGTGCGCCGCCCTATCGAATTTGTGGACAATTTGCTAAGTTTATTAGTGGAAAAAGAGCAGCACGAATATGGACATCCTTATGGGCATCGATCAAGTGCGGAAGGAACTACGCCGCAAGCAGTTGAAGCAGACGATTGAGCGGGTTCGACGGATGCACACGCGCAGCTACTCCCTGTCCCGATTTGGGCGATCGCACCTCGAACAGGCAGTATGATCCGCCCTTGGGCTGTCCTAGGATGCTTCCTTGGACTTGTTGGGGCTCTGGGGTTGGACGTAGGTTCAACAGCAGCCCAGTGGGACGTGATTCAGCGGAGAGATCGCCTTGTTGTGGGGGTCAAGGATAACCTCCCTCCCCTGGGTTTTCGCAACTCTAGCGATGTCCTAGAAGGTTTTGAAATTGATTTAGCCCGACAGCTAGCCCAAGAGCTGCTTGGCGATGCCCGCAAAATTGAATTGGTGCCCCTTGGCAATGGCGAGCGGTTTGATGCCCTCTGGGAAGGGCGGGTCGATGTGGTGATCGCCCAAGTGACCCTGACCCGCAACCGCAGCCGGGTGGTTACTTTTTCTCCCCCCTACTATGTGGCGTCAACGGTGGTCATAGTACCGCGATCGCGCCCTGCGCCCCCAGATACCATCGCGGTTTTGCGTCATTCCAGTGCCATTGCCATGGTGCAGTTCCACCATCCCCAGGCAAAAACCGTAGCGGTGGACTCCTACAGTGAAGGTCTCGCTGCCCTTACCCGGGGGGACGTTACCGCCTTTGCTGCCGATCACCTGGCCGTGCACCAGTGGCTCACCGCGAACCCGGCGTACACCACCCTAGCGCCCATTGGCAGCCATTCCCTAGCGATCGCCATGCCCCGCGGTCTTGGTTATTTCCCCCTCCACGAGCGCCTGAGTCAGAGCTTGGAGCGTTTGCGCCAGTCGGGCTGGCTGCGAACCAGAGCCCAATTTTGGCAGCTACCGTAACCCCTCAAGGGCTAGATCCAGGCTTTGCTGGGCTTCTTCTAGGGCAGCAGCAGGAGCGCGTTGCTGCAACAGCGTCGCTTCAATGGCCCTTCCCAAATGTTCGGAAATGCGGGGATAGCTGGCCACGAGGGGGCGCGATCGCCCAGCGGCCATGAGCTGCAAAAAAATCGAGCCCGCAGGCAGCCCGTTGATGTATTTTTGGTAGTCCGGGCTCTGTTGGGCCGGGATGCTGATGGGCAAGAACCCCGTCTGGCGCGCCCATAGGGTCTGAAACCGCTGCCCCATCACGTATTCCATAAACTGCCAGGCTGCCTGCTCCCGCTGGGGTTGGGAACGGAACAAAAACAGGTTGTCGCCGCCGAAGGTGGTTGCCAAATTTTTTAGCACCGGAATAGGCATCACGCCGTAGTCAAAGCCAGGGCGCTGCCGCCGTTGCTGCTCCATAAACCCCAGGGCCCAGGAGCCGCTGATCTGCATCGCCACGCGCCCGGCCAAAAAATTGTCCTCCTCATAGCCCCGTTCCGGGGCCGAAAGCAGTGCCGTCCGGGAACGCACCAAATCCTGCCAGAGGGTCAGGGCAGCGGCCGCCGCCGGGGTATTCAACAGCGGTCGCCCATCCCCCCCCTCTAGGCGAT
>DBAX01000084.1 GCA_002291895.1 Cyanobacteria bacterium UBA999
CCGGGGTGGCGCTGCTCTGGGGTGGGTGGGCGGGACTGGGGCGGGCGCGGCTGGCCCTAGGGTGCTTGCTGCTGACGGGCATTCCCCTAGTGCCGCTCCTGCAATTTTTGGGGGTAATGGGGCCGTTTCAAGTATTCGATGCGGTGTTAACCCAGGGCTTCCTGGGGTTCGTGGGCATTGAGGCGGTGCGTTCCGGTACGGTGCTGACCCTGGCTCGGGGGGCGATCGAAATCGATGGCGGGTGTTCGAGTTTGATTCCCCTGTGGTTGCTGACCAAGATGGCCCTCGGCTGGGCTCTGGTGGTGCCCCTATCCCTCGGTCAGGGTTTAGCTCTGGCGATCGCCGCCTTGGTTCTTGCCCTTGGGGTCAATGGGGTGCGGCTGTGCCTGTTGGCGGTTTTGTCGGAGCCGTCGATGGCGGCGGATTTTTACTTTTGGCACCAAGGGGGCGGCGCGGATCTGTGTGCCACCGTGGCGATCGTGGCCTTCGGCTTGACGGCGGGTTGGATCCATTATGGGAGGAATCATGGTGCCGCAGTGGAGGATTAGTTTTTTGGTGGCAGTAGCAGTGGCGATCGCCCTGAGATTGGCTAGTCCGGGTTTTGCGCCGGCCCCGCTGCCGGAGTTGCGGGCCCCCGAGGTGATCGCCCAGTGGCAGCGGCTAACCACCATCCCATCCCAGGATGGTCAGCTTAGGGCAGTCTATGGGGCGATTCCGGGAGCCAAGGAGCGATCGACTTTTTCCCTTTCCGCCACCTACTTTGCCAATACCGAGGGGGAGGTGTCCCGCTTTGGGCCGCCGGAGCAGCAGGCAGCAATGGCAGTGGTGGCAACGCCCGAGGTGGAATATGGGCACTTTCAGCGCCGCGACGAGAAAGGCGATCGGGTAGTGAGTACGGCCTGCCTCTCCCCCAATGGCGCAATTACGGCCACCGCGGAGCGCTTTGCCCGCCATCGGCGCTTAGCGCTAACCCCCGGCCGCTGGCTCGCCTGGGTCATGGGCACCCAGGAGCTACGGGACTGGCGCTGTCTGTGGATTACGATTGCCTTTCCTGCGGCCCACACCCCCTCTGAGACGGCGATCGCCCAGTTATGGCAGGCCCTCCCCCCCTTCAGCGCCTGGTTTCTCCCCCAAGCTACCTAGAACCCCGTCCTAAAGGGCATAGACATCTTTGCCGCGGCCGGTGGCAAACCGGAGGGAGTGGCGCCAATCGGCGTTGGACTGGGTACAAAAAAGGGCTAATCCCGCCAGTCCCAACCCCGCCATTAGCAGGAAGCCCTGGGTGATGCCGATAAACTGCACGAGGCGACCCATGGTCGGGGCGGCCACGGCGAGGCCTAGGTCAAAGCCCATCCAAGACAGGCCAAATAACTGCCCCCGCTCGTTGCTGTAGCTGCGATCGGCGATTAGGGCCATAATTGCCGGTACGGTAACGCCAGCGCCAATCCCCTCGAGCATCCCCGCCAGCAAAAGTTCGGGAACGCTGCGGGCATAGAACAAGGTGACCATGGAGGCAATGTAAAAGCACAGCCCGACAGTGACAAAAAGCCCTCGGCCGTAGCGATCGCCCACCTTCGCCGTGGCTAGGCGCATCATCACCCCAGCGATCGCCGCCATCAGATAAAACAGCCCCGTGTTGAACTCTAGCTGCAAGTTTTTCACCGCCAGGGGCAGAAAGGCGCTGAGGTTGCCAAAAATCATCCCGATCATAAACAGCACTAGGGCCAGGGTGCGCACCCGCTGTTGCCACAGCACTTCCCAGAGGGAACCAGAATTTTGCAGGCGATCGCTCCCCTGCGGGCGGGAAACCGGCAGCGCCATGGTCAAACCCAGCCCCAGGGCCGCCAAGCTCGCCGCCAAGTGGAACACGTTGCCAAAGCCAAGCACCTGCTCCATCCAGCCCCCCAGGGTGGAACCCAACGCCAGACCCATGGGGTTGACCATACTCATGTAGCCAATGATCGACGCCCGCCGTCCGACGGGGGCCAGATCCGCCACCAGCGCCCCATAGCCCGTGGCGAAGGCCGCGACGCTAATGCCGTGGATAGCCCGTCCCAAAAGCAGCAGCGGGATGGCGTGCACCTGGGCATAGTAGAGGGGCATCACCAAACCCACCGTCAGCCCAATTTGCATCACGAGTCGCCGGCCGCGCTGGTCGGAGAGTCGCCCCAACAGGGAGCGACACAGCAATAAACCGATGGCAAAGGAACCCATCACCACGCCAACGGCTTGGGTATCTCCCCCCAGGCTTTGCACGTAGAGCGGAATCACGGGCAATTGCGCCGAAAGACTGGTCCAAAAGAGCATCCCGATGCCAAACAGGAGTCCGAGAGTCGATGACAACATGGGAGACTTCAGGTAGTTTCTTGCACAATATTAAGATTGGCAGCCATGCCCCGCACCCGCAATCGGGGAGATTCTTAAGTCAGCATGGCGGTGCACTCTAGGATGAGTTTCTGGTTAATCAGGGCGTGGGGTTGAATTTCAAGGGCAATCCGAAAAGCCTTAATGGCGTCCAAATAATTGCCGAGGGCAGCGTGGCAAAGCCCCATGCCATGGGCAGCCCCGAAGTGATAGGGGGCTAGCTGCAAGACCTTTTGACAATCTTGAATGGCCCGGCGGTATTCCCCGAGGCTGTAGTACAGTACCGCCCGGCGGTTCCAGGCTTCCACAAAGTCGGGCTGCTCCCGAATAACTTGGTTGAGAAGTTTTTGGGCTGCCTGGGTATCCCCAGATTCCAGGAGGGTTTGACTGCGGTTGAGGAGTTCGAGGCCGACTACCCCTTTCTGCATGAACCAATGCTGCCAGAGGTCTTCGGTGGCTTGGTCGCGGACGGACTCCTCCTCGCTTTTGAGGGCGGCTAGCAGTTCGGCTACGGGTCTTAGTTCCATAGGCTTAGGGTGAGTTGGTTGTCGGCAGGCGGGCGATCGCCAAAGGACTCTAGGTATATTCTGACCTGTTCCGGCACCTCTGGAAACTGAAAGTCGGCATCTCCAGCGGCGATGGTTGCCCAAAAGTAGCGCAGTTGCGGGTACCAAGGGCTGAGATCGACGTCGGGCAGGGCCCGGGAGAGCATCTTTAGGACAAAGGGCAGGGAGTGATCGCCCATCCATTCCTTGGCATACTCGGTGAGGTTGGGACATTCGGGCACCGCCGTAATGTGACGGGTGGTCATCTCTAGGTGCCGGCCATCGTAGTGGCACAACCGATAGGGATGGGGGTAGCTGACCAGAGAACCCGTGCCAATGTCGTAAACCCCGGTGCGATCGCAGCGAGCCGCATCCTGGACGTGCAGATGGCCGCTGAAAATCACCTGCACACCGTAGTTGCGCAGCAACTTGCAGAGGCGGCTACCGTTGTGCAGGAGGTAGCGGTGCCCAAAACCGACTTGATGTCCGGGGAAATGCTCTAGGACGCAGTGGTGAATCATAACCAAGGTCAGGGGCGGAGCCGGTTGCTGCAGGGTGCGCTCCAACCAAGCTAGTTGGTTGTCATCCACAGCCCCGTATACGCCGCCATGGTCGTCATACTGGTTGGAGTTGAGGGCAATGAGGCGAATCTCTGGGGTTACATCCACCGCGTAATAGAGCCACTCCGGTCGGCTGTGCTGCAAGCCAAAGGGGGCATAGATGGTGGCGAAGTCCGACCACTGGGCGGGATTGAGCACATCGTGGTTGCCGGGAATGACGTAGACAGGGTAGGGCAACTGTTGCAACCGGTGGGCTAGCCACTGGTGGTTCGCGAGTTCCCCATGCTGGGTCAGGTCGCCCGGGATGAGCAGGCAATCGAGGGAGAGGGTGGACAAGTCGGCAAGAACCGCTTCGAATACGGGAATGCTGAATTCGACCAAATGAAACCGCTGTGGGTGCTCCCAAACCGTCTCCGGTACGGCAATGTGGAGATCTGAGGCGATCGCAAAGGTAAAGGACACCATGCTCAATCAGTGCAACATCCCGATTATAGGCGGTGGCACGGCGGTGTGCTTAAGATTTACTCAAGATTTGCGTCAGCCACTTGTCTTTTCGATGCAGGGTAAAAGTTTCTTTCCTTGGCAGTGCCATGCTCTCCAAACCACTCGGGCGGCATCACCAAGAGAAGGAGGCGATCGCCCCAGGTGCGACATTTCTGGATATCGACAAAGAGCAACTTCCATTCATGGGCGGCAACGTGCAGGGGGTTATGGGAGCGCACGGAGTGCGTAAGTCCATAGTGGATGGCAATGGTTGGACGTGGGGTCGCAAAAGTACCAAAAAGGCGATCGCCATCCCGATGCCCATCGCGGAGACGAGCCTAGGAATCTGTTGGCGAGTTTTGGGGAACAGCAATATCAAAGTGGAGCACTTCTTCCCGACGACCGAGCTTGGAGTACAGGGCGATCGCCGGAGCATCCTCAATATCTGCTTGAACGAATAGGGCGTAGGCGTTTCGGGAGACTGCCATTTTCTGGAGTTCGTTAATTAGGGCGGTGGCAATCCCCATGCGGCGATGGGTGGCTGCGACTGCCAAATCATAGATATAGATTTCACTCCGTTCCTGCTCAAACTTCTGCAGCTCATAGGCAGCAAGGCCGCCAATAACGATTCCCTGTTCTAGGGCGACAAGGGCTATGAAGTAAGGACTGGCAAGCAGACGCTCTAGGTAGTCACGGCTGGGGTGCTGGGAGTTGTAGGTATCCGCATCACCGAATGCCGCGCCAAAGACCGTTAATAAGTTCTCTAAAAGCGCAGGATCCGTGGCGCATAACGGACGAATGCTTATCAATTCCGAAAATGCCATTTTCTGATTGCTCTAAATCTACTGGATGTTAGGGATCCTTCGCCTTTACCTTGAGCAGGGAAACATATCACCGCTTCTCAATCGTTGCGAAGCGCCGCTCAAAGGAATAATGGAATATGCGCTAGAAAACTTTCTAGAAGATTTAGAAAAACTGATTAATATCGGCGCGACCGGTAGTTTTCAGCCAATTTTGGGCCTCAATGTAGTTATTGGGGGCAAGGCGGATCGCCCGAATCCAAAAATCGGCGGCCAGATCGAAGAACTGGTTAGCAGTTTCTTCATCGGCAGATTGCTCGCCCTTGTAGTGAAAAATAACCGCCATGTTGTTTAGGGCTTGGGGCATGCGCGGATTGAGTTCGGCAGCCTGTTGGTAGTAGTCCAAGGCGCGGTCGTGATCGCCATTGCTCGCATGGATGAGTCCCATGTTGTAAAGAATGTAGCTGCGATCGTAGTTGTTTTCCTCTAGCTTGAGGGCCTCTTCGTAGTTGGCGAGGGCTTCGGCATATTCCCCATCTCCCTGGGCAGACATACCATCGCGGTAGTAGGCAAAGGCTTCCTTCTCCCGCTGGCTAGCGGGGAAAAGCTTCAAAATCGTGTCGGCAATGACGGTAAAGGTCTGGTCAACAAAGTTGTCGTTACGCTGGGAGCGGGGCATAGTTTTCTAACGTAAACTGTGGGGATATGGAATTCCTACGACTGTAGCATGGCAATTATTTCCTCAAAAGATGCCCACTCCTCGCCGCCATCGCTGCTGACTGCCACAGCCCTGCCCGACGAGGAGCAAGATCGGATCCCTAGCCAACCGGGCGAACGCCCCATTCGTCCCCAGCATCTAGAGGACTACGTGGGCCAGCAGGAACTCAAGGATCTTTTAACCATTGCGATCGCCGCGGCCCAGTCCCGTCAAGCGGCATTAGATCATCTGTTGCTCTACGGCCCGCCCGGTTTGGGTAAAACCTCCCTAGCGCTGATCATTGCCGCCGAGTTGGGGGTGCGCTGCCATGTAACCACGGCTCCCGCCCTCGAACGCCCCCGGGATGTGGCCGGATTGTTGGTTTCCCTCCACCCTCGGGAGGTGCTGTTCGTCGATGAGATCCACCGCTTGCCCAAGGTCACCGAGGAAATTCTGTACCCCGCAATGGAGGATTTTCGTCTCGATATCACCATTGGCAAGGGGCAGGCGGCCCGGATCCGCAGTGTAACGCTGCCAAAATTCACCCTTGTCGGTGCCACTACCCGCATTGGGGCTCTGTCTTCACCGCTGCGCGATCGCTTTGGCTTCGTGCAACATTTGCGCTTTTACCACGAGACAGAACTATGCCAGATTGTCCATCGCAGCGCCCTGTGCCTGCAGGTGCCCATCGATGACCCAGGAGCCCTAGCCATTGCCCGCCGCTCCCGTGGCACCCCCCGCATTGCCAACCGCCTGCTGCGGCGCGTCCGGGATTATGCCGAAGTGAAGGGCACAGGAGCCGTTACGGGGGCGATCGCCGAAGCGGCCCTAGAGCTATTCCAAGTGGATCCCAAGGGGCTCGATTGGATCGACCGCAAGATGCTCGGTGTGATGATTGAAAAGTTTCGGGGCGGGCCCGTGGGTTTGGATACCCTGGCCGCGGCTACGGGCGAAGATGCCCAAACGATTGAGGAAGTTTACGAGCCCTATTTGCTGCAAATTGGCTACCTGCAGCGGACACCCCGGGGGAGAATGGCAACTCCTGCCGCTTGGAAGCATCTCGGCTTTGCTGCCCAGATGCCCCTAATTTCGCTTCAGGAGTAAATCTAACAATTGCCCCAGCTAATTATTGAATGCCCGTGTAAGCCTTCGCTACCAGACGGTTGCCATCAAAGGTGGCATTCATGGCACCGCCACGGCTGTTGGACCAGGTGATGATCACAGCGCGATCGCCAAACTGAGGATCGAGGGCAATGGGTTTACCTTCCTGTCCCAAGATTTGGGCTACCTGCTCGTAGGGCATTCCCTTTTTGAGGCAAAGGTAATTTTTGCGGGTCATACCGGGATTGCCGCAGCGGTAGCGATCGTTGTCAAAGAAGCGCTCGTAATGGCTCTGGGGCATTGCAGCAACATTCAGGGTCGGGCCCGATAGGTAATCGGCACCAAAGTAGAAGGCAATGGCCAAACACAGAACGATCAGAGTATCTTCGATGACCGCCTTAAACAGATTGCGGCGATGGCGACGCTTTTGCTGCTCTAGGCGATCGCGGCTCCAGGATTCCCAATCAAAGGTATCGATCCAGTTGACGGCTTGGGAGATCGTACCCACAGCGAAATTCTTAGCGCCAACCAGGGCACCACGGGGATCCCGTGCGGTCAACCGACCTGCTGCCCGAGCTTGGCGGGCGGTTTCGGGATCGAGCAACCAGGCTTTGGCACGGCGAAACAGTGCTCCAAGGGGTCGGGTCACCAAATTGCCCTTGGCGCGGCCCGTCGCGCGGGCTACGGCGCGGGGGGCATTGGCAGCTACGGCACCGGCAGGAATGTAGGGGACGGTAAATTGGTGGGTACAAACGGGCGTTTCGAGGTGGGCAGTAAAAAATTCCAACTGCACTCGGCGCACGCCCATAAATTCTCGGCGGCGGAAAAACTGCTCTAGGGCGTAGGTAAACTCGTTCAGACGGGGATGGCGATCGCCCTGAACCTGATCCACCAGCGTAAATGTAAGGGTAAGCACCTGCTGCTGAAGACAACACTCGGTTTGCTCGGCTGCGAGCAGGTCGATATAATCGGAGGCTAAGCTCACTAGCACGTGCTGAAACTTGTGCCAAGAGTTGCGATCTTCGAGGTTGAGCCTTACTGCTTTCATGGCGAACACCCTATGCTTTGGGTTACGGGGATTTGAGTAAGCTAAATACTACCCAACCTTGGCAGTTAATTATCACCGCTGCCAGATTTATCTGCGATAGAGTGGGGAGGTGGGTCGGTGTAAGGATGGGCGAACCTAATGGCTAATTTTTGGCAAGAAATGAACCTGCTGCTGCGGGCCCGCTATCCGCTGATGTACCTCGTCACTGCGGAGGAGGAGCGCACCGAGGCGGAGCTCAGCCAACTGGCCCAAAGCCTGGGGCGAGGTATCTTCTTTTGGGATTTTGTCGAGGGTTATCAGGGGAATCCTACCGATGCGGGCTTCGGGCGACGCAACCCCCTTCAAGCCTTAGAGTTGCCGGAAAAAATGAATCAGGGGGCACTTTTTGTGCTGCGGGATTTTGACCGCTTTCTCGAGGACGTGGCGATCGCCCGCAAGTTGAAAAACCTTTCCCGCCGCCTCAAGTCTACGGCCCAAAACGTGGTGCTTTTGGCTACGGCTGTGCGCATTCCCGAAGAGCTGCGGGATGTGCTAACGGTGCTGGAGGTGCCCCTGCCCACACCCCAGGAGCTGGCCGAGGAATTGCAACGGTTCCCCCTCGATCCCGGGGCCCGGGAACCCCTGGCTCGCGCGGCCCAAGGGCTGACTCTGGAGCGCCTGCGGCGGGTACTTGGCCGGGCGATCGCCGATCACCAGGAACTGGGTGCCGCCGACGTGTCCCTACTGCTGGACGAAAAGCAGCAGTCGATTCGTCAGACCGAGGTTCTGGAGTTTTATCCTGCCAGCACCAACGTCCAGGATATTGGCGGCCTTGACAATCTCAAGGAGTGGCTCCTGCGACGGGGCGGGGCATTTAGCGATCGCGCCCGTCACTATGGCATTCCCTACCCCAAGGGGTTGCTGCTCGCGGGCATTCAGGGGACAGGAAAATCCCTCACGGCCAAGGCGATCGCCCACCACTGGCAACTGCCCCTGCTGCGGCTTGACGTGGGGCGGCTGTTTGGGGGGCTGGTGGGCGAAAGTGAATCCCGCACCCGGCAAATGATCCAGCTTTCCGAGGCGATCGCCCCCTGCGTGCTGTGGATTGACGAGATCGACAAGGGGTTTGCCGGACTGGAGGGGCGGGGGGACGCGGGGACCGCCAGTCGCGTCTTTGGCACCTTTTTGACATGGCTCGCCGAAAAAGAATCCGCCGTATTTGTGGTCGCTACCGCCAACAATGTCCGTTCCCTGCCCCCGGAGCTGCTCCGCAAAGGACGCTTCGACGAATTATTTTTTGTGGGATTGCCTAGCCAAGCCGAGCGGGAGGAAATCTTCACGGTGCACTTGCAACGCTATCGCCCAAGTTCCTTCCGCAGCTACGATCTGTCCCGCCTAGCCTACGAAACCCCCAACTTTTCTGGGGCAGAGCTGGAGCAAGCCATCATTGAAGCCATGCACCTCGGCTTCAGCCAAAACCGGGACTTTACCACCGAAGATATCCTCGAAGCGGCCAGTCAAATTGTGCCCCTAGCCCAAACTGCTCAGCAGGAAATCCGTACCCTACAGGAATGGGCCACCTCCGGTCGAGCCCGCCTCGCGTCACGACAGAATCTCCTGCAGCCCTAGTGGGCACTGTCCCCGCCTGTGCTTGAATGGGGAGACGCAACCAAGCTCCTATGACCGCTGACCTAAAGCCCTACTTTGAGGCGATCGCCCCTGACCTCGACCGCTGGCACCGCCGCAATCGCTACTACTACCGGGATCTCGAACGCCTGCACCAGTTCCTGATTCCGCCCCAAAGCCAAATCCTGCAGATTGGCAGCGGCACCGGAGATCTCCTCGCATCCCTGGAGCCAGCCCTAGGCATAGGCATTGATTTTGCTGGCACAATGACGGCGATCGCCCAGAAAAAATACGCCCACCGCCCCGAGCTCCATTTTTTGACAATGGAAGCCACCCAACTTACCCCCGCCGACCTTCCCGGCGATCACCCCCTAGACTACATTCTCCTGAGCGGCGTTCTGGGATACTTGCGCGACATTCAAACGGTGCTCGAATGCCTCGCTCCCCTGTGCGATCGCCGCACCCGCCTACTCCTTGTTTTTCATAACTACCTTTGGGAAGGACTGTTAAAGGCCGCCGAGTGGGTAGGTTTGCGCCAACCCCAGCCACCCCAAAACTGGCTCTCCATGGGAGATGTCCTCAATCTTGTGGCCATTTCAGGCTACACGCCGATTAAAACTGGGCGGCGCTTCCTCTGCCCCAAACCCCTGCCCCTACTCGCTCCCCTGATCAACCGCTGCCTGGCCCCCCTACCCCCGATCAACCATCTCTGCCTCACCAACTACGTCATTGCCCGCCGCCCCACCCC
>DBAX01000021.1 GCA_002291895.1 Cyanobacteria bacterium UBA999
GCCCGGGTGGGATGGGGCGGCTCGTGGGGTGCAGTAATCCCCCGCTCGATGAGTACCGCATCCTTGACGGGCTTGCGAATCGGTGGTGCAGGTGCAGGAGTGCGCTGCCGCTCCCCGGGTTCTTGACGTGCTTCCACCCTAGGCTCTTGGCGTAGGGGCTTCACGGGGGTTGCTGGCTTTACGGGGCGGGGCGCTTCGGTGGCTGCTGCCCGCGGCGTCCGAACAGGAGGCATGGGTGCCGGCCGCTTCACCTCAGGGGGTTTCGGAGCCAACCGGGTTTCCGGAGGGGGAGAAACTGGGGTAAGGGAGACAGGATTGAGCTGGGGCGGTGTGGGCTCGGGCGATTCCGTGGGCTTGGTTCGCAGCTTGAGCGGACTCGCAGCGGGCTTGGGCTCGGGGGTAGGAGGGGGGGAAAGGGGTCGCAGGGCAGGCTTACTAACAGCCAGGATTTGTTGTTTGGCAGCCTTTTCCCTGGCTTCCAATCCTTCCTTGGCTGAATCCTTAGAGCTATCTTTCAGGGATTCTTCCCCATCTCGGGAGGGTTTCCGATCCTGAAGGGCTTGCCGGACGCTGCTTGCTTCAGATTCTGTAATTGTGCTGCTATGGCTCTTAACCGAGATATTCAGTTGCTCGCAGGCGGCCATGACGTCTTTGTTGTCAACATCAAGCTCACGCGATAGTTCATAGACCCGTACCCGGTTATTCGTGCTCATGTCCTGCTCTCTCACAAAATCACTTCTACCATCACTGCTACATAGTGGGTCACCAATTGCGGCTTTACTCAAGCTAGCTTAAAAGTTCAGCAATTGACAATAAGTTTTGGGTTCATTTTTGCCAGAACGACAGCATACCACGTAGGAATCTACTGACGCGGGCATTCCTCAGGCTGCCCCTTGATGAGGGCCGTAAGGTTGCGGCACTCAACGCGAATCGCCCCAACGAGGGGGGCGGGCATTTGGGAGGACTGGCGAAGTGCCAAGAGGTATTGGGTGCGGGCCATGGTCAGGTTGGAGCCACCCTTGAGCCAGAGGATTTGACCCCGCAGGTAGTATAGTTCAGGATTGTTGGGGGCAAGGGCAATGGCGCGATTGACCGCATCGAGGGCTTGGTCAAGGCGCTTGGCGTCACGATAGCCGAGGGCGATGCCCCGCCACTTGAGGTGCTCTGGAGCCGCAAATTGGCGCAGGCTGGTGAGGGCGCTTTCCAGATCTGCTAAGGGAACAACGGAGGCAATGAGCATATCCATGTAGCCCTTGATCAGGTTGAGTTCGGGATCCCGGGGATCGATGGCACTGGCGTTGTTGAGTTCATCGAGGGCCCGCTGAACGATCGGCAGGGCCCGGGGGGCGCTGGTCAACCCTTGGGTTTTGACAATGTAGCCAGCTTCCATGAGGTAGCTGACGCCGAGGTAGAGGTGCCCACGCAGGCGATCGCTCTTAAGCAGGTTCTGGGCCCGATCTCGGGTGCGATCGCTATACACCTTCATATCGATAAAATCTTCACGGATGAAGGCAACGGCGGCCCGCAGTGCCTGGGGCAGGGGGTCGTTGGCTTCCCGGCGCAGCGCCACATCGAGTTGGCGGACAGCTTGGGGGAAATTCCCGTCGCGAAATAGGAGATCGAAGGCTTTACGGGTTTCGTTACCAATGGGGCGCGGATTGTTGGTGCGGAAGGGATCCCGCGCCCCGACAGGGGCAACGTTGAGCAATAGGGCAAGGACTGGAGCAGCGAAGGCGATGCTTCGAAAAAAGGAAACGTTCATCACAGCAAAAGTACACTCTTGTGAAGATGGCATCTTCGGACGATATTCTAACCAAAAAAGTTACGGACACGGCAAATTTGCCAATCAGACATGATTTTTCAGCAATTGCTTTTACAATTTGCCTATGTCGATGCCTGCTTTGCCACCACCACCGACCGCTCTAGTTCGCGAAATTCGCGGAGCGGAGTCGATACGCATAGCCAAGCATGTGCAGCAGACCCTAGAAACCTTTCCCATCGAGCAGTTGGGCATTCTGGGAAGCATTCGCCTCTCCCAAGTGGGGCCAGTCAAACCGGAGCAAATCCCCCTGCCCAAGCCCTCGGATCCTACCCCACCACCGCCTGCTCCTCCCCAGGCTCCAGCTGTGCCGGGGGAACAGGTCACGATTACGGGCGATCGCCAGGACTATGACACCCGCACCCAGGTTTTTACGGTGACGGGAAACGTGACCGTGCGCTTTCGGGGCTCCCAGTTGCAATCGGAACGGGTAACCCTAAACTTGGCGACCCAGGAAACCGTGGCTGAAGGGCAGGTTTTTTTTGTGCGGGGGGATCAGCAGTTACGGGGCGATCGCCTTACCTATAACTACCGCACCGTGCAGGGCACCGTCACCCAAGCCCGGGGAAGCGTCAATTTGGGTACCCTCAACCGTAGTGAGGCCAGCCGCCTACCGGCCGATACGGCCCCAAGCTCGATTGTGGTGTCGGTCATTGGCTCCCAGGGCAATCGGGGGGAGGTGCGCCGCCTGGGCTTTACGGCGGACACCTTAACCCTTGACGGAGAGGTGTGGACCGCCACCAACCTCCGGGTCACCAACGACCCCTTCACGCCACCGGAGTTGGAATTGGTAACCCCCCGGGCGACTTTAAAGCCAGTGGCACCGGGACAGGGTCGCCTTGAGGCGGAGTCGCCCACCCTGGTCTTTGACCAGCAGTTTTCCCTACCCGTGCCCGTAAATAGTGTTTTGATCGACCGGTTTCAGCGCCAAGTACCGGCGCTACTGGGGTTTGACCGCACCGATCGCGGCGGGCTGTTCTACCAGCAGAGCTTCGATGTTCTTACGGAACCCAATCTCAGCTTTCAGCTGTCGCCCCAGATTCTGTTGCAGCGGGCTTTTGAAGGGCAGCGCAGTGCCCTCAGCTTCGACATCGTTGGTTTGGTTGCCAACTTGGATGGCACCTTCGGCGATCGCCAAAATTTATCGGTGCGGGCCAATTTGGCTGGACTAGACTTCTCTCGCCTCGACAGCCAATTGCGATTTAATGCCGCCTACCAGCTTCCCCTGGGAGATTTTGACCTCGTAGCCCAGTATGCCTTTCGCGATCGCATCTTTAACGGCTCCCTCGGCTTCCAGGATGTCAACAACTCCGTGAGTGCCACGGTGCTCTCCCCTACCCGTCCCCTGGGCGATACGGGGATTTTTCTCAATGTCCTAGCAGGGGTACAGTTGATCAACGCCGAACGGGGGGATCTGACGCCCGCAACCCTGGGAACCCTGGGTCGGGTGCAGGGGGCAGCGGTGCTGAGCCGAGGCTTTCCCTTGGTGCAAGGGGTACCCCTACCCGCTGAGCGGGATACCGGACTCAGGTACAGTCCTCAGCCGATCACCCCTGGCGTTGAGGCCTACATCAGCCTCAGCGGTGCCTACTCCTACTACACCAACGGTGCTAGTCAGGGGTCGATCGCCGGTACGGTGGGATTGATCGGCACCTTGGGCAACTTTGCCCGGGATGTTTTGGACTTCACAAGCTTTAACCTGGCCTACACCCAAACCCTTGTTGCGGGGCAGTCCCCCTTCTTCATCGATCGCATTGCCGACACCCAAATCCTGACGGCAAGCATTTTGCAGCAGATCTACGGCCCGGTGCGTTTTGGGGTGCAGCAAAGCTGGAACCTAACCACCGGGCAGCTATTCGATGCGGTCTACACGCTGCAATACGATCGCCGCACCTATGCGGTCATTGTGCGCTACAACCCCAATCAGGGCATTGGGGAACTGCTCTTCCGGCTCAGCGACTTCAATTGGACAGACACACCCTCCCCCGTGACCCGCATCCAAGGTGGACTGGAGCGCCGTGAGTGAAGGGGCGATCATGTACACTGATAAAGCACAAAAACCATCCTAGGGGAGTACGGGCATTGCGTACCACGACGATCGCTGGCAATTGGAAAATGTACAAAACTCAGGCGGAATCCAAGCACTACCTCGCTGAGTTTTACACCCACCTGACCCTGACGGCGGACCACGCTCGGGTTCCCCTCACCGAGAAAACCATCGTTCTCTGCCCCCCCTTTACGGCCCTCGGTGTATTGCAGGCTGCCCTACCCCAGTCCCACCACCTGCGTCTCTATGTTGGTGCTCAGAACGTGCACTGGTCCGAGGTTGGTGCCTTTACCGGCGAAATTGCCCCGCCCATGTTGGTGGAATTGGGCATTCGTCACGTGATTGTCGGACACAGCGAGCGGCGACACTATTTTGGCGAAACTGAGGCAACTGTGAACCAGCGGCTGCGGGCCGCCCAGAGCCACGGCATGACTCCCATTCTCTGTGTGGGGGAAACCAAGGCCCAGCGCGACGCAGGACAGACCGAATCCTGGATTTTGTCCCAGTTAACCCAGGATCTCGACGGGGTTGATGCCCAGCAGCTTATTGTGGCCTACGAACCCATTTGGGCGATCGGCACGGGCGACACCTGCGAGCCAACGGAGGCCAACCGCATTGCCCAGTTGATCCGGCAGCACCTGCCTACCCCCGATGTCACCATTCAGTACGGGGGTTCGGTTAAGCCCGATAATATTGATGCCATCATGGCCCAGCCCGAGGTGGACGGGGTACTGGTGGGGGGGGCCAGCCTCGATCCGGTGGGTTTCGCCCGCATTGTCAATTATGCTTAGATAGTCCTAGCTGTCGCTAAATTTTGGCCCCCAGCCTATGGCCGTTACACTAAAACGCCCCCCCCGCCCCAAGACTCCCAAGGGTAAGCCGAAAAAAGGCGATCGCACCGTTGGGCGTGGTTGGCGGGTCGTGGCTCTGGCCCTTGTGTGCGTGGTGATGCTGCTGGGCATTTTGGGCAGCCGCCTGGCCTACCTACAGGTTATTCGGGGCGATCGCCACCGCCAGCTAGCCGAAAACAACCGCATTCGTCTGGTACCTAAAGCTCCGGAGCGGGGAAGAATTTTAGACCGCAACGGGAAGATTTTGGCCACGAGTCGCCTTTCCCATGGTGTATATCTTTGGCCCGTTGCCCAGCCACCAGATCAATGGCAGCAGGTACTAAGCCGTCTAGCACCGCTCCTGAACGTCAGCGTTTCCGATCTCACGGCTAAGTTGGAACGGGAAGGCTACAACTCACCGATGCTGGTGCGGGTTGGAACTGGACTCAAGCCTGAGCAAGTGACGCTACTGATGGAACACCACCAGGAGCTGCCGGGGGTACGGGTGGAGCCGGAGTCGGTGCGCCACTACCCAGATGGGGCACTTTTGGCCCATGTTTTGGGGTACACCGGCGAAATCACGGAAACCGAGCTAACCCAGCGGCGGCGAGATGCGGGCACCATCCCCCGGGAGAAAGCCTACCGCCTCGGGGATATCGTGGGCAAAATGGGGGCAGAGGCAGCTTTTGAATCCCAACTGCGCGGATCGTGGGGCGGGGAACAGGTCGAGGTCGATGCCCTCGGCAAGGTGGTACGGGTTCTGGGGCAAAAACTGCCCCGGGCAGGCACAGCGGTGCGCTTAACCATTGACCGGGCGTTGCAGCAGGCGGCAGCCGAGATTTTGGGCGATCGCCGTGGTGGCATCGTGGCCCTCAATCCCCAGAATGGCGAAATATTGGCTATGGTCAGCTACCCCACCTACGACCCCAATATTTTTTCGGGGCGGGTTTCGGCGGCAGCGTGGCAAAAATTGCAATCTTCGGGACGTCCCTTTCTTAACCGCACCCTGCAAGTGTATCCCCCCGCAAGCACGTTCAAGGTTGTCACCATGACTGCTGGGCTGGAGTCGGGCAAGTTCAGTCCCAACGATCTCCTGGGTACCTACCCCTATTTAGACATCGGTGGCTTCCAGTTTTGGGATCACAATCGCGCTGGCTTTGGCACCATTGGCTTCCGGGAGGCGATGGCCTACAGCAGCAACACGTTCTTTGGCCAGGTGGGGCAACGGGTAGGCGAGCGTACCCTAGCCGAATGGGCCCGCAAGTATGGCTTTGGCACTGCCAGCGGCATTGAGCTAGCCTCCGAGGAGGAAAGGGGCACAGTTCCCGACCCCGAATGGAAGCTAAAGGTGCTTAAGGAACCCTGGTACGCGGGCAACACCATCAACATGTCCATCGGTCAGGGGGATGTGCAAGCTAGCCCCTTGCAGGTAACTGTGATGTCGGCAATTGTGGCCAACGGGGGGTATGTGGTACGCCCCCACCTCAATCTTGAAGATGCCAAGGCGCGTCAGTGGCGGCGTTCCCTCACCATGAAGCCGGATACGGTTCGGGCCCTGCAGCAGTCTATGCGGGCAGTCTTTGAGATTGGCACCGCGGCGGGGCTAGGATCCCTGCCCGTGGCGATCGCCGGCAAGTCGGGAACAGCCGAAGATGGCGATCGCCCCAACCATGCCTGGTTTACCCTCTACGCTCCCTATGAAAAGCCAGAAATTGTGATTACCGCCTTCGGTGAAAATGCCGGGGGTGGTGGCAGCAGCGTTGCTGGCCCCATGGCGGTTCAAACCCTCGAAGCCTATCTGCGGCTACGCCAACCTAACCCTCCAACTTGAGCCGCGGGGGCCGATCCGATATGATGAATCTCCGCGCGTAATTTTTTGGAGTATTCCCATGAGCCGTCGTTGCCAATTGACCGGCAAAAAAGCCAATAATGCTTTTTCGATTTCTTTTTCCCACAAGCGCAACAAGCGCCTGCAGCACGTCAACCTACAGCAAAAGCGGATTTGGTGGCCGGAAGGCAACCGTTTTGTATCCCTGAAGCTTTCCACCCGCGCAATTAAGTCCCTAGAGAAAAAAGGCATCTCCCAGTTTGCCAAGGAAGCGGGCATCGATCTGCGGCATTTTTAATGGGGATTGGGATTGTCGGTCTCGGGCTCATCGGCGGCTCCATTGCCTACGACCTTGCGGCGCAGGGTACGCCTGCCCTCTGGGGCCTAAGTCGGAACCCCCAGACCTGCAGCCGTGCCCAGGAACTAGGTTTGGTAGCTGAGGCGGCTACGGATCCCAAGGCGATCGCCCCATGGGCAGAAACGGACTTGGTGATCATTGCCACACCCCTAGATCGGATCGTGCCGAGTTTGGAGCGGCTGGTGCCCTTCTTGTCCCCCAATACGGTGGTTACGGATGTGGGCTCGGTAAAGGCGCCGATTGTGCCCGCTGCCCAGGGTCTGTGGATCCATTTTGTCGGCAGCCACCCCATGGCCGGCACCCACGAATCCGGACTGGGAGCGGCTCGCCCCGGATTGTTTGCCCAAGCGCCCTGCGTCGTCACTGGAGAAGGTGCGCCCCTGGAAGCGGTGGAGCGGGTGGTTGCCTTTTGGCACTCCTTGGCGATGGAGACCCTGATCTGCTCGCCCCAGGCCCACGACCAAGCGGTGGCTTGGATCAGTCACCTACCCGTATTTGCCAGTGCCGGACTCCTGCTGGCATGCCTCGGGGAATCGGATCGGGAAATACAACGCCTGGCCCAGCGCCTAGCCAGTTCTGGCTTTCGGGATACGAGTCGCGTGGGAGGGGGCAACCCCGAGCTAGGGTGCCTCATGGCCGCCTACAACCGCGCCCCACTTCTGCGATCGCTCGATACCTATCTAGCCGTACTGCAGAATGTCCGGGAGGCGATCGCCCTGGGGCAGGAGTCTGAAATTTTGGCTGCGTTGCACGTTGCCCAGCAGCAGCGCCCTGCCTACAGGACGCTGGCTTCTCCGGGCGATCGCCTCCCATCCCATTGAATCGGAGACATTATTTTTAAAGAATCGTGAACCCAAACGACAAGATTTGATACAAAACCTAGGGGCAAAAATCCCCTACTCTAGGGCAATAGTTTTGGATGCGATGCTTGGGGAAATTAGGGCCATGAAACAGATATCGCGCCTGCGCTGGGCGACCATGCTCACCTTCACCGCCATCGTCCTCTATGCGTGGCGATCGCACCCGGTTATCGAGTCCATGGGGGGTTTTACCGTTGTGCTGATGCTCACAGCCGCGCTGCCCTTTTTCTGCTTCAGTATTTTGCGCGCCCTTGGCGCTGAGCCCCCCAGCAGCGCCTCCAGCGTTGCCCCCCAGCCCCCACCACCCGTTGCCGCCAAACAGCGCTATCGGGGCATTCCCCTCGAGCCGCACTCCCCAACCCCAGAATCTGCCCCACCCCAGACCCAAATATCCCAGCGGCGCTACCGCGGCGTGCCCTACGCCCAAACCCCCGGGACAAAAACTAAAATGAATGGGAACCTAAAAACTTCCTCCGCCAAAAAATATCGCGGCGTTCCCCTCGATCCCTAGGTATTGAATCCATGGTTACTGAACGATTGGCGGCATTGCGGGCGCTCATGCAAGCGCGATCGCTCGATGCCTATTACATTGCCACAGCCGATGAGCATTTAAACGAATATCCTTTGCCCAACCGCCTGCGCCGCCAGTGGATCGGTGGCTTTACGGGCTCCGCCGGAGATGTGTTGGTAGGGTTGGATCGGGCTTGGCTTTTTGTCGATTCTCGTTACTACGAACAGGCGGAGCAGCAGATTGACCCCCAGGAAATCACCATTAGCAAGTTAGGATTGGCGGATGCGCCCAGCCCCGAGCAGATTGTTGCCCAATCCCAATGGCGGCGCCTAGGACTTGATCCCTGGACAACGCCGATGGAGCAGGCCTGCTCCTGGCAAGAATACTGCGCCCTCTACGGTACGGAGTTGGTACCGGTTACCCCCAACCTGATTGATGCCCTGCGGTTGCCGGCAGAATGCTCCCCGCCCAAGGCACCGCTCATGGTGTTACCCGAATCCCTCACGGGAGCCGCGATCGCCGATAAGGTGACGGCTGTGCGCCACCGCCTGGCCGAGCAGAACGCCACCATCCTGCCCGTCACCAAGTTGGATCAAATTGCTTGGCTGCTCAACCTTCGGGGACAGGATGTGCCCCACAATCCCGTTTTTTTAGCCTACGCCATCCTGACCCAGGACGCGGTCTTCCTCTTTCGGGATGCCGTCGATGGGGCGATCGCCGCCCAGCTCCCCGGGGTCACCGTGCTGCCCTACGACGAGTACCCAAAGGTTCTAACCAGTCTGGCAACCAAGGGCGATCGCCTACTCCTGGCACCAAAGCAAACCACCTGGGGTACCCAACTGCTGCTCAAGGACGTAGGAGCCCACTGGCAGGAATCGGAACACCCCATCGAACTGCTAAAGGCCCGAAAAAATGCCGTTGAGCTAGAGGCAATGCGCGCTGCCAATCTCAAAGCCAGTTGCGCCAAGACCCTAACCCTCGCCTGGATTGAAACCGAGATGCAGGAGGGTAAGCAGCTTTCTGAGTGGGATGTTGCCAACTACATTGAAACGCTCTACGCCCAGAGCAGTGGCTACATTGAGCTGAGCTTCCCAACTATCGCCGGAGTTGGGGTCCACAGTTCCATCGTCCACTACAGCAACCCCAGCCCCACGGCCATCCTGACCCCCGGCAGCCTGCTGCTCCTTGACTCCGGCTGTCAGTTCTGGGGTGGCACCACCGACGATACGCGCACCACGGTTCTAGGCACAGCCACAGCAGAGCAAAAGCAGCGCTATACCGCCGTTCTGCAAGCCCACATCAACTGCGCTCGGCAGATTTTTCCTCGCGGAGCCACTGGCAGTCAGCTGGACGGCATCGCCCGATCTTCCCTGTGGCAAAGTCAGCAGGATTTCGGTCATGGCACGGGCCATGGCGTTGGCGTTTTCCTGAACGTACATGAAGGGCCCAATGGCATCAGCCGCCGCGTCCAAACGGGATTTGAAGCCGGAATGATCACCAGCATCGAGCCGGGCTACTACCAACCTGGGTGGGGGGGCATCCGCATTGAAAATCTCTACGCGGTGGTGCCCCATGGCGATGCCGACTCTGGCTGGCTTTGCTTTGAGCCCCTCACCTACATTCCCTTTGAACCGCGTTTGATTGCCTGGGAACTTCTGGAACCTGCCCAGATCCGGTGGCTTGAAGCTTACTATGCCCAAGTGCAGCAGCGCCTCAGCCCCCTGCTATCCCCAGCATCCCAGGCATGGCTGGCGGAGGTGTGCGCCATTCCCCAGATTGCCGCCCCACAAAACTCCGGGGCACCCCAAACCTGCCAGCAGGTTTCCACTTTGCCCTAGGGCGTAGGTGCCGCATTCCCCACCCACTTCAGCCATTGCCCTAGGGAGCGGAGCGGGCCGAGGTGGTGCAGGTGTGGCGTGGAGCGGCGGGCTAAACTATCCACGGACTGGAGCGCGGCGTACTGCAGCCCCAGGAAACTATCCACTGCCGCGTAGGGGCCGCCCAAAGTAGCTGCCCCCGCAGCGTAGAAGCGCCCGGTACCATTGCGCAGTTGGGGTAGTTCAAAGTCATTGGCCACCTGTAGCCGACTGTTCTGGTTGAGGGGTAATTGGTAGCAGTCCACCAGATCCTTGAGCAGGGGATTGGCCTCCGCCCGGGCATCAAGGCCAGTGGCATCGATGATGAAATCCGTTTGCAGTTCACGCATTGCAGGCATATTTTTTTCGACAATGCGGGTGATCAGGGTGCCCTGGGGTCCGGGTTCTACGCTTTGAACGGTGCCAAAAGCAATCTGGTACCAGCCATGCCGCAACCCCGCAGCCACGATCCGTTGCCAGTCACCGCGATCGGCGGTGGTGGTGCCCCCCCAATCAGCCAGTAACTGCTGTCGGCGATCGGGCGCGGATTGCTCTAGGAGTTGCCTCAGGGTGCCTCCCCAGCAGGCCTTGGGCCAGTTAAAGGGTTGCAGTTCGTAATGGTTTTTCACCGGACGTTGGGCGTTGCCGTAGCGGTTTCCCTGCAGTTTGGGATCCCGCATCAGGTGCAGCAGGGCGATCGCCCGATCCGGATGGGACTGCCGTAGCTCGTAGATCCGCTGGACAATACGGGAGGCGACGATGCCCCGACCTCGAATCAGGACTGTCCCGCCCCGCTGCCGCAGGTGCTCGTAGACGTGGCTGTGATCTTCGTAGGCATTGACGACGGTTTGGAGGTCACCCGTGCGCAGGCGGTATTCCTGCAGGTCGGGCAGAAACTGCACCGCCGCGTACCCCAGGGCCAGGTGCAAAAATGGTGCGATCAGAAAGCCGTAGGTACCTCCCCCGGCGGAATAGGCGATCGCATAGCGCTCATCGGTAGTTTGGCGGATGGACAGCACCCGACCAAAGCGGAACATCTCGGCCCAACCAATGCGGGCGGATTCGCGATCGATGGACGCAAATACGTTGCCGGAGCGGGGGGTGTAGGTTTCGGCACCGGCCCAGGCGCAGGGTTCGGCAAACACACGCCACAGATGGGACAGGGCCGCCCCCCCATGGCCCCGGGTCAGGTCGTGCCAGCTTTCTCGCCAGGCGTAGCTCGGAAATCCCCAAATATTGTCGGGGCAGGAGTCGGAATTGGACCGCAACCTCTCGTGGGCGGGGATCTGGGAGTTGCGGCACAGCCGTTGGTAGCGGGCATAGGGGCGGTCTTCGATACCAAGAACCGCGATCTGCTGGGGCGGCACCCCGCTAATGCGGAGATAGTCCACCCAGGTAAAGCTGCCCAGACCACCACCCACCGCTCCGTAGGTTGTTTCTTGCACTGGCAATCCCGTGGCTTCGAGGTCGGCGGGGTGCACCTGGGGTTGGTTAAAACAGGGGGGAGGAAACGCAGGGGCGATCGCCTCTGGGGCGAGATCGGGTAGCACAATGGTAGAAAGGGAGCCACCGATGCGCGTTGCTGCCAACCCGCTGGGAGCAGCGGCGGTCAGGGTAATGGCGTAGGGCCCTACTTGGAGGGCGTCCCCGCTCTGCAGCATCCCGTTAGTCGTGGGCACTTGGTTAACCCGCAGCCCCGCCTGACCATAGTTCGTCACGGTCAGGGGAAAGTCCTGCCCCTCGATCAGGACGTGGTAGCGCGACACCTGCAAGCTGCTGAATCGGGTCAGCTTGGTTACCGGGAGCCCCTGGATGGTGTTGGGTATCTGCTGGGGGTCGCGGCCGAGGGCCAAGGGCAATCGACAGCGCTGCCCCTGGACTTCCCCCGTAGCGGGATCGTCCCAAACTAGTTCCACCCACAGCAGTTGGGGGGACAGAACGGTGCTCCCCTGGTACGTCACCTCCAGCGTAAAACAGCCCAAGGTCAGGCGATCGCCGGAGTGCACTTCAGCTTCCCCAGTAATTTTTTGCCCGTTGACCGCGATGCCGTTGGTGCTGTGGCAGTCCACAATCCATACCGCCCCCTGGCGTTCCTCAAGCCGTCCGTGGAGCCCGGAAACGGAACAGCTCGGATCCTCCAACCAACAGGGGGTGCCTGGGGTCAATCGCTGGCGATCGCGTCCTAGGGGCAGGGGCAGGGGGCCAGTGCAGGTTCTATCCTCGCCTGTGTGGGGATCCCGCCATTGCAAGGCTACGTGAATCATGTTCTAAGCTGAGGGGAAGATGATTAGGAGTATACCGCTATGCACGGTGAAGACACGATCGCCGCCATTGCCACCGCCATTGCCCCCCAGCAGGGCAGCATCGGGATTGTGCGGCTGTCGGGGCCCCAATCCTTGGCGATCGCCCAGCAGATGTTTCGCCCGGCCCATCGCGGTCCCTGGGAAAGCCATCGACTCTGCTACGGTCAGGCCCACGACCCCCACACGGGTCAGCTCCTCGACGCCTGCCTCGCCGTGTGGATGCAGGCGCCCCGCTCCTACACCCGACAGGATGTGGTCGAATTCCACGGCCACGGCGGCATCATGGTAGTGCAAAGCCTGCTCCACACCTGCCTATCCCTGGGGGCACGGCTCGCGGAACCCGGCGAATTTACCCTGCGGGCCTTTCTCAACGGTCGCATTGACCTTACCCAAGCGGAAGGTATCCACGACCTCGTGGGTGCGCGGTCTCCCCAGGCAGCCCAAATGGCCCTAGGAGCGATGCAGGGTAAGCTGGCCCAGCCCCTCCGCCACCTGCGCCATACCTGCCTGGAACTGCTGGCGGACATCGAAGCCCGGCTCGACTTTGAAGAGGATCTGCCTCCCCTTGATCGCGACCATACGCGCGCCCTTCTGACCGCTGCCCTAACCCAAACCCGCCACTGGCTGAGTACGGCCGATCGCGGTGCCCTGCTGCGCTCAGGCCTGAACATCGCCATTGTCGGCCGCCCCAATGTGGGTAAATCCAGCTTGCTCAATGCCTGGAGCCGGAGCGATCGCGCCATTGTCACCGACCTGCCCGGTACTACCCGGGATATCGTTGATGCCCACTTGGTCGTCCATGGCATTCCCGTGCGCGTGCTTGACACCGCTGGCATTCGCGACACCGACGACCGTGTGGAGCAAATTGGCGTAGCGAAATCGCGTCAAACCGCTAGCCAGGCGGATCTGGTGCTGCTGGTCATCGATGCCCAAGCAGGGTGGACCGAGGGCGATCGCCACATCTATGACCAATGCCGCGACCAATGCCGCCCCCGTCCCCTCCTCTTGGTGATCAACAAAAGCGACCTCAACCCCCACCTGCCCACCAACTTACCCCAGGAGATTTTGGGCACCGTTGCCACCGCTGCTGCCCTCGGGGAGGGGATAGAAGCCCTGGAAGCCGCGATTCTCTCCCATGCCCAGCAGGGGCACCTGCAGGTCGGCGACCTAGATTTGGCCATCAACCAACGCCACAAAGCTTGCCTCATCGAGGTCGAGCGTTCCCTGGAGCAGGCCCTAGAATCCATGAACCAAAACCTACCCCTAGACTTTTGGACCATCGATCTGCGGGCCGCCGTTGCCGCCCTTGGCAAAATTACCGGAGAAGAACTGACGGAATCGGTTCTCGATCAGATCTTCAGCCGCTTCTGTCTGGGCAAATAGGATTGTAGCCCGGCGCTTTATAATTCCAGTTTATGGGAATGTACGTCCAGCAAAGCTTTTACTTATCAATCGGGCGCGAGAGACACCTCCTAGGAGGTCGGGGGGGGATATGGGGGCATCGCGATCGATTCCGGCCCCGTCGTCAGGGATGGCGGTAAAACGGTCGGCGCACCACCTCTGCCCCATGGCGTTGCTGCCGAATTTCCACCAGCAGCTCGGTGCCCAGGGCAGCCCATTGGGGAGGCACGTAGGCCAGGGCGATGGGGTACTGCAGCGTCGGCGACAGGGTGCCGCTCGTCACCACGCCCACGGGCTCCGCATCCGATTCCTGGGCAAAAACCGCGTAGTCATGGCGGGCAATGGTTCGCCCGGAAAGGCGCAACCCCACAAGCTGGCGGGAAATCCCCTGCTGTCGCTGCTGCTCTAGGGCTTTGCGTCCAATAAAATCGGACTTTTCCTGCCAGTGCACCACCCAGCCCAGACCTGCCTCTAGGGGAGAAATGGTGGATTGCAAGTCTTGGCCGTAAAGGTGCATGGCAGCTTCGAGGCGCAGGGTGTCACGGCAGCCCAGACCGCAGGGGGTACCTCCGGCATCCAGGCAGTCCTGCCAAAGCTGCAGCCCCGTGGCGGCATCGGTCATCACCTCCACTCCATCCTCCCCGGTGTAGCCCGTGCGGGCCACGAAGCAGGGTTGCTGGCGAAAGTGTGCCATAGTGTGACCAAACCGGGGCAAGTCCTTTGCCTCAATACCGGTGACCGATCGCAGCAGCGCGAGGGCTAGCGGCCCCTGAATGGCGAGCAGTACCTGTTCCGCCGTGCGATCCTCCAGGGTAACGGTGTCCGGCAAGTGGGAGCAGATCCAGTGGCGATCGCCCCCGGCCGTGGCAGCATTCACAATCCAAGTCCAATGATCCCTCCCGTGGCGGTAGAGGATCACATCGTCGATCACGCCACCCCGATCGTTGAGCAACAGGGTGTATTGGGCCTGTCCATCCGCCAGCCGCTCCAGATTGGAGGGCACCAAGGGCTGTAGGGCTGCCATTACCCCCGGCCCCGTGACAGTGAACTTCCCCATGTGGGAGACATCAAAGAGTCCTACTCCGGAGCGGACAGCATGGTGCTCGGCGATGATGCCCTGGTATTGGACGGGCATTTCCCAGCCGCCAAAGGGCACAAAACGAGCACCGAGGGCCTGATGGGCCGCAAATAAAGGGGTGCGTCGGGTCATAGGTGCGTCGGCAGGTAGGGGCGCAAAATGGCGGCCAGCTTGGTTTTAGTTGCCTCTGGCACATGCTCTAGGTCGGTTAAAATTGCATCCCTCAGGGCTGTATGGGCGGCGGATGCCGGTCGTTCTGCCGCAACAAGGGCGATCGCCGCCTGCAACACCTTCTGGGCGTTGGCAGCGTTTTGGCGAAGATTTTGGATCACCAGATCCACCGTCACCGCATCGTGGTGCTCGTGCCAGCAGTCGTAGTCGGTCACGAGGGCCAGGGTGGCGTAGGCAAGCTCCGCTTCCCGAGCTAGCTTAGCTTCCGGCAAATTGGTCATGCCGATCACCTTAGCGCCCCAGCTACGGTACAGAGAGGATTCGGCTTTGGTGGAAAACGCCGGCCCCTCCATGCACAGGTAGGTGCCCCCACGGTGGATGTGGCTGCCCCCCAGATCGACACTGCTTGCAGCACGGTGCAGCAGTTGGGATAGAGCGGGACAAAAGGGCTCGGCAAAGGCCACATGGGCAACGATTCCCCCCCCAAAAAAGGTGCTGGGGCGATCCTTCGTGCGGTCAATAAACTGATCGGGAATCACCAAATCCAAGGGTTTGGCGTAGTCCTGGAGGGAGCCCACGGCAGAAACCGAGATCACATAGGACACACCCAACATTTTGAGGGCATAGACATTGGCACGGTAGGGCACTTCACTGGGCAGCAGGTGGTGCGATCGCCCGTGCCGCGCCAAAAAGACCACGGGAGTTCCGGCGAGGGTGCCATAAACCAGAGCATCGGAGGGAGCACCAAAGGGGGTCTCGCAGATCACTTCGCGGCGATCGGACAGGGCATCCATCTGGTAAAGTCCGCTGCCGCCAATAATGCCAATGGCTGCTTGGGGGAGGGTCATACTAGGCGGCCGGCTTCAGATTCTCTTTGCCCTTGGTCAGGGTCATGGAAACAATGGGATCGCCAACGGCAATTTGATCCACCAGCTCCATTCCCTGCACCACCTTGCCAAAGACGGCATAGGAGCCATCCAGGAAACCGGTTTCCGCCAAGGTGATGTAAAACTGGGAAGATGCGGAGTCGGGATTTTGCGATCGCGCCATGGCCAGAGCCCCACGGTTGTGCCGCAGCACAATTTTGCTGTCATTGGGCAGCACCTTGCCGTAGGTGGGGGCAGGGCTACCCTCCACTTTGATTTCCAGGGGGATGTTGCGCGGCTGCTTGGTTTGGGGATCGCTAAAGCCGCCCGTACCATTGCCTAGGGGATCGCCACCCTGGGCCACAAAGGGCGATGGCTCCTTCACAACCCGGTGGAACGTCAAGTTGTTATAAAAACCCCGGGATACGAGATCGGCAAAATTGCCCGCCGTTACTGGGGCATTGGTGCCGTCAAGTTCAAGCACTACGGTGCCATTTTTCAAGGTCATTTCCACCGTCGCGCTGCCCTCCAACTTGGGCAACTTAGCAAGCAATTGGGACATGGTTGGCTCCTGCGTGGGATTAGGAGAAGAAGCTGGAGGCTGGGCGATCGCCACTGGGGAAGCCGTTGTCTCGGGGGCGGAGGCACCTGTCGGTGCACAACTGGTCAGGAGCACCACCGCCACCATCACTAGGAGTACCCTTGTCATCGAAAACCAGCGATTCATAGCACGTTCTCAGTTGGTTAATTCTAAAAAAGACGCAAAACACTACGGACATCAACCATCATACAAACCATGACGGCCCATTCATCATGGCAGAGTTTGGCCACCTAAACGTGGAGGTTGAGAAAAAGGCACCCCAGAAAGGTCATCTGCCCCGCCAAGAGGAAGAGGTATACCACCGCCCGCCGCTGAAAAATGGTCAGAATCAGCCCAATTGCCTTGAGGTCGATCATCGGCCCAAACACTAAAAAGCTCAGCAGGGAGCCCGTGGTAAAAATGCCCGCAAAGGATAGGGCAAAAAAAGCATCCACGGTTGAGCAAATCGACACCACTGCCGCCAGGGTCATCATGGCCAAAATCGAGGTGATAGGCCCCTGCCCCAGACCCACAATCACATCCCGGGGCACCCACACCTGCACGATCGCGGCGATCGCACTCCCAAACACCAAAATGGCTCCCAGTTCCCGCAACTCCACCAAGGTGTTGGACAGAAACAGCCGCCAGCGCTCTCCCCGGGGCGCACAGGATGGGCTGAGGGTCTCTTCTAAGGTCTGTTTGCTTTCACCAATAAAAAACGTTCCCGACAGCAAATCCGCCGATGGCGGAGCGCTAGGACCGGGGATCGCCAGGGCTACCCGGGGTTGCAGCAGCGGTCGGATATCCTTTTGGGCGCTAAAAATCGTACCCGTAGCCACCGCCACCGCCAATGACAGCACCACCCGCCCCAGTACCAGTTCCGGCTGGTCGCGAAATGCCGTCCACGTAGACCAAATCACAATCGGATTGATTGTCGGAGCGGCTAGCAAAAAAGCCACGGCCACAGACGGCGGCGCTCCCTGGGTCAGCAACCGCCGGGCCACGGGCACGTTGCCACATTCGCAGACGGGAAACAAAAAACCGATCAGTCCGCCCGTTAGGGCTCCAAGAAAGGGATGGCGGGGAATCGCGCGAATGAGCTTGCGTTCATCGACAAACACCATCAGTGCTCCAGAAAGCAGCACCCCCAGCAGCAAAAAGGGAATCGCTTCCACCAAAAGGCTCAAAAATAGCGTAAAGGCACTTTGAAGCTGGCCCATGGGCACTATGCCGCCATCATTTCTAACGCATAAAGACTAGCATAGAGCCCATTGGTTGCCACCAAGTCGTCGTGGGAGCCCATCTCCACCAACTCTCCCCGCTTGAGCACCAAAATCACATCACTACAGCGAACCGTGGAAAGACGGTGGGCAATGGTAATGGCTGTGCGATCGCGCAGGAGCACTTCCAGGGCCTGCTGCACCACATACTCCGTGGCCACATCGAGGCTGGCGGTTGCCTCATCCAAAATGAGGATCCGGGGCTGACGAATCGCCGCCCGAGCTAGGGCCAGCAGTTGCTTTTGCCCACCCGACAAGTTGGTTCCCCGCTGGCGCACAGATGTCTGATACCCATCCGCCAAACCGGCAATAAAATCGTGGACATTGACGCTTTTGGCCGCCGTCATCACCTGCTCCAGGGAGAAATCTTCCCCGAGGGTAACGTTGTCCACCACGGTGCCGGAAAACAAAAATGCATCCTGCAAAATCACCCCAACGCGGCGGCGCAACTCCGTTTGGCTCAGGTCGCGGATATCCACACCGTCAATGAGAATGCGCCCGCGCGTTGGCTCGTACAAACGGGTCAGCAGGCGAATAATGGAGCTTTTTCCCGCTCCCGTGGGCCCGACGATCGCCACTTTTTGCCCCGGCTGAATCACAAAATTCAGATCCCTGAGCACGTATTCATCGGGCTTGTAGCCAAACCAAACTCCCTCAAACCGCACTTCACCGCGTCCATCGGCGGGCAGGCTTTGGGGGTGTTCCGGATCGCGAATCTCAATCGGCTCGTTAAGGATGGCTGTAATCCGCTCGATCGCCGTAAACCCCGACTGCAATACCGTAAATTTTTCCGCCAGCTGCCTGAGGGGGTCAAAGATCTGCCGGGCAAACAAAACAAAGGCCGACAGTTCGCCAAAGGTAATCTGGCGATTGGCCACCTGCCCGCCACCAATCCACAGCACGCCAGCAATGGCCACCAAAGAAATCCATTCCAGCGTTGCCGAAACCGCCGAATCGTGGAAGATCGTGCGATTCACCTCTTCCATGTACTCTTCATTGACCCGACGGTGCATTTGGGCATTGAGGCGCTGCCGCCCAAAAAGCTGCACCACGTTAACGCCGATGATGTTTTCCTGCACGATGGAATTCAGCTCCGAGAGGCGATCGCGCGCCTTGAAATTAGCTTTGCGGTACTCGTGCTGAAAGTAAATAATCAATCCTGCCACTGGAACCACCATCGCCACCAGCAAAAGTGCCAAATCCCAGCGCAGGGAAAACATAAAAACTGTGGTCACCACCAGGGATGCCACATCGCTGAGGATGCCCACCGCACCAGTGGCAAACACATCCCCTAGGGCTTCCACATCGCTGGTGAGGCGGGTGATCAATTTGCCGACGGGGGTACGGTCAAAGTAGCTGGTGGACAGCTGGGTGACATGGCGAAAAAGGTCGTCGCGAATGTCCGCTGTAATGTTTTGCCCCACTTCTTGAACGATATAGGATTGCCAGCCCTGAAAGGCAAAACGCACCACGAGGGTTAGCAGCACCCAAAAGCAGACCCAGCGAAAGCCCTCCAGATCACCATTTTTGATGGGGCCATCAATTCCCTGCTGCACCAGCATCGGCTGAATGCCAAAGCTTACAGCCACCGGCACCAGCAAGCCAAAAGAAAGCAAAAACTTGGGCCACTGCCGCTGAATGTAGGGCACCAAGCGCAGCAGTAGCCCAAAGTCGTTGGTCTTAGTCAATGGGGTCACCGGAGGATTACTCCAAGTCCTTGCTGCCGGGGTTCCGAGAGGGGTCGCTATTGAGGAAGCCAAACACGAACAGGCTTACAAAAAAAATGACAACTATATATACGACAATCTTAAGCGTCAGCATGGAAAAAGGTTCTCCTCAAGGGGCTTTTTATGGGGAATGATTCCATTCTATCGAATAACTCCGAACAGAAAGCTGTTACATTTGCTTTACATTTCTAGAGCGTTCCCGCCCACCTATGGCTCCCGATTCCTACCAGCCTCCCCTACTGCTTAAAAACGGCTTGGCCATGACCCTCTACACTGCCCTCAAAGCCAGCCAGCAGTGGCAAACCACGACCACCCTACCGGAGCCGCCCTACTACTCCTGTGTTTTTGCCGGGGCTGGGGATGTGCCGATTTTCGCTAGGGTGGCCCTTCCCGAGCATCCCCGGGGCACCATTGTGGCCACCTACGGCATTACGGGCACCCTGGAAAATCAGTGGTACCTGTCCCTGCTGGGGCGCAAGGCCTACGCTGCGGGTTATGGCATTGTGGTGTTCGATTGGCGTGCCCACGGACAGACGGCGGTGCTATCCCCTACCCTTACCTCCGATGGCCTCCACGAGGGCGAAGATTTTGTGCGCATCGCCGCCCAAGCAAAAACCTTGGGCTTTCCTGGGCCCTTCTGGTTTTCCGGGTATTCCCTGGGCGGGCAGCTTGCTCTGTGGGCGGTGGCCTACGCCCAGGACGAAACCCTAGGTTTGCCCCTGTCTCCCGCGGAGGTGGGCGGGGGCTTTGTGGTTTGCCCCAACTTGGATTCCGAGCGCTCTTTGTCCTACATCACCAGCCATCCCCTGGGGCGGCGGTTGGAGCTGGCAGTAGCCAGGGAACTGGGACGACTTGCGGTGGAGCTATCTACTTATCACCCCGAAGCCTTCGATCCGGCGGCGATCGCCCGGGCTAAGACCATTTGGGGCTTTGACCACGAACTGACGATCGCCCGCTTGGGGTTTGCCACGGTGACGGACTACTACACGGCGACCAACGGCCTGCGCCTTCTTCCGCGCCTAAAAAAACCGGTTCTTTTGCTCTATGCTGCCGATGACCCCATGTTTGACCCCGCGATCGTCACGGATTTGCGCAGCTTGGCTCCCCAGAGTTCTTCCCTCTCCCTGTGGATCACCGAGTACGGCGGCCATGTGGGCTACCTCAGCAGCGTGGACTGCCAGCGGGAGTGGGGCGATCCCGATCCCTGGTGGGCTTGGAATCGCGCCCTAGATTGGTTGGCTCAGCAGCAGTAAAACCTAGATTTAGTGTTTTTCTATGGTACAGTGACCGAGAAGAACACTATGTTTGATTATGGTTGCTCAAATCAAAATCGATACCCCCCCAGCCCCACTGTTGCCGGTTCAGCGCGGCAAAGCGCCCATGCACATCATCACTGCACCCCACCGCGCCCTCTATGCGGAAGTTAAGGCCCAGGCATTGCGCTTGGCGGGTCAGGGTACTCCGGTTTTGATTGTGGAGTTTTGCCAAGGTGGCTCCCAGCAGGGGGTCAGCCATCCCCGCGTTCTCGGACAGAATTTGACATGGATGCGCTGCGACTCCCGGCGTCGCCTCGATCACCTACCCCTCGACGCACCCCTAACCGAAACGGAGACTGAGTCGATAAAGGCCCTGTGGGCGGTTGTCCGTCAAGCCCTCTGCGACGGCAGCTATGGACTGTGCCTCCTCGATGATTTGGATCGGGTAATCGCCCGGAATCTGATCACCGCGGCCGAGTGTATGGCGTGTCTCAGTGCCCGCTCCGAGCAGGTAGAAGTTCTTCTTGCCGGCGCTAGTTTTCCCCAGACGCTCCTAGAGCAGGCCGATCAGGTTACCCATTGCCGGGACTTCAGAAAAAGTGCAGGGGAATCCAAACTAGGGGCAGTACCGCCAGCGTAGGTTCTAGGATTTGGAGCCACCACCGCAGTCCTTGGGGACTTTCCTTAGGGGGAGGTTGGACGAGTGCCTGAATCCGCTCTACGAGGCGATCGCCTAGCACCGGACATCCTCCATGGTGGGATGTCACTGCTTTGTTAGCGGCTCCCATGGCGTGGATGTGCTGCTGCACCTGCACCAGGGCCTCGGCCAACAGCAATCCGCTTGTTTGGGCTTGGGCAAAGCGATCAGCCCGTACCTCCCGCTGGAACAAAACTTCTTGCCACAGTGCCTCGGTGCGCGGAAACCATTGCGTACAGCACCGCAGCCATTCCCACAGGAGGAACCACAGGGGATCGTGGAACCGACCGTGCCCCACCTCGTGGGCCAGTACCGCTGCCAAATGCTCGGGGGTCAGCCGCTCCACCATGCCACGGCTGACGACAATGCGCGATCGCCACCACCCCACCTGAGCCGCCCAGGGCAGCGGCTGCTCCCACAGCCACACAGCTTGGCCCTGCAACGTGGTGGGCGTCGTTTGTTGCTGCCAAAGGCCATGGGACTGCCCGGCCCGCAGCAGGATCGCCATGCCCGATAGACCCACCCACAGCAACCAGCCCCAGGCCCACCATGGAGCTAGTCTGCCCGGCCAGCCCGCAGCGCAGTGGATACCCAAAAGGTGTCCATGGGATCCCATCCCTACAATGGCGATCGCCGTACACGTGAGCCACAGCGTTGGGAATGTCAGCAGCCACAGAGCCCGTTCGGTTCCAGTTTCCCAGCGCCGCACCAGCCAAGGAACGAGGAATCCCAAAACCACTAACATGCCGTGCATTAGGGCTGTGCCTCCCGGAGCGCTTGCAACTGCTGGGCGATCGCCGCCAATTTTTCGACGCTGGCCGCATCCATCTCCGAGGCAAAGGCCGCCACCGCCGCCTCGTTTCCTACGGCCAAAAAGCGATGCAACTGCTGGTACGCCTCTAGGGCTTGGGTTTCCTGGGCTGAAATCAGGGCCCGCCACACCAGCGATCGCCCCCTTTTGTCGACAGCGAGCCATCCTTTTTTTTCTAGGCGCCGCAGAACCGTCGTCAGGGAACTGTAGGCCAGCTCGCGCTCGGGGTCGGCTAAAAGTTGCTCGTAGATTTCCTTAACCGTTGGCGTTCCCAAGCGCCATATCCACTCCAAAACCTCACGCTCAAGGTGTCCTAGGGATAGCTTGTGGGGGCGATGAAAAGGAAATGCAGCCATAGTGAAGGCTCAAGAGGTGATTCAAAAAGTGGTTGAAAAAGTGGTTACAGGAGTAATTCAAAAAGTCTGATAAAGAAAAAACCCGTGGGGTATTGCTCCCCTTCCATTGTGACAGACCCAAGCCATTACGGGGAGATGTTCGTACCAATCCCCTAGCGACGCAGTTTCATTCCCCGGGGCACAGCGATGTCATGGCTGCGGTGGAAATCATCCTGAACCTTAGCGGTAAGACTTTTAGAAACCCGCTTGACCACGAATGCCAGGACACCATCCCCCGTCTTTTGGATCGATTCCTGGGGTAGCTTGAGAATGAAGGCCGGAAACTGCAGCGTCACGGTCAGATCCAAGTCCCATTCGATCGCCGTCATCAGGCCCCTTGCCGCGTCTTCCACCACCAAAGGTTGCTCCAAAAGGCGCATTTCCGCCTGGAAATCCACTTCGTAGCCCTGGGGCTCCTGGTCGGGAATGGGAATGGTGCGAATACGATAGACGCCCCCTTCCTGGGGTAGCAGATCCAGCCCCACCCGGGGGTCAACGTAGAATCCGAAGGCACCCACCCGCCCCACCCCCATGGCATAGCCCGTAGTACCGAGGGGATCGGCGCGGAACGGCTTAGCACAGCGGCGAAACCATCCTTCGTGGCGATCGAGGTAGTGCATCACCGTTTCTTGATCCGCCAAAAGATCCATGTAGCCCACATAGTGGTTGCGAAATATGGTGGGCTGGGGCTCGGCCATGGCTAGAGGCTCTGGGAAGGATCGTCAGCATTGTGCCACACTTTCTGGAGCATCTCCCAGGGTATAAACGCGGTTACGCCCCAACTCCTTAGCCCGGTAGAGGGCGTAGTCAGCGGAGGTAATCAAAATTGCCGGTTCAGAATTTGGTCTAGGCTGTAGGGTAGCCACACCGATGCTGATCGTGACGTGGGCGGCGATCGCCGAGTCTTCATGGGGGATCGCCAGTTTTGCGACGTGGAGGCGAATCTGTTCGGCGATCGCCGCAGCCCCTGCCGTATCCGTATTGGGCATGAGAATCGCAAACTCCTCCCCACCATAGCGAGCAACGAGATCCGCTGGGCGACGTGCCGACTGCCGCAACACCCCAGCCACCCGCTGCAAGCAGCGATCGCCCTCTAGGTGACCGTAGGTATCGTTAAAGTTCTTAAAAAAGTCAATGTCGCACATCAGCAGGGAGAGGTAAGACTGCTCCCGGGTCAGCCGCAGCCATTCCTGCTCCAAGTGCTGGTCAAAGCGCCGCCGATTGGCCACCTCCGTCAGTCCATCCTGGTGGGCAAGCCGCTGCAACTCGGCATTGGCCTGCTGCAGCGCCGTTTCCGCTTCTCGACGCTGCTGAATCTCCTGGCGCAGGAGGTCGTTTTGGGACACCAACTGCTTTTGCAAGCGCCGCAAAGAAAGCTGGTTTTCGATGCGCGCCAGTACCTCAGCCATCTGAAAAGGACGGGAGAGGTAGTCGAGTCCGCCGGATTCAAAGGCCCGCACTTGGGTGAGCACATCATCGCGACGACCCATAAAAATCATCGGTGTTGCTTGGGTAGTTGGCTCCAACTTGAGACGGTCACACAGGGCAAAACCATCAACCGTTGGCAATCGCGTATCGAGGATGATCAGATCGGGCAAGCATTGAAGCGCTTCCTGCAAGGCTGCCATCCCATCCCGGACGCAGGTGACCCGATAGCCGCGCTGCACGAGGAGATTGGATAGCAATCGCAAGCTATGGGGATTGGGGTCAGCCACCAGAATATGCTCTCTGGCAGGAGCATCGACTGGAGGGCAGCGCATAGCAATCCTGGGAGGGACAATAGCAGGAGTCATGGTGAGAAGACGAGGTTAAAAAGTGTTCTGTTAATCCGAATGAATGCTGAAGACCGTCGCCAGCTGGCAACCTACCCCCTGCCCCGTTCCCTAGGTCTCCCAGTGAGTGCCCCAGGATAGCACCCCAGTGGCGGCGGCAAAAGTTAAGAGCACAATACTAGCTTTACGACCCGCAAATTCTGTAAAAGTTCACAATACCACCGCTTCCACTACTATTGGGCCCGGGTGCGTCGCAAATTCTCACCCACCACCCTAAAAATACGAAAATTAACAGGAAATCGCGGCATAGCGGTGCCCTAGGGTTGTTGCGCGGGCTGCCGGCGCGGTGGTGCAGGTTCGGCGGCACGGGGGCGACGGGGGGTGGGGGCGGTAGGTACGGACTGGGTTTGGAGACCGCCAAAAAATTCCTGGGCCCGCAAAAAGCTGAAGTAGGCGACGCTGCCCATGATCAAGAGCACCCCGGCAATGGTGAGCAGGGTCTCTAGCTCCTCTGGCAGGCCGTAGTAGCAGCGGTAGGGATCGATGGAGCACAGGTGATCCTGCTCCCGGGCGGACAGGGGTCGGCGAAACCGCAGGCGATGGTTGTCTAGCTTTTCTAGAAGGATCCAACCGGCCTGGGATTCTTCTTGGCACACGCGCCGCAGAGTTTTGCTCCCACGAAAGCCGTTGCCGCTGGTGCGGAGGATTTTGAATTCCCAGCCCTTTGCCTGCTCTGCTGGGGGGGTGCTGTCGTAGCGCGTAAGCTGTTCTTCTTCCTGCAGTTCTTGTTGCATTTTGTGTTTGCGCGATCGCCAAATTCGGTTCAATATCACCATTTGTATGCCTGCATCTACGGTCAAAACGCTCAGCATTAGGGCACTTAGGGGAACCATACTGGGAGTCCGCCGAGGATTTGCTGATGAAACTGTAACACCTGTGGTCGTTTCTAGCTTTAAGAAAATTGGAATGTTATTGTAGGCGGCATTAGAGCTGAAGGAGTACCCGATGAATTCCTGTATTCTCATGGTTGAGGTGGTATCGGAGCCCGAATTGCGCCGCACTCCCGATAGTGGCAACGCGATCGCCTCATTTCTGGTGCATATTCCCGCCAATAGGTCTGAGGACGCTCCCCAAAAGCTGCGGGTTGTTGGCTGGAACAACCTAGCCGATGAAATTATGAATCGGTACCATACAGGGGACCAGATTGTCGTTGAGGGTCGCCTACGCATCGACACGGTGGATCGGGGTACCCACAAAGAAAAGCGCACGGAGCTTGTCGCCCAGCGGATTCATGGGATGGCTGCCAGTGCCGAGGCACCCCTAGACTACGGCGATCGCAGTGCCGGCGTCTATGCCGTTGGTGCGGCCGTGGTTTCCCCCCCGCCCGTCCCCCAACCCATGCCTGATTTTGATGACAACATTCCCTTTTAGGCCATGTTCTTAGATTTCGGAATCTCCTAACGATGGCTACGGTGCAAGCGCCACGGGAGAGCCTTGTCCGCCGGGTATTGGTGGGGCTAACCCTCAGTGTGGTGTTCCTGACGATGGCAACCATGCTGCTGCTGTCGATGGAATACATTGATTTTGGCGATCGCGCCGCAATGGTGGTGCGCATTGCGGTCACGGTTTTATTTCTGGGGTTGGGGGCGGGCACCTACGTGGCCTTTGCCATTACCCGCAGCATCCAACCTTCCCTGGCGGAGCTTTCCCGGGTGGCAGAGGCCATTTCGGCGGGGAACCTGCGGGTGCGGGCGGCCCTCAATCGCTACGACGAACTGGGACAGTTCACCGCCGTGTTTAACCGCATGGCGGAGCAACTGGAGTCCAAAACCGCCAAACTTGAAGCCCGCGACATTCAGTTTGCCCTGCAATCCCTCGACCAGGTGTTGGTGAACACCACGGATCAGTCCAAGTTAATGCAGAGCAGTCTGGAAAAAGTTTGCCAGCTTACCAATGCCCAATTGGGCAGCATTTACCTGTGGCAGGCGGAGAGCAATCGCCTGAGTTTAGCCGCAGAGTGGGGCGGGCGGGCCCAACCCCTGACCCAGGAGATTTCCCTCGGGGAGGGGATGGTCGGTCAAGCCGCCCAACTGGGGGAACCGTTGGTTTGGGAGGGGCAACCCAGTCAACCCCTCGTCTATCGCACCCCGGCGGGGGATCTCATGCCCCAGAGTTTGGCGGCGGTACCCCTAATGCTGAAGCGCAGCCTGATTGGGGTGCTGTTTTTGGGCAGCCTAACCTCGTTTTCGGCCCAGAGTCGCAACCTGCTCAAGTCCATCGACCGTCGCCTTGCCACGGCGATCGCCAATGCCCAGAGTGTGGAAACCATTGCCCGGCAGCGGGAGGAACTGACCACGGTCTTCGAACAACTGGCCGATGGGGTGCTGCTGAGCGATCCTGCCGGCAGAATTCTCAAGATCAACTCCGCCGGTCGGACCATGTTGGGATTTCTCGAAGGCAACGACGCCCTCGGGCGGGCCTCCCCGGTTGTGGCTAAGTCCCTGGCCGAGGTGATCAAGCAATTCGACATTCGCAATCCGGAGGGCGAACCCCTAGCCCTGAGCGATCTGGTGATTTTCCAGGCCATGGCCCGCAATACCGTAGTGGAATCCCCCATGCTGCTGCGCCGTCCCGATGGGCGGGAAGTAATTCTCAGCACCAAGGCTGCTCCCCTTGTGGGCACTGAGTCCGAGTTGATGGGCAGCGTGATGATCGTGCGCGACGTCACTGAGGAACGCAACCGCGACACGGTGATGCAGGAAACCAATCGGATCATGATCGAGCAACAAAAACGGATGAGCATCCTCCAGCGGCTCACCAACCTGATCAACCAGCAACTCCAGGATCTTGATGTGCTGCTGGAATCCATTGTCGAAGCCACCAGCGATGCGATCGCCTGGGTGGAAGTGTGCGTGTTGGCGCTCTTTGATGGGTCGGGGCAACGGTTGGTCTTTTCTGCTACGCGGGGACTTCCTCCGGGCTTTGAACCCCCCGATGGCTACACCCTCGACCAGGAGAACCTGCTCACCCGTGTTTTTCTGGAGGGTATTCCCATCGAAATTAAAACCGGGGAATCCCACTTGGTGGCGGAAATGCCCGTCCAAAGCGCCCTGTGCGTTCCCATCGAATCCAACCGCTCCGGCCGGCTTGGGGTGCTGGCCATTGCCCATACCTCCCTATCCCGGGCGGGCTCCCGCGAAGATTCCAACCTCCTGGCATCCTTTGGCGTGCAGGCGGCGATCGCCATTGGCAATGCGCAGCTGATCAACCAAATTGAGGCCCAAAACGCCCAACTGATGGAAGCCACCCAGCTCAAAAGCCAGTTTTTGGCCAACATGAGCCACGAATTGCGCACGCCCATGAATGCCATCATTGGCTTTTCCCAAGTCCTGCTGCGGCAGCGCCGCGATCCCCTCACCCCAGCCCAACTCGATATGGTGGAGCGGATTTTACGCAATGGCAAAAACCTCTTGGAGTTGATCAACGACATTCTCGATCTCTCCAAGATTGAAGCCGGGCGCATGGAGCCCCAGCCGGAATACTTCCACGTTAACGAGCTGATCGCCCACACCTGCGAAAGCCTGCAACCCCTAGCTGCCAGCAAGTCCCTCAGCTTTACCTTCCACAACGATCTGGGCAACTGCACCATGTACCAGGATCCCCTGCGGCTGAAACAGGTGCTGAACAATCTGATTTCCAATGCGATCAAATTCACTGATCGCGGCAGCGTGGCCGTTACCCTTAAGACTTGGGATGCCGACCGAATTGCGATCGCCGTTCAAGATACGGGGATTGGCATCGAGCCGGAGTTCCAGCGGGCTATTTTTGAGCAGTTTCGCCAAGTAGACCAATCCTCTACCCGCCGCTACGGCGGCACGGGTCTGGGGCTTTCGATCACCGAGCAATTAATCCGTCTAATGGGCGGCGAAATTATTGTTGCCAGCGAGGTGGGGGTTGGTTCCACCTTTACGGCTGTTCTGCCGCTTCGCTCTCCCGATCCGGTGTCCCTGATGGAGCCCGAAAGGATGACTCCGTCCCCTTGAGCAAGCGGTCGATGTTGCTGCGGTGCGTCCAAAAAATATAACCGCCGCCGACAATGGCAAACACCCTAAATACGGTAGAGTCGCTGAAAACCAGCATCAATCCCATGGTGGCGATCGCCGCAACTAGGGAACTGAGGGACACAATCCGACTCAGAGCCATGGTAGCGCACCAGCATCCCAGGGCACCGAGGGCCACCGGCCATTGCAGCATAAGCAGAACCCCCAATCCGGTCGCCACGGACTTTCCTCCCCGAAAGCCCAGCCACACCGGGCAGCTATGCCCTAGAAGTGCGGCCATGGCTGCTCCCACTACCCACAGATCGGGCCCCAATTCGGGTACCGTTCCAGCAGCCGTCACGCCCAGATGCCGCATGAGCCCAACCGCCAACACGCCTTTCAGCAGATCCACAGCAAACACCCCAGCACCGGCGACCTTACCCACGGTGCGCCACACATTGGTAGCCCCCGTTGAGCCCGATCCATGCTCGCGGATGTCAATCCCTGCCCCCCGCCCCACAAGGTACCCGGTGGGAATGGAACCCAATCCGTAGGCGATCGCCAGCCAAAGAAATGCCATAGATTCTTGGTCAGATGGTGCTAGTCGATGGAAATCGATTGGGGTCCCGCCGTAGTTGGTGGCCCACTAGGGGGGGCAACCTTGGCTCCCTGCTGCTCCAACCAGGACTTCAGGGGATCTTGAGCCAAATCCAACCTGAGCATGCCCGCGACAAAACCGCCACAAAACGCCACAGGTTGGCGCAGCAATTCCTGAAAAATAGGCTTTAGTTCATCCATAACTCTTTTTTGTGTGGGCAACAGCGCTCTAGTTCCACAGAAATTGTACATCCCCTAGCAAGGGCAGACCCAAATCCTGCCCCCACTCCGTACGGGAACGCTAGGATAGATCCAGGATTTTGAGCCCCAGAATGCGCTATGAATGCCAAGACCTCTGCCCAACCCCAGCCGCCAGAGCCCATTTTGTGCCCCCACTGCCGCCGCACCGCCAGCAATGGCATCAAGTGCCAAGGCATTTGCGTTGCCGACAGCAACTATTAGCCTGTAGCATGGAGGGAATTTTTCTAGGACGCGCCCATGGATCGCACCCAAGTACAGCACATTGCCCACCTTGCCCGGTTGCAGTTGACCGAAGAGGAGGCGATCGCCTTTACAGAACAATTGGGGCGGATTGTCTCCTATTTTGAGCAGTTGGCGG
>DBAX01000098.1 GCA_002291895.1 Cyanobacteria bacterium UBA999
AATTAAGCGGCAGGGGGGGGTTGGGGGGAGGGCTGCCGGCGGTGAGAAGGGGGAGGTTGGGGGTGATGGGGTGGTGGGCGGTGGCAAAGTGGCCCTGCTTCACCAAAACGTGGCTGAGACCGCTGCCGTTGCTGTACCCCCAAATTTTATGCTGGCGCGCTCGCCGCATGTCCCCATCGACCAGCAGGACGCGGTTTCCCATTTGGGATAGGGCAGTGGCTAGGTTGGCCGCTAGGGTGGATTTGCCTTCTCCGGCGATGGAGCTGGTGACCATGATTACCTGACGGGGGCGATCGGCATTTAAAAAGCGCAGGTTGGCTACGAGCATCCGAAAGGCATCGCTGGGGGCAGAACTGGGCACGTGGTGCACAAAGGTGCCCAGGTTGATGGGGCTCTGGGTACCCCCCCCCAGCAACCGATGCCCCGTCTGGTCGAGGAGGGGAATGATGCCGAGGACGGGGTAATCCGTGAGCGATCGCACCTCTTCGATGGTTTTCAGGGACTTGTCGGCTAGCTCCACCAGGAGGGTCAGACCCGTAGCCCCAGCGATCGCCATGGCCCCGGCCTGGAGCAAACTTTGGAAAAGACTGGGGGAAACCGGGAGCATCGGGGTCACCGCAGGCGCAACCACCCGGGCATTGGCGGTGGTTTGGTTTTCGGCTACCCGCACTTCCTGGAGTTTGGCCAGCAGGGTCTCGTAGGTGGCCTGGGTGGCCTTGAGTTGCCGCTCCAGTTCGCGCTGCTGCTGTCCGAGGAGGGGCAGACGGGCATTTTTCTGCCGATGGAGGGTCAGGAGATCCTCGAGGGATTGGATTCGCTCCCGGGCAGAGAGGCGTTCAATCTCGGCCGTTGCCAAGTCCTGAATGAGGGATTGCTGGGCCGTGGAAAGCTGCAGGCTGCCATAGCGCTGCTGCACCTGGGTGAGGGCCACGGATCCCAATTGCTGCTGCAACAGGGTTTGGAGCGAGAGGCGCTTGAGGCGTAGGTCGGCGATCGCCGGATGATCGTCTCGGTAGCGGGTGCGCTCTAGGGAGATTTTTTGCTCCACTTGCTGCAGTTCGCCGATGAGCTGCTGTAGGGAAGGGGAGGTCAGCACGATCCCCTCCGTTCCCTCTAATCCCAGGGTTTGCTGCAACTTCAGCCGCTTGGTTTCCAGGGTAGCCAGTTCCACCTGGGATAGGGCCAATTGCTGCTCCAGCCCCTTCGTGAGGGCGATCGCCGAGTTCGATTCCCCATCGACGTTGAGAATGCGGTTGGATTCTTGGAATGTCCGCAGGGCCTGCTCGGCTTTGCGCACCTCGCCTTCCACCTGGGGCAGCTGCTGTTCAATAAACGTTCGGGCCGCCTGGGCTTCGGTGCGGTTGCTTTGAATATCCTGGGCAATGTACACCGCCAGAAGGGCGTTGACCACCTGGGCGGCCCGCAGGGGGTCGGTGTCGCGGTAGCCTACGGCCAAGATATTCGTGCCCCGGACGATTCGCACATCCAGGCTGCTGGCCAGAACCGCAGGGGGCATAGTGTTTTTGATTCCCGCGGCGAGAACCACTTTTTCGGCGATCGGTAGCGATGTGATCAGCTCCGCTTCAGTGCTGAGGTTGACCTCGTCCTCTCGGAGGGCGGATAGGGTGTCGGCTACCTTGCTGGCCCCCGCTCGGCGGAAAAGCAGTTGCCCCTGGGCCCGGTAAATGGGCTTAGCGGTGAAGGCGGGCCCACCCAGAATTGCTGCCAACACCACAAAGCCCCCTAGGAGAAGCCACTTGCGCCGCCGCAGGATAAAGAGATACTTAAACAACTCATCCATAGGGATCCCCCTGAGGCTTGCATCGATCCTAGGAGGACAGGGGGGGAGAAACAACCGCAATCCGGCGGAACCCCTGTGCTATTCCCGATCAATATTGCCGACACGCACCCAGCCTTGCTCCCTAGTTTCTGGCTGACGGATCAAGATCCATTCTTTGTCCGGCGATTCTTTGAGGATCGCCACGCGGCTGTTGTAGTCCGCACCGCCTGTGCCGCCGGAGCCCGATTCGGGCTCTGCCCGCAGCACCAGACCAATGCTGGCATTGACCCGCCCCCAGTAGAGGGCATTGATTTTGGGCGTAGCCTTGGGACTGGGCTTGGGTAGGGGGGAGGCGGTCAGGGGCTTGATGACCGGTGGCGGTGGCGGCGGCACCCCGTCGTCATTGGCAAACCGTGGACGCGGCGGATAGGTCTGGTAGGGAATCCAAACGTAAAAGTAGCCGGCGGCAACCACGCCACCGATGACACCAAAGACGAACATCAGACTGATGTGAGCTTTTGCGACTTCGGTAAATTTCATTACAGCCTCCCAGTACCAAAACTATGCAGAAGTTAGCTTCTAGGGCAAGGGGAGCATGCCTTTGTCACAATTCTTTGCAATTTGCCAAAAAAATATTGCAATTTGTTGCAGAAGCTCTTGGGTAGGGAATTTAAGAATTGGCGTTTGCTAAAAGTGGTACATAGTATTTGCTCGACCCTTGCCCCGGTTATCTATGGGGAACGGGTTTGCAAGTGAACGCCACTGTAAAAGTAAAGTTTTGTTGCAGGAGACTCCATGTTTGCCCCAGTCAAGCCAACTTCGACCCCAGGAAGTGTTCATCAGCGCCGCATTGCTCCCACTGCGGTAGGCGATCGCACCCTGATGAAGTTGGTCTATGTTGTTCTGGAACCCCAGTACCAAAGTGCCCTCTCGGCGGCGATTAACGCCATCAATGCCACCAATCCCCACCTGGCGGTGGCCGTGAGTGGCTATTTGATTGAAGAACTGCGGGATTCTGAGATCTATGCCCTGTTCCAGCAGGATTTAGGTGAGGCGGATATCTTTATTGGTTCGCTGATTTTCATCGAGGATCTAGCCAATAAGGTCGTGGCCGCGGTGCAGCCCCATCGCGATCGCCTGGCGGCCTGCGTAGTATTTCCGTCGATGCCCCAGGTGATGCGCCTGAATAAGATGGGCAGTTTCAGCATGGAGAATTTGGGACAGTCCAAATCGGCGATCGCCCAGTTCATGCGCAAGCGCAAGGAAAAAGCCGGCAGTTCCTTCCAGGACAACATGCTCAAACTGCTGCAAACCCTACCCAAGGTGCTGAAGTACATGCCCATGGAGCGGGCCCAGGATGCCCGTAATTTCATGCTCAGCTTCCAGTATTGGCTGGGCGGCTCCCAGGAAAATCTGGAAAACTTCTTGCTGATGCTGGCGGAGAAGTATCTGGCACCTACGGGGGAAAAGCTGCGCTTCCGGGAGCCCATCGTCTATCCCGATATGGGCATGTGGCATCCCCTAGCTCCCAAGATGTTTGAAACCAGCGCCGAGTACTTCCAATGGTTCAACAACCGCCGGGATATTCCGGCCGAGCTTAAGGATCCCCTGGCCCCCTGCATTGGACTGATTCTGGCCCGTACCCACCTCGTGACCGGCGATCATGCCCACTACGTGGCCATGGTGCAGGAGTTGGAATCCCTCGGGGCACGGGTGATTCCTGTTTTTGCCAGCGGACTGGATTTTTCTAAGCCCGTGCAGGAGTTTTTCCTGTCCGCCAAAACCCGCCAAGTGCTGGTCGATGCGGTGGTGTCCCTCACGGGCTTTGCCCTGGTAGGCGGGCCGGCCCGCCAGGATCACCCCAAGGCGATCGAAGCCCTCAAGCAGCTAAACCGCCCCTACATGGTGGCGTTGCCCCTAGTGTTTCAAACCACTGAGGAATGGCAGGATAGCGATCTGGGGCTGAACCCGGTGCAGGTGGCACTGCAGGTGGCGTTGCCCGAACTGGATGGGGCGATGGATCCCATCGTGCTGTCGGGGCGCGACGCGGTGACCGGTAAGTCCATTGCCCTGGGCGATCGCATCGAAACAATTGCCCAGCGGGCGATCAAGTGGGCCAATCTGCGCCGCAAGCCACGCCACGAAAAGAAAATTGCCATCACGGTTTTTAGCTTTCCCCCCGACAAGGGCAACGTGGGTACGGCGGCCTACCTCAATGTGTTCGCCTCGATCCACCGCGTACTGCAGTCCTTGGCGCAAAACGGCTACGACATCACCGACGTTCCTGAAACGGCCGATGCCCTGATGGCAGAAATTCTCCACAACCCCAATGCCCTAGCGGGGAGCCCGGAACTGAACGTTGCCCACCGCATGGCAGTGCGGGAGTACGAAGCCCACACCCCCTATAGCGATCGCATTACCGAGCAGTGGGGGCCACCTCCCGGAGAACTCAATAGCGACGGCCAAAATCTGCTGATTTTTGGCAAGCATTTTGGCAACGTGTTCGTGGGTGTTCAGCCCACCTTTGGCTACGAAGGCGATCCCATGCGGCTGCTGTTTAGTAAATCGGCATCGCCCCACCATGGGTTCGCCGCCTACTACACCTACCTCAACCACATCTGGGGTGCCGATGCGGTGCTGCACTTTGGGACCCACGGCTCCCTGGAGTTTATGCCGGGCAAGCAGGCGGGCATGTCCGGAGAATGCTACCCCGACAGCCTGATTGGGGCCCTGCCCAACATTTACTACTATGCCGTCAACAATCCCTCCGAGGGCACCATTGCCAAACGGCGCGGCTACGCCACCATCATTAGCTACCTCACCCCAGCCCCCGAAAATGCCGGACTCAGCCGTGCTCTCCAGGAACTGAGCGAACTGATCGGCTCCTACAAGGAACTGCGCCAGGGCGGTCGGGGCGTGCAGATTGCCAATACGATCATCGAAAAAAGCCGCATGGTGCACCTGGAGCAGGATGTGCCTTTGCTGCAGGACGCGGAGCTCGATGCCAAAAACCTCTCCCTCGAACAGCGGGATCAGCTCATCGGTTTGGTCTACAGCAAGCTCATGGAAGTAGAGTCCCGCATTTTGCCCTGCGGCTTACACACCGTGGGCGATGCGCCCCAAATTCTGGAGGTGACCGATGTGCTCACCAGTATCGTTAGCTTCGATCGCCCCGAGGATAACATCAAAGCCCTGCCCCGTCTGCTGGCCGAGAGCATTGATCGCGACATTGACGACATCTACGCCCAGGGCGATCGCGGCTTCTTGCCCGATGTGACCCTACTGGCCCAAATCCGCCAAGCCACCAAAGAGGCGATCGCGGCCTTAGTGCAAACCCAAGCCGATGCTGAGGGGCGGGTTTCTAAGGTGACCATCCTCAACTTTTGGCAGATGGGCAAGACCGCACCGTGGCTGGATGCCCTGCGGGAAGCGGGCTTTGACCGCGTCGATGGCGAGGCGGCTAAGCCGATTTTTGAGTACGCTGAGTTTTGCCTGCAGCAGATCGTGGCCGAAAACGAACTGGGCGGTTTGATCCGCGCCCTCGAAGGGGACTACATCGAACCCAGTCCCGGCGGCGATCCCATTCGCAATCCCCTGGTGCTGCCCACGGGCAAAAACATGCACGCCCTCGATCCCCAGTCCATTCCCACCTCGGCGGCGGTGCAGGCTGCCAAAGTGGTGGTGGATCGCCTCCTGGAGCGGCAACGCCAAGACAATGGCGGGGTTTATCCCGAAACCATCGCCGTGGTGCTGTGGGGCACCGACAACATCAAAACCTACGGCGAGTCCCTGGCCCAGGTGCTGTGGATGGTGGGCGTTCGTCCCCTGCCCGATGCCCTCGGTCGCGTCAACCGCTTGGAGTTGATTTCCCCGGAAGAACTGGGCCGCCCCCGGGTAGACGTGGTGGTCAACTGTTCCGGGGTGTTTCGCGATTTGTTTGTCAACCAGATGGATCTGATCGACCGGGCCGTGCGGATGGTGGCCGAAGTGGACGAGCCCCTAGAGATGAACTTCGTGCGTAAGCATGCGATCGCCCAGGCCGAGGCCTTTGGCATTAGTGTCAAGCAGGCTGCTACGCGGGTGTTTAGCAATGCTTCCGGCTCCTACTCTTCCAACGTTAATTTGGCGGTGGAAAACAGCACCTGGGAAAGCGAAACCGAACTCCAGCAGATGTATTTGTCCCGCAAGTCCTTTGCCTTTGGGGCGGACATCAGCAACACCCAGCAGCGGGAACTCTACGAATCTTCCCTCAAGTCCGTAGATGTCACCTTCCAAAACCTCGATTCCTCCGAGATCAGCCTCACCGATGTCACCCACTACTTCGACTCCGACCCCACCAAGGTAGTGGCCAGCCTGCGCAGCGATGGCAAGCAACCCAAGGCCTTTATTGCCGACACGACTACGGCCAATGCCCAGGTGCGCACCCTAAGCGAAACCGTGCGTCTCGATGCCCGCACCAAGATCCTCAATCCCAAATGGTACGAGGGCATGCTCAACAGCGGCTACGAAGGCGTGCGCGAACTCTCGAAACGCCTGGTGAACACCATGGGTTGGTCGGCAACGGCCGGGGCAGTAGACAATTGGGTCTACGAGGATGTCAACGAGGTCTACGTCAAGGATGCGGCCATGCGCGATCGCCTCAAAAACCTCAACCCCCACTCCTTCCGCAAGATGGTGGGCACCCTTCTAGAGGTGAACGGTCGCGGCTACTGGGAAACCAGCGATTACAACCTCCAACTGCTGCGGGATCTCTACCAGGAACTCGAAGATCGCATCGAGGGCGTGGAGTAGATTCCCCCACCAACGGGGAAGGCCTGTGCCATACCCAGCCTTTCCAACCTTGGCACTCGGGGCTCGTCTTGGATGGGCCCCTTGGCGTAAGATTGGGTATATCGGCTTAGTGATGACGCAATGGAACCCCCTGCTCCCCTAGATACTCAGGCAATGCGGCGATCGCTGCACCAGTCGCCCCAATATTTCCGCCGTGGCTTCGGGCACGAGGATGCGGCCGAAGCGACGATGAAGACGGAATACCACAGCGACCTGATCCAACAGATCCGCAGTCAAAACCATACCTACACCGCCGGGCGGGTGACGATTCACCTAGCCGAGTCCTTTGGTTTTTGCTGGGGGGTGGAGCGGGCCGTAGCCATGGCCTACGAAACCCGCACCCAATTCCCGACGGAGCGGATTTGGATCACCAACGAAATCATCCACAACCCCCTCGTCAATGCCCGACTCAAGGAAATGGCGGTGGAATTTATTCCCGTAGACGACCGGGGACGCAAAGATTTTGGCGGGGTGCAGCGTGGCGATGTGGTGATTCTGCCCGCCTTTGGGGCCAGCGTCCAGGAAACCCAACTGCTCAATAGTTTGGGGTGCACCATGGTGGATACCACCTGCCCCTGGGTGTCCAAGGTGTGGAGCCGGGTGGAAAAGCACAAGAAATCCGATTTCACTTCCATCATTCACGGTAAGTACAACCACGAAGAGACGATCGCCACCAGTTCCTACGCCCACAAGTACCTGATTGTGCTCAACTACCAGGAAGCAGAGTATGTAGCCCAGTACATGCTTCGGGGGGGCGATCGCCAGGAATTTCTGGCTAAATTTGCTCGGGCCACCTCCCCCGGCTTCGATCCCGATCGCCATTTGGAAAAAATCGGTATTGCCAACCAAACCACCATGCTCAAGGGCGAAACCGAGGCGATCGGCAAGCTCTTCGAGCGCACAGTGATGCAAAAATATGGCGTTGACCACCTCAACGATCACTTTCTGGCCTTCAATACCATCTGCGATGCCACCCAGGAGCGGCAGGACGCGATGTTAGACATCGTCAATTTGCCCCTCAACCTCATGCTGGTGATCGGTGGCTTCAACTCATCCAACACCACCCACCTCCAGGAAATTGCCCTAGAGCGGGGGCTGCATTCCTTCCACATCGATAGCTGCGATCGCCTCATTTCTGCCACCCAACTGGAGCACAAGCCCCTAGGGCAACCCCTGACCACGGCCGAGAACTGGCTACCCGAAGGCGAGATCCGTGCCGGCATCACCTCAGGGGCCTCCACCCCCGATCGCGTGGTCGAGGAGGTAATCCTGCGCCTGCTGACCCTGGCCGAGGCCTCCTAGGATGGAACTGGGCGCATTGTGGCAGCGGGCAGGGCTCGGAACACTCTCCCTAGGGGGAACGGTCAAGCGGCTGATCACCGACTCTCGAGAAGTGGCACCGGGTGATTTGTTCATCGGTCTGCCGGGCACCCAGGTTAATGGGGCCGATTTTGTGCCCACAGCCCTGGCCCAAGGGGCGATCGCCGCAGTGGTGGATCGGTCGGTAGCCCAGGGGGCGATCGCCGCTGCTGCCGATGCTTCAAGGGTGCTAGCGGTGGACAACATCCTGGAGGCCTGTGGGGATCTGGCGGCGGCATTTTACGACTATCCGGCCCGCCATTTGCGCATGGTGGGGGTGACGGGCACCAACGGCAAAACCACCATTACCCATCTAATTGAATTCCTGATGGGCGAGGCGGCCCCTACGGCGTTGCTGGGAACGCTCTACACGCGCTGGGATGGCCATTGCGTCTCGGCCAGCCACACCACCCCCTTTGCCGTCAGCCTTCAATCCCAGTTAGCGGCGGCGGTGGCAGCGGGCGTGGAGGTAGCGGTGCTGGAGGTCAGTTCCCACGGGCTGAGCCAAGAGCGGGTGCGGGGCTGTGGCTTTGATGTGGCGGTTTTTAGCAATCTGACCCAGGATCACCTAGATTTCCATGGCACCATGGAGCACTATTTTGCGGCCAAGGCGCGGCTGTTTTTGCCCCCCTACCTCCGGGGGCGGGCAATCCTCAATGGCGATGACCCCTACGGCCAAAAGCTCATTTCCCTGATAGGCGATCGCCCCTTTTGGCGCTATCAGCTCTACGACCAGCGAGCGGATTTCTACGTCGAAGACCTGGCCCTGACCCCATCGGGGGTCACGGGGACGGTGCACACACCGGCGGGCCCCCTCCCCCTCGCTTCCCCGTTGGTGGGGCAGTTTAATGTCCAGAATGTGCTGGCAGCGATCGCGGCAGCCCTAGCCCTGGGACTAGATCGGGACACCATCGCCGCCCGCCTGCCCCTGTTTCCTCCGGTTCCCGGGCGGATGGAGCAGGTTACGGTGGATGGGCAGACGGAAATCACCGTAGTGGTGGATTACGCCCATACCCCCGACGGCTTGGAAAACGTGCTCAAAGCTCTGCGTCCCTTTACCCCGCGCCAGTTAATTTGCGTCTTTGGCTGTGGTGGCGATCGCGATCGTCGCAAGCGTCCCCTGATGGGCAGCATTGCCGCCCGCCTTGCCGATGTCACCTACGTTACTTCTGATAACCCCCGCACCGAAGACCCCCAGCAAATTTTGCAGGACATTGTGGCGGGAATGCCGGCTAAACCCACAGCCCTAGTGTTGGGCGATCGCCGCGATGCCATCCGCCAAGCTATTTTCAACGCCGCTCCCGGAGATGTGGTAGTGATTGCCGGCAAGGGGCACGAAGACTACCAAATTCTCGGTCGCCAAAAGATCCACTTTGACGATCGCCAAGAGGCCCGTGCCGCACTTGAAGAGTGTTTGAGCAAGTAGCCAAGGCCGACAAATGCGGTGATGC
>DBAX01000047.1 GCA_002291895.1 Cyanobacteria bacterium UBA999
GTTGGGCAAGGTGCCCGTCGTCCATGTTATGAACGAAATGGAACCCCTAGAATTCGTGGATGCGATTTCACTCCCCACAGTAGTGACCAATTCTGGAAAATTCCCAAAGACCCAAGTGATTTCGCCAGATTGTTTCGAGAAAGATTGCTGTCATTCTACAAACATCTATCCGATCTTCCAAGTACAAAACCTAATTTTAAGCAACAGTGTATTATTCCACCAACTAGAGAGGTTTGGAATGAGGTCGCTGATAGGTATTGTGTAATTACTGTTTTTCGTGGGACGAATCAAAGAAATAAGGCTCATGCCCTAGCTGTTCTACACGATCACCAATTCAAGCACAACGGAAACTACGATCGCTTCCTGTGTGGGTCAACAGCAATGCCATCTCCCGTCTGGATTGCCAACGTAGAAGATAAAGACTATCAAGTTGTGACGATATTCGGTGCAACGCAAGACCCACGCAAGAAGTTTATGGATGAACTTAGAAAGCAGGGTGCCATTCAGATTTTCCCATTGACTGGAGGAGCATAAACATGACGATCGCCACAGAAAACATCCTTGAAACCGCCCTAGAACATCCTCAGAAAGAGGCAACAACTTGGCAGCCTGATTCCTGGGAAGCATTTCTCACCCTCGCCCAGCAACCGACCCATCAAAAAGCCAAAGCCTATTATTTTTGCGGAGCATATCAATTCATCATGGGTGTAGGTGCCAATCACGCTGCGATTAATCTCATCCTTTCCTTGCTGGTTGAACTATATTGCATTGTGCGTGGAATTCCCTTTCGTGGATTCACTAATGCTAGCTATCGTCACCCCGGGCTACGTGAATGTCAGCCCGACAGCTCTTTTTACCTTGGTGATTCTGTAGCCTTGGCACCTGTCGGCAGCGCGATCGCCGATTTAGGTCAATACAATCCTCCTGATTTGGTGATCGAAATCGCCGATTCCTCTTTGGCAGACGATCTGGGCATGAAGCGCCTGCTCTATGAAGATATGCAAGTTGGGGAATATTGGGTCATTGATGCCCAGAAGTTGGAAATCTTCGGCTTTGCCATAGATCATAATCAAGGCAGCCACCGCATTCAGGAATCTGCTGTGCTCACGGGACTATCGTTGGCAGCGATCGCCAAAGCTTTGCAAAAAAGCCAAGAATTAGATAACGCTCAGTTAGGACAATGGTGGCTAGAACAACTACGCGCAAAAAGTTAAATTTCCCCCTTTATCAAGGGGGGCTAGAGGGGATGAACTCACATTAAGTAAGGAGTAGCGATCGCCATGCCAAACCAAATCAAACTAACCCTTGCCGAATTTTTGGCTCTGCCCGAAGAAGACATTGCCTGTGAATTGGTCGATGGAGAAGCTATACCCAAAATGTCCCCTAAGTTTTTTCATTCCACGTTAACCATGGCATTGTGGTCTATCCTCAATTCCTGGATTGATGCGACACAATATGGTAGAGCTCGCGTTGAGTGGGCGATCCAGTTAGCGCGTCGAGAGCGAGATTGGGTACCAGTTCCCGACGTTTTACTTGTATCCTTCGATCGCTTGGCGAGCCATTGGCAAGAAGATAGTCCTTGCCCCGTTCCTCCCGAACTGGCGATCCAAATTATTTCTCCAGGGCAACCCTTTGGGCGGCTGGTGGCTAAAGCCAGCGATTACCTCAGTGCCGGCGTGCTGCGGGTGTGGATTGTGGATTCCCAGGCACGTACCCTCACAGTGTTTTACCCCGATGCGGCTCCCTACACTTACAGTGATGATGCACCCCTAAAGGATGATTTGTTTCCTGGTTTGGTGTTTTCTGTCACTGAGTTATTTCAAAAAGCAGGTCTGGACTAGCGTGATTCAACTCTTTCAAGGTAGTCAGCAAGATCTAATCTAACAGTTGTCAAGGTAATGGAGATAAGTAATGGCTAGTATCGTTTTGTCTTTTGTTGGCAATCAAGATCCGGTTTCAGGAACCACAGACGAAGAAGGTTCTATCGTGACTCTGCTGCGTCACCTACTCGCCGCAGGTAGTACCATTCGCCATGTAATTTTGCTCCATACTACGGGCACCGAAAGCAAAGCGCGAGACACTCAAGCATGGCTAGCCTCAGAGCCAGCACTGTGCAATATAGAGGTGCACCTCAGACCAACCAGCCCATCCCTTTCCCAAGATCCCACGGATTTGCTCGAGGCGGCGCAGGCAGCACGAGAGGGGCTAAAAATGTCTCAATCTATGATGGAGGCGGGCGATCATCTAGAGTTCAACGTATCTTCGGGCACGCCAGCCATGAAATCATCCTTCAGCATTTTGCAGGCGGCAGGCTATGCTCCCGAAAGCACCGTCTGGCAGGTACGCAACCCTAAAGAGATGGGTGAGGGACAGAAGCGCGTCTTTGCTACGAATGTTTCAGTATTGCGCCGGGAATTTGATCTTAAGGTTTTTCGATCTCAAGTTGAAAACTACGACTTTGATAGTGCGTGTGATCTATTCAAAGGCAGCGACATTGCTGGGCAGTTCGCCGAAGAAGAATTAATTGATGCTTGTTTGCGTGCAGGCAAAGTTTGGCAAAGAAGCAAGCTTGATGATTTCAAGAATTTTCTAGATGCTTATTTGAGCCCGGAGCAGAAAATTCATTACGAACAGTGGTTTTATCCTTCCTATGAAGAAGCCTATCTCGCAATAGTGCGTCGCAAGCAAGGAAGTATTGTCGAGGCATTTTTTCACAGTTTTCGTGCATTTGAGGGGATTCTGGCATCTTGGGGTAGGCAGGAGTTGCATGCTCATGTGGAGGAAAAAGAGGGAGCGATTTACCTCAGCGATTCCATTTTTACAGAGCGGGAGAAGTTTTTTGCAACTGCTAAGTATACAAAAGACAACAAGCCTGATAACGACCTAGCTAAACTTGAGTGTAAAATCAAAGAGCATTTCGCAAAACAAGATCCCGTTCGTGCGGGTTATCTTCTCGACTTCCCATCACTCTGCAAATTCTTCAGGAGCTTGAGGGAAGAATATAGGCAGAAATGTCCGTCGCTCAGGAGCTTGCTTACAGATGAGATATCACGAAAAAGAAATACTGTTGTTCACCAGTTGCGTGGCTTGCAAGAGCAAGACTTGTATCAATCCTGGAATGTAGAAAGCGCTGACTGCTGGGAAAGTAGAATCTTAGAATATCTCAACTTTATTTCAGAGCAGTCGTTTAGTTCATGGGATGAGGTTAGCCTCATGGCCAGCTTTCATCAAACACTCATTTCTTGCATTGCTGAGTATCAACTGATATGACTTTGTCACCAGTGTATTTTGCTAAATTCAAGTAGGTGCAGCGGCTATTACGGACGATAGACAACCGTGGCGCGTTTTTGCTCTCGGTTCTCGAATTTTTCTAGCCCGGCGTTGTCAAAGCGGGCTAAGCCGTTCATGGTGCCAATCCAGAGGGTGCGATCGCCCGCAAAGGACAGGCTGGTGATGGTGCTAGAGGGAAGGTTGAGCACCGCCGTTTGGATGCCGCCGGAGTTGCTATTTACCCGCACTAGTTGGGTGGCAGTGCCAATCCATAGCTCATTGGCGCGGTTGGAGGCCAGGGCCAAAATATCCTCATTGGTGACGCCATTAACCCGGGCGATCGCCGTATTTTTTTGGGGATCCACCAAGATCACGTTGCGTGGTGTGCCAGCCCAGATACGTCCCGCGGGATCGAGGGTTAAGGTTTGGACCACCTGCCCGGAAACGAAGGGAATGCGAGCGGTGATCTTGGCAATACCGGGATTGAGCTTAAACAGTCCATCGAGGGTGCCCACCCAAAGCTGACCGTGGTTGTCAATTTGCAGGGCATTGGCGGCTATTCCAGGAATATTGGGCAGCCGGGCAAAGACCTCGCCAGTGTAGGGGCTCAGACGTACCAGACCCTGCTCGGTACCAACCCACACCATGCCAGCGCGATCCTCTGCCAAGCTGAGCACACGGCTCGATGGGAGGTTGAGGGCTACCCGGGTAATTTTTTGGGTGTGGGGCTGAATTTGGAACAATCCTAGGGAGGTGCCGACCCACAGGTATCCATGGCGGTCTTCGAGCAGAGCGGTGACAACGGGATGGGGTAGGGTGACGGTGCGGATGATGCGCCCGCTGTGGGCGTCAAGTTGCAAGAGCCCTTTCCAGGTGCCCACCCAAAGTCGCTGATGGCTATCGACCAGGAGGCTGCTGATGCGTTGCTCTGCCGCTCGGGGCACCCGGGGCTGGGGGCTGATTTGGGGCACGGTTTGGGCGATCGCCAGTCCGCCCCAACAGCAGGCGCTTAGGGTAATTCCTAGGAGTGTTTGCAGGCTCGACCAACGGACTGACATACGGCTATTCCCCTCACAAGTCGGGCAAATGCTAGCACAAAAGCCGGAAAATGCCAGCTTTTTTCGGTGTCCGGTCTGAATTCCGCCAATTACTGGGGTACCTGGATCATTTGGGCAAACCCAATTACCTGTAGGTAGGAGTCGGTTACCTCTAGGCGCAGGACGCGGGCTTGAATCCCGGTCTGCTCTAGCTGCCGCAGGTCGAGAAGGCGATTGATCCCTTTAACGAGGGCGGTAGTGATTTGGTCGGGCACTTTTTCCCCCTGCAGGTTAATCTGGGGTTCGATAAGTTCCAATTGAGTTCCCCTGAGAACGCGAACTCCAGCATTGATCTCGAGGTCAATGGCGTCCTCTGGCTTGGCTTGGGGACGCATCCGCGCTGTGATCTGAATGCGATTCCCGTTACGGAATGCAATCCGTGGTTCGATAAAATCGAATAACTCTCCCTGCCCTTGCCGCCCCGATAGGTCGATCCGGATATTTTCAAAACTAGAGCGCAACTCGGGCGATCGCAGGGCGCTATTGATATCGTCGGCGGTTACTTGCACCCGGGCAGCGGCCTGCAGGGGGCGGTTGAGCACGAGCCGGCCCTGTTGTAGGGCATTGGCATCAATGTTGATGGGATCGGTTTCTAGTTCTACTACGGCAATGCGAAAGTAGGGCACTAGGAAAATACCCCGGGCAGCTAAGCGAAGCTTATCGACGCGCCCAAAAAGAATTTGGTAATTGGGCGTGTTATCAATCCGCAGTTCCAAAACCTCCGCTTTGACCAGGCGTTGCCGCACCAAATCCGTGGCCACCTGATCGATCACGACCCCTGGGGTGGCAAGAACGCCCAAGAGGGCGGCGAGAATGGTGGTAAGCGCTTCCACTAGCTGGTGCGATCGCGTTGGGGGTTAGAAGGGAAACGATTGGGGCAAAAGGGAATCGATACCAATGGCCAGGCAAAGCAGACCTAGGTACAGAATAGAGTATTTGAAGACCGAGCGCGCTGTGGTGCGATCGCCCGCATCCTGAAGCAACTGCCAAGCCTGCACCACGAACCCAGCCCACAAACCGAGGGCGGCTAGGAGATAGACCCAGCCGAGGGCATGGAGCGGGTAAACGAGCAACATCGTAACGGGCAGCAGCAGAATCGTGTAGGCAAAAATTTGGACTGCCGTTTGGCGATCGCCCACCACGACGGGCATCATCGGTACCCCCACCTTGGCGTAGTCATCACGAATCATCATTGCCAAGGCCCAAAAATGGGGCGGCGTCCAGAAAAAGATAATGGCAAACAGCACCCAGGCGGCCCAACTCAACTCGCCCGTAACCGCTGCCCAACCCACGAGGGGGGGAATGGCGCCAGCAGCACCGCCAATGACAATATTCTGCCGACTGGAACGCTTGAGCCAAAAGGTGTAAACCCCCACGTAGGTGGCAATGCCAGCCATGGCCAAACTGGCCGCCAGCAAGTTAGCGCCCCACAACAGGATGCCGAAGGCGGCGATCGCCAGAATGAGGGCAAAGAGCAACGCTTGCCCCACGCCGACGCGCCCCGAGGGAATAGGTCGCCAAGCTGTCCGCTCCATTTGGGCGTCAATATCGCGGTCGTAGATGCAATTGAGCGTGTTAGCTGCTCCGGCGGACAGGGCCCCCCCCAGGGTGGTGATGCCCAGCAGCGTTAGGGACAGTTCCCCCGCCGATGCCAGCCACATGGCCCCCACAGTAGTAATCAGGAGCAGAACAATAATTCGTGGTTTGGTCAGTTGCACGTAGTCCTGGAATACTGCCGCGGGCGATCGCCCCACCGACCGGTGGTAAACCTCAGTCATGGCGCATTCCTCCCAGGCGATCACGCCATGCCAACACCGTAAAGCAAACCGTTGTGCCTAGCAGCGCCGCGCCTATGGATTGATGGGCCACCGTCAGGGGTGCCACTTGGAGATGGAGCCGGTAGGTGGCGTAGCCCAGGGCGAGCTGCAGCAGCAGCAGTCCAAACAGCAAGTAGCTGAGGCGACGGAGAACCGGTTGGAGCGCCGCCGTGCGCCAAGCCATAGCCACCAGCACCACCGCACCCAGGGTGGCCGGCACGATACCCAGCAAATGGCTATTCATGACCGTGCACAGGTCGGCATTGGCAAAGCACTGATGCAGGGCCCAACGGGACGCCACCAAGGCACCGAGGATGCTCTGCCCGTAGATCAGGGTCGCCGCCGCCGCCCCCGCACCCACGAGAGGAGCGGCCGTACCCGTGGGGGTAAAGGGCATCAATGCCGCAGTTATACCCAGCAGCAGGGAGAAAAACAACAATCCCGTGCCGAGGTGGGCGGTAACCACTTCAAAGCGCAGCAATTCAGTCACAGTTAAGCCGCCGAGAATTCCCTGGGTCAGCACCAGGGCGATCGCCCCACCCATAGCCCGGGGTAGCCACGGGGGAAGTATGTGTCGGTACCACACCGCCAGCCCCGCCAGCACTAGGGTTACGCCCCCCACAAAAGTTGCCACCAGCCGATGAAACCACTCCAGAAAAACCTGCACGTTCATCTCTGCCGCCGGCAGCACCGAGCCATAGCACAAGGGCCAATCAGGACAGGCAAGTCCCGCATTCATCACCCGAGTGGCGCTGCCCAAACCCATCAGAAAAAAGGTGGCGATCGCCAGGGAAAACACGGATCGAAACAGCCATTGGGAAGCATCCGCAGGGGAGGAACGGTAGGATGCGGTGCGAGGGGAATAGGTGTCAGCCATACAATCACTAACAGAAACTGCCGCGCCTGTAACAGCCGCGTAACCGAATCCTAAGTTTAGTTGCGAAACATCGCCGGTTCTTTAAGGTTTTTTTGCGTATTGCCACAGAAAAAACCCCTGCCCGGGGGACAGGGGTCGTTCTTAGAAGGACAGGAGTGCGTTAGCTGAGCCTGACCTGAAACACGATGTCGTTGAAGTCGCGATCGCCCCCATTAGGCAGATCCTCAAAGCCAAAGGTGTTGTCCCCTAGCAGCCGCACGTGATCCACCCCGTCGGGATTGGCGGCGATGTAGCTGAAGTAAGCCACGGGGAGGCTACCACTGGCGTTAGGCGCGGCGGCATTGCTTGCATTTCGGGCCAGGAACTGATCCACGGTGCCGTTGGCAATCAGAAACGGAGCCAGGATGCCGCCCCCGGCTAGGGTGCCCGTCGTGTTGGCACTGCGGGACAGATTGGTGACCCGCCGCGCGATCGCCGCTTGGGCATAGCCCACGTCTCCGGGACGGAGGGTGCCGATCGCCCCTTCGGGATTATCTACGGTGTACAGCCCCACCGTATTGTTGAACAGCGCCTCGCTATTGACTACAAAGCTGCCTGGCTGGTCGCCCGTCAGCCCTCGCAGATCGATTAGTTCCCGTTCCTGGAGCCCCTGGAGGCGTGTCCCCTTGGCTACCTGCCCGCCGGGGCGTACTGTTAGTACCACATCGTTGAAATCGCGATCGCTGCCATCTTCCCAATTGAGCGTGAAGGTGTTGGCCGCAGTGTTGCCCACCTGCAGGTTGGTGGTATTGCCCCGGGAAAACACCACGGCACTTTCCGCTGTGCGTCCCGCCAGCACGGCATCGGTGGTGCTATTTCTGACCAAGTAGAACTGGATCTGGGCTCCGGTGTTGAAGGTCAACTGGCGGGTGGGATTGGTCAGGAAGTTATCTGCCAAGCCGGAGAACAGCGAGCGGGAACGCTCCAAAGCGGCTTTGGTGTAGCCAGCCTGACCGGGGGTAAGGGTGCCAATCCGTCCCGTGGCATCATCCACTAAGAAGGCCCCTACCTCGCTGAGCAGTTCGCCTTCCCGGCGCGTGAGGGTAAACTGGAGCGCCGTTGCCCCCCCGGGGGCACCGCCCACCCGGAAGATGTTGTTGGCGTTGGTCAGGGTAGGGCTGGGGTTGTTGGGTAGGGTGGTTGGCGTCACCGTAAATTCACTGACAATGCGAGGGGTGCGATCGCCCACGGCACCGGGACTCGCCACAATCTCCCCGTCGGTGTAGGAATTAATGCCATAGGTGGTCACCCGCAGTTGCTGGCTGACGGGATCGACATTGAATTCTGTCCAGCCAAAGGTGTGGGCTGCCACATAGTCTCCTTGCAGCAGGGTGGCATTGATCCGTCCCTCCGCTTGGGGCAAGTTGCTATTCAGCCCCACGGGATCGTAGCCGAGGGGTGTGGTTTGGGCCACCAGCAGTTGCTTCACAAAGTCATCCTTGTCATTGGGGGTGCTGTCGGTATCGCTGGCAATGGGCAGAGAATTGTAGAACGCCAATTGTTCGGGAGTAATGAACCCTGCCGCCGCCGACAAATTGGCTACCGTGGGGCCAAAGAGACCATTGGCGAAGGCCGCTGGACCGGTAACGATCTCGAAGGCATTGGTGGCAATTTGGGCCGTGCCCGGAGCGTTTTGGTAGGTCAAGTTATTGACGATCGTGCCGTGGAAATCCCCAGCCAAGAACACCACGTTGTTGATTTTGTTGTCATCAATAAACTTGAGGATCTCCGTGCGCTCGGCGGCATAGCCTTCAAAGCGATCCTCGGCATTGACCACCCCAAAGTTTTGGATCGGCTCGGGGATGTTCACGAATTTCCAGGTAATGCCCTTTGCTTGGGCATCGAGCAAGTCCCGCTTGAGGTCTTCCACCTGCTGCCGCCCTAGGAGGGTGCGGTTGGGGGCAAAGGCTCCAGCAAGAAAAGCCGTGGGATTAGCCAAGCTTGCCGGAGCAATCTGGGCATCCCGGAACGAGCGGCTATCGAGCACAATCATGGAGGCATCGTTGCCGTAGGTGTTGTAGCGGTAGAGGCGGCGTTCATTGGCGGTGCGGGCATCCCCGGTCTCACCGTAGAACTCATCCCGCAGCGGGGCATATTCCTGGAATGCCTGCAAGGCGGCTTCGTAGACCGGCGTGTCGTTGACGAATTGGGCGGTGCTGGGGGTAAACACGGGAATCGGCGAAGAGCCAATGTCCGGGGCATCGGGGGAAAGACCGGGAGCAGCACCACCGGCAAAGTTATCAACAATTTCGTGGTCGTCAATGGTCGAGAGAATGGACGTTGTGGCTTGCAGGTCGGCCACCGTGTTCACGCCAAAGCGCGGAGTGGTGATTTCGGCATGCTTGGCACGAAACTCGGCGAGGGTGCGGGATTGTCCCGAGGGATCGGCAGGTGTGGCAATGTCGGCGTAGATGGTGTCTCCTAATTTGAGGAAAAACTCCAGGTTGCGGGTATCGGTGTTGGCGAGGGAGGGGAAGGGCGATGCCTGCTGCCAGTCTCCGGTAATGCCAAACCGTAATCCGTTGGGGGTGGAGACGGGGGCAGCGGTTTTGAATTGTCCCGTGCGGGTGGTGTTGGCCGCATCGGTAACCCGGTAGTAGTAGGTGGTGTTGGGGGTGAGTCCAGAGATATTGACCTTAACCGGCGTATTGATGCCCTCAGCAGAGTTGGCTACCGTTGCCGTCTGGGTGCCGGCGATCGCCCCAAAGGTAGGACTGGTGGAGTACTCAAAGCGCACCGTACCCGGAGCCGTGCTGCGGGTCCAGAGCACCGTGGAGTTGCTGGTGGTATCCCCGCTGGCGACGCCATTGGGCAGCGTGCTGGGGGGGGCAAAGGTACCAGCCACATTTTGCCAGGGCACGTACTTGAAGTTGGTGGCCGCATTCTCGATTTCGCCGCCGTCGTTGATGGTAAACCCGGGGGTTTCGTTGCCATCGTGCACCACCAAAAGCCCCTGGGTAAAGCCGCCGATCGCCTCGGAGGTCACATCCGCCCCATCGGAGGACTCAACAGAATCGATGCCGCCGTGCTCCCCGACGACAAAACTGCCCAAATATTCGTTGGCACCCTGGCGGTTGAAAACAGCGAAGTTGTTTTCCCCTTGGCTGGAGGCCAGCAGATACCCGGTGCCGTTGGGGCCGTAGTAAATGGTGAGACCCTCCACATCGGCTTGGCGGAGGCTGGGGCTGTTGGGCCCAACAGCGTGGATCAAAAATCCGGAAACAGCCCCGGTGGCAGTCGTGGTGCCAGTCGCGATGTCTGAAAAGGCGTACTTCCAAATGCCCACATCCTCCTGACCGGCGTAGATGGCACCCGTGTCGCGGTCTACCACAATGCCTTCAAACTGACTGCTGCCGAAGGCGGGGGCAATCAGGGTGCGGCGGAAGTTAGGATCGATGGCCACCGTGCCCGGATTGGCGGGATCGGCAATCAGGCGCAGCTGATCGATGCGGGGGTTTTCCCGCTGGGTGACAAAGACATAGGATTCGCCATTGGCGGCACGGTAGGTGGCCAGACCGTAAGCGGTGTTGTCCCCATCATCGAGACCAAAAATTGAGAAGTTCTTGGCCCTCAGCGTGGGAGAGGCTACGTTGGTCAGGGGCGGGGTGCCAGTGGCAATGATCCGGAAAATCCCCAGGGTGTCGTTTTCTCGGTCGGAGGCGATCGCCAGATCGACCGTAGCCCCACCAAGGGCAAAGCCCCGGAGAATATCCACGTTGTTGTAGCGCACATCCCCAAAGCCGGCCCCCGGAATCACATCGTTGGGGGTGATGGTTTGCACCACGGCACCGGCCAAATCGTAGACCACCAAGCCGCCATCCTTAACCGCCGTAATTACCAGCGGCCGGGTAGGGTTGTTGTAGATGGCAGGATCGTCCCCATCCCCCTGCAATGCTCCTGTGGGTGCCGGATCGGTATCGATCAGACGCACTGTTTCCACGGTGGGCAGGGCACTGGGCGTCTCCTCGCTGGTGATGTCTAGGGCGAGGGCCAACACTTGGGTAAACTGGGTGGCGCTGAAGTTGTTGTCGCTGACCAAAATCAAGGATCGGCGACCATCGGGCAGTTTCGGCCCCAGGGTCATGCCCTCCACATTGTCGAGTCCCGTAGTCAGACCCAGGTTGTCGAAGTTGACGAGCAGGCGTTTTTGGGCTGGCACCACGGCGGCTAGCTCGGCGGTGGTAAGGGCACTGAGGGAGGCAATGCCACTAATGTCCGTGGCTTTATCCACCTTGATTTCGTAGAGCTTGATCGTGTTGCCGGTACCCGGTACCCCCACGGAGAAGGAGCGCTCTAGGGCCAGCAGGGTGCCGCGATCATCAAGGGCTAGCAATTCCACCAGCCCATTGGTGGCAAAGCCATTGCTGGGGTTGGGTGCCAGCACTACGGGGTCGGTGATGTAGAGGTACTCCTGCTCCGGCTGCCCGGTGGTGAGGTTGTATTTGAGAATGCGCGATCGGCTGGTAGCTGTGGTAGATGCGGCACCGCCATCTTGAACTAAAGCATTTTCGGTGGCCGTGTACAGCACCCTTTGATTGGGGGTGAGGGTGAGGCTTTCAAAGGCCAGATTGTTGCGAATGCCGCCGGTTTGCTCGCCTGCATCGAGGGTGCCGTTATTGTTGGCGTCGTTAATCACAGGCGTGAATTTGGTCGGTACCGGCAACACTTGGTTTTGCTGCCCGTTGCTGAGGGCAAAGCGATTGACAAAGGGGGCTTGGGCCTGGGCGATCGCCCCGGGTACCTGGCCCTCGGAAGAGATAAACAGATTGGTTCCCAAGAGGGCAATTCCCTCAGGATCGAGGGCGTTGGCCGCAAACAGCGCGCCGTTCCCATCCCGCAGACGGGTCACACCCGTAAAGGACACGCCCGACTGGCTGAGGCGTCCCGAACTGAGGTCAATGGCCAGGGTGTAGAACCGGGCCGGGCCGTCATTGGCTCCCGATCGCGCATCGGCCAGGGCATAGTAGCGGTTATTGGCCGCATCGTAGGTAATGCCCGACAGCCCGCCTACGCTGGTGCCATCGAGGACGGGAGTGCCGGTGGGAAATGTAGCCTGACCAAGCAACTCCACCCGCCGCACGCTGGGTCGCACGCTGCGATCGCCCACGGTAACATCGGCCCAAATCAAACGGTGGTCGGAACTGGGATATCCTCCCGGCAGATTGGCATTGAAGGTGCCCACCAAGGGAAATAGGGGGCTGGAATTTTCGGGCCAAAATACCCGGGAATCCGTCACCGCCAAGTCGCTGGAGGGCAGTACATAGTCGGCCCGCAAATTTCCGGGGGTGGTGTCGGCAAAATCTGCCGTGTCAAAGGCCGGATTGCCCCTCTGGGTGACGTTCGCGCCCCCTTGAAGCTGCGCCTGCTGTACCCCACCGCGGGATGTGGGTACCGTAGAAGTATTGATTTGGGGTGCCGTGAGAAACTGGCGCGCCGCAAAGTTAAAGCTATTGCCATCGAAGGGGTCGGCGTTTTGGTCGCCCATAATCACAAAGCTAGCGTTGGGGCCGATGCCACCAAAGGTGTTGGTGTCGTCGTAGATGTAGGCGCCGACCTCGGGGTCAGGATTGGTGTAATCCACCCAAAAGCGAATTTCATCAAAATTGCGCTTGCCGTTGCGGTCTTCGGGGCCGTCAAACACGGGCGGAGTGGGATGGCTGAGCAGCAGGTGGACAATCTCTCCATTGACGTTGATGGGAATATCCCAATGGTTTTTAGAGGAGAGCCGCAGCACATTGATCTCTTCAGGGGAGTAGAAACCCTTGAGATTTTCATTTACCGCCGTCGCTGGGTTATCCACCGTCGGATCGTTGGTGAGTAGGTTGTTCGGCATATCCTTCCACAAGAAATTCTGGAAGGTACGCGGCTTGATATCCGCCGTATTCACAATCGGATATTTAGAGAGCAGCAGCATGCCAAATTGCCCCGGAAAGTTACCGAAGCCAAAGGCATCGTTGCCGTAGCCCGCATTGCCAATGCCGTTGGTGAGGGTAGTTACGGCCGTACCGTTGTTGTCGAGGTCAAAGCCCGAAGCCACCCCCGTGTTGGAGGGGGCAATGAACGTAAAGTTGTAGGTCACGGGAGCCGCGCCGTTTTGCCCCACCTGCAAGAAGTTTGTCCGCAGCAGATCCACTGCCGCCGGGTCGAAGTCGAATTCGTTGATGAGCAGCACATCGGGATTCACCCGTTGCACAATTTCGGCAACGGTGCGCGCCTGCTGCAGGCGGAGTGCTTGATCCCCATTGACCCCAAATCCGCGGGTATCGGCGATCGCCGGGTTTGATAGATCGTTGACCAACTGTCCAAGAGCATTGCGGTTGAGGGATGCATTGAACTGGGCGAAACGGACATTTGTGGCTGTCATGGGAAACTCACTCCTGGTGGGAACGGGCGCGATCCATCCAAAGCCAGTCCTAGGGGGATGACTGGAAAAGGGATCACTCTTTACTAGATTTCCCATGGCAAGATTAAGGACAGCTACTTCCTAAGGTTAAGATCCGGCACTTTGACACAACTCGTAACCCCTGCAGGTGTTACCACAACTGTGACTGAAGAAGAGTTCTCAACTTTTCGAAATCATCGAGCTTTTTGGCGCTCACTGCTTGCCATACCAATGCTGCCGCCACTGCTGCATCTGGGCAATTTCTTGACGTTGGCTGCGGATGATAGTGCCTGCTAATTTCTGTACTTCCGGGCGCTTTGATTTCTGTCGGGCATCGGCGGCCATGACCAAGGCTCCCTCATGATGCACGATCATGCTCTCAATAAACCGTAGATCGTAGGTGGCATCGGCGGTTCCTAAATCCCGATCCATCCGCATCGCGCGCTCTTGGACTGGAGTCATGGGCATCGTGTGATTCATGTCCCGGTGCCATGCCATGGTCTCTTTGGGGGCATTGGGGTACCACTGCCGTCGCCATTGCTGCATTTGGTCAATTTCTTGCTGCTGGGCCGCAATAATCTCTTGGGCCAGATTTTTAAGGGGCGATCGCCCACTCGCATTGAGGGCGGATTCGGCCATGGTTACTGCGCTAATGTGATGCAAAATCATCGCATCCAGGAACCGAAGATCATAGGATGCATCGGCGGGGCCGAGATCCATACCATGATCGCCGTGGTGCGGCGTTGGTGCGATCGCCTGCTCCCTAGGTTGCGGTGCTGCCTCAGGACTGGCATTGGAGCGTATCGTGCACGCTGTTGCCAAAGGAAGCACCAAGAATGCCCGCAGAAAATGTTGATTTGTTGCCATGGGTTTAAACCTCCAAATTAGGACAAATTACTTCCCCGTCGCTGGCAGTGGGGTGATCCTGCCATTCCCCAAGGGTGGTCACCAGTTCTTGACGGAGCAGCAGCAATTCCGCGACTTTACGGTCAATAGCCTCGATGTGGTGCTCTAGTTTATGGCGAATCCTAGAGCAGGGAAGCTCGCCGCGATCATAAACACCGAGGCACTCGGCAATTTCCCCGAGGCTGAGCCCCAACCCCTGGAGCCGCCGGATGAAGGTCAGGCGACTTAACGACTGGGGATGGAAGAGACGGTAGTTACCTTCGGTGCGATCGCACGCCCGCACCAATCCCAACTGCTCGTAGTAGCGAATCGCCTTAACCGACAGCCCACTCTGGTTCGCCAGTTCACCGATTCTCAGCAAAGCCACCATAATGCCCCTGAGTACGATTCAATAGCATGGTAAACGCTCTAGCCGACTGGAGGGTCAAGGTTTGGTCTTACAACCGCAACGCCTGGGGTGAAACGCCCGCCTTCAACGCCGCCAAAACGCCGATCGCCTCCCAATTATTGGCTACCGTTAGGGCACGTCGCCCCAAATCCGCCGCCATCACTTCGAGGAGCGTGGTATTTTCCTCCACTAAAATCCAGGGCACGCCGCGATCGCCTAGGGCCAGGAGCGCTGCCCCACCGCAGGCCGTAGCCGGAGCCACCACCGCCGCCACTTGGTCAGCACCCAAATCGCAGCTGCGGGCCCGGGACGCGGGCACAAACTGGGGAGCCCGGCTCAGCCCGACCAACACCGACGGCAAAAAGGTATAGCCCAACTCCTCGGCCGCCGCCCGGGGGGCAACCGCTGGGTCTAGGGGCAGGGGAGATAGTGCTGGGGCATGGGCACAGGGCACCGCAAACTGACGCACCACCAAATGGCTGATCACCGCCTCCGCCCCGGCTAGGGCATCCACGCCGGCCCCATGGCGATAGGCCGCCAGCACCTCGGCATCGCTGTCGTCCGGAAAACGGGCCACAACGGCGATTGCCCTAGCACCTTCGGCTAAAGCCTGTTCTGCCGCCCGCAGTAGGCTATCGGGTCGCCCCAGGGTGCCCCATGTCGCCCCCGATTCAGCCGTGCGCAGCGTTACCTCCAAGGGGCGATCGGTGGTGAGAATCAGGGGAATATCCAGACCTAGGGAAGCCCGCGCCGCCGCGATCGCCTGATGGTGTCGGACAAGCAAATCTCCGGCGATCGCCCTATCCAAAATCACGGCAATCGGATTGCTGCGCACGGGTCTCAGACACCAATCGCCTAGGGCAAAACGATCCAGCCCATACCCCTCCACATAGAGGCTGTTGGCTACCGGCCAGTAGAGGCAGGCCGCATTCATTACATTGGGATGGGTTATGACCCAATCGGCAATCGGGGCGATCGCCCGCACAAGGGGTAGGGCATCTCCAGCATAGCCGCCCAGAGCCGCGCCAATTCCCGTTGGCACCACCAGCACGACCGCAAAAGTGGGAGCATGGCTCCTAACTTCCCCGGGGAACGTTCCACCTACCACTGCTACACTCCACCGTTCTAGAGAAACGAACCTAGTTTAGGGGAAGATCGCTTTTCCCCACCAAGACCTCGGGTGCTACTGCAGAATTGCCCATTTGGTGAGGACGACGTAGGCTTCGACTCCGCTCAGTCGACAGGATTGCGATAGGGGGATTGCGGTACCTTGAATAGCCTGTCGGCTGCTATCACCTAGCGTGAAGAATGACGACATATACAAATATACATCTCCATGGAATGAGCCCCTAAAGTTCTCTAAATGTGCGCTGTCCTTCGTAGTTCCATCCACTCTTCTACTATGGCTGACTCCGCCCGTACACTTCTATTCCACGGATCGATTGTCCTGCTCGTCGGGCTTCTCTGTGGTGCACCCCATGGCAGAGCGATCGTACAGAAAAAAAGCGAGGAAGTGATCAGGGCATGGAGGCTCGCCCACGGGGCCCTATCCCTCGGAGCAACGACAATGGTGGCCATGGCCGCTGCTTTAACGCCATGAACAACCACGAGTAGCTCCCTGATATTAGCCCTAGGTTTGACGAAGTGCTGAGATATGAGCAGATCTCAATAGCATGATGATCCGAGTATCGGAAGTGAGTGCGCTTTTACTTGCATTTCTGTAACAAGTTCGGGCATCGACTAAGAGATGCTGGGAGTCTGCCACTCCTTATCGCCAAGCTGGCTTCCAAGGGATAGACGGTGGAACAACAGGCGATCGCCCCGAGATTTGGGAAAGAGACTCTTGGTACCGGTTGCCCATGGGTTGGGGGAGGTTAGAACTGGCGTAAAAACCGCAAATCACTGGTGTAAAGGCGGCGAATGTCATCAATTTGGTGCAGCACCATTGCCACACGTTCCACCCCAAAACCCCAGGCGAAGCCCGAAACCTGCTCTGGGTCGTAACCCACAGATTTGAAAACGTTGGGGTCAACCATGCCACAGCCCCCGAGTTCTAGCCAGCGTCCCTGCCAGCGCACATCCACTTCGGCGGAGGGCTCGGTAAAAGGAAAGTAGCTCGGTCGAAACCGCAGGTCGCACTCCCCTAGCAGTTCCTCGACAAAAGTGCGCACGGTTCCCTTAAGGTCGCCAAAGGTCAATCCCTCCTCAACGGCAAGGAGTTCCACTTGATGGAAGATGGGAGAGTGGGTGGCATCGATATCGTCTTTGCGGTAGACCCGCCCGGGGCAGGCAATGCGCAGGGGTGGCTCATGGGTTTCCATGTAGCGAATCTGGACTGAGGAGGTTTGCGATCGCAGCAACTTACCGTCCGACAGGTAGAGTGTGTCCTGCATATCGCGTGCCGGGTGATCGGCAGGGGTGTTCAACGCCTCAAAGTTGTAGTAATCAGTTTCGATTTCGGGGCCCTGGGCCACGGTGAACCCAAGGCCTACAAGAATATCGAGCATGCGGTCAATGGTGCTATTGAGGGGATGGCTCCGCCCCTGGGGACAGCGCTGCACTCCGTCCATGGTAACGTCGAGGGCTTCTGCTTCAAGGCGACGGCGAATAGCTGCATGCTGGAGTTCGGTTTTGCGCTCTTCGATTTGCTGCTGTAGCAGTTCCTTAACTTCGTTGGCGATCGCCCCAATGGTTGGTCGGTCGGCGGGAGGCAGCTTGCCCATGGTGCCGAGGACGATGGAAAGACTGCCCTTTTTGCCCAGGTACTCGACGCGCACCTGCTCGAGATGTTCGGGGGTTTCTGCCTGGGCGATCGCCTGCTGTGCTGCGGTAGAAAGCTCTTGGAGTTGGGCTTGGACACTTTGGAGGTCAGCGGTCATGGACTTCAACCATCGGGGTCATATGCACTGTAGCAGAAGATGCTGTCCTAGCTGGGGGCATTTTGGGAAAGGGGCAGCACCAGGCGGCTAAGGATGCGGTTGTCCTCCAACTGATAGAACGTTAGCTCACCTCCAGCCTCGTTCATGAGGGATTGGCTGATCTGCAGGTGCAATCCGGGCGGAAAATCCAGGGAAGAAGGGCACAACAAATCGGGCGATCGCCCTTCGTGAAGTTCCCGCAGCAGGTTGGCATCGAATTCGCCATAGTCGGTGATGGAAAGCTCAAGGAAGTGGTCGTCCAGTTGGCGGCACCACAGATCGATGCGGCTACCCACCTGCGATCGTCCGCAGGCAAAGAGCAAAATTTCATGGATCACCATCTCCATCTTGGCAATGTCGCCCCCCACCATCACATTTGCTTGGTTGTGCACTTGGGTCCAAATCTGGCGTTGCTTAATCAGGGAATCCACCCGCTCCAGGGCCCGTTTGAGAATTCCAGCCAGGGTGGCACTTTCGTAGGCTGGGCGCAGCCGCCATTGTTCTTTGCGAATCACCTGGGTCAGCGGAGAAATGGATACCTGCAATTGCTTGAGCGAGCCCTGAATGACCAAATTACCCACGGAACCGCCACTGCGTCCATCCATCTCCAGGAGCCGCTGTACGCCGCTGCCCACCGTGCGATAGACATCCTCAATCCGACGGTGCTTGTACCAATTGAGCCGCTCCAATTCCTGGCGGTGGTGGCGGAGATGCTCTACCAACAGCCAATGCCGCCGTGACCATGCCACTTGGCTGACCACAAGGGCAAAGGACTGCAATTGACGCTCCAACCAGCGCCGCCCTACTTTATCGGCTGCAACAACGACGCCCGTCGGTTCGTGCTCTGGGGCAGTGCGTAGGGCGGTGACTAGAACGCTGCCGATCGCCGGAGCGTTGAGCCAATTTTTGGTTCCTGGCGGTAGGTCGCTGGCATTGAGGGGCAGAACCCCACTTTCATTTTGGAGGGCCCACTGTACCAGCACATCGTCCTGCACGGCTAGGGCTGTCTCCTGGAGATTGAGCTTGAATTCATCGCGGGTGGTCAACACCGAGGCAATTTGCCCCATGGGGCGTCCTGGCAGCCAAGTGATCATCAAGCAGAGCGGCACCTGCAGCACGTTAGCGATGAGTGAAGTTGCCACCGTGTTGAGGTGCTCTACCCCGGGGGCGGTGTGCAGGGCCATCAAACCCTGATGTACCGTCTGCGTCACTTTTTGCCGCTCGTCGGTCACCCGTTGCAATTCATGCTGATGCACAACCATCCCCAACTGTTGGGCTACGGCCTGAACCACCGCGCGATCGGAAGCAGTCCACGCCCGGGGAGACTCGTGACCAACGACCAGGATGCCTTCGAGCGATCGCCCCAGGGCCGTACTGCAGAGCACTAACGACCGCACCTCCAAATCCTGCAAGCTCGGCCGCCAGGGTAAAAATTTGTAGTCGTTTTCGATGCTATCCACGGCGATCGCTTCCCGCGACTGCTCCACCATCTGAAAATCCACAAGGGGTAATTCGGCAAACACCGAAGGCAGGGGTCGCCGGTTTTTAGCATGGTGTTGAAAAACAAGGGGATAGGTGCCCAAGTCGCGATCAAACCGCAGCAGCCACAACCGCTCCGCCCGCAGCCGCTGGCAGATCTGCTCCGCGGAGTGGTTTAGGGCGTTGAGGTAATCGGTCTCCGTATAAATTGCCCGCGCCACCTCGGCAAACAGAGCCTGATCCGCCGCTAGCCGACTCACCGCCAATTCCATCTCCTCCTGGGGCACAGCATAGGACAGCAGTTGGGCCGCCCCCTGCACGAAGAGCCGCTCCTCCTCACTCCAGAGCCGGGGCTCGTTGCCCTCCACGCAGAGAAATCCCTGCAATTCTGACTGGGCAAAGATCGGAGCCACCATGAGGGCATCTGCCCCAAACTGCTCCATCACCCGGGGACCGATGTCGTTTTTGGTCATCGCTTTGGCGTCCACCACCACCACAAGCTGATCCTTCAGCAGCATTTGGTAAAGCCCTGGCGCATTTTGCACGGTGATGCCCGCCGAGTTGTCTGCAGGTTTGCGGCTACCGATGCCGGCCTGGCGGTTGACCTCCCGGCGCCAAAAATACTGGTGTTCCCGCTCGAACCAGTAAATACTGGTCATGGTAGGCATAACAAAGGCGTGGGTCTTATCAATGGCTTCCTGCAGCCGCAGGGTTAAGGTGCTGAGGGAACGCAGTTTTTGCAGCAATTCCAGCAATGGCTGGTCGGGACGCTTCACCTGCTGCTGTTGCCACGCCTGCTCTTGGGTGGCTAGGGTAACGGCTAAACCCCCGAGGAGCACCGACAGCCGGGCCTTTTCGTCGGAACGAGGAGAGGGGTTCCACAGGTGGGAGCCCAACAAAAGCACCCCGTAGGGCTGATCTTGGTGATGGATGGGGCACACTAAGGTGCCCTGAATTTCCAGCTTTTGGGCAGCCTTTTGCCACTCGCCGGCCCGCCGCTCTTGGCGTAAATCGGCAACCACCGCTGGCACCCGCTGCAGCATGACTTGGTCGAGCAGATCTCCGGGTTGGAGGGCGAAGCGCTCCTTGAGAAACTTGAGTTCGCCCATGGGGGTAACGCCGCCTTTGCCCTGGAGCCGATGGTGGTGACGCTCGTAGAAGGCAATCCAGATGAGGCGATAGTCAAAATTTTCCCGCAGGTAGTCCACGACGGCAGCCACGAGGGTATCGACGTTGCTCTCCTCGCGGAGTTGCTGCATCACCCGCCCCAGATTTACAAATTGCCGCTCCCACGGATTACTAGCTGCTTGCCCCATATGTTTTTCTTGGCGAAACGGCGACGTGCCCGATGCTCCACTCCTACTGACGTGAACATTAAGTCATTTTGGGGTGACTTGGGATAAATGACATAGACTGCAATGTCGCGCGGTGGGATAGGTCTGTCATTCTAGAATCCACTCCCGGGCGCGATCGCCTACTTCCAGGGGAATGGTAACAGCTTTGCCTAAACGGGGCTTTTGTTTCGTTTGGGTGATAAATTCGAGTACCTGGATCGCCACCCCCCAATCGCGGAGATGGGTGGCAATGCCATCAAGGTGGTGCCGAAACTCTCCATCGGTGAGGGGAAAGGAAACTTGCTCTTGATAACGCCACATGATCTGTAGCCAAAGCTTTCCTTGGGTGTGGCGCAATTGCACGTCGTAGGAATATCCCCACTTGTGGCGAATCAGGTCTCGCAATTCGGTTCCGGTCATAGTGGATCCCTGGACTTGCACCTATTCTAGGCGATCGGGAACCAAGCTTTGGTGGGCGTGGCGCAAATTGCCCCGGTGGGTGGCCAGCAGCGCTTCGGCGGTGCTGCAATCCACGTTTCCCCAGTGCATCAGGAGGGCGGTTTTGACCCTCAAGTGGGCGGCTTCGAGGAGATCCGTGGCGCGATCGCGGGAAAGTCCGGTTAGATCCATCACGATGCGCAGGGCGCGATCACGCAGTTTAGCATTGGTCACAGCCACATCGACCATGCGGTTGCCATAGACCTTGCCAAGGCGCACCATGACCCCCGTGGAGAGGGCATTTAAGACCAATTTGGTAGCAGTCCCGGCCTTGAGGCGTGTCGAGCCAGCCAGGAGTTCGGGACCCACGAGGGGACGCAACTCGAGGTCGTAGGTGCAGGGCATCTGCTCTGGCGGCACGCAGGCCAAAAAGATGGTGCGAGCACCGCGCGATCGCGCCTCCCGAAGGGCACCATGGACGAAGGGTGTCGTCCCCCCGGCAGTAATTCCCAGCACCACATCGCCCTGGGTAACTTGGTGCTGCTCCATCAGCGCTGCCCCCAAGTCGGGGCGATCTTCCAAACCCTCGGAGCTGCGCAGGAGCGCTGCTGCACCGCCCGCTAGGAGACCTTGAACGAGGTGGGGATCGCTACAAAAGGTGGGGGGGCATTCCGCGGCGTCGAGAACGCCTAACCGCCCGCTGGTGCCAGCACCAACATAAAATAGCCGCCCCCCGTGGTCTAGGGCCGTAGCCACAAGGGTAATGGCAGCGGCAAGGGCACTCCCAATTTTTTCCACGGCGGCAACCGCTTCCCGATCTGCCTGCTGGCAAAGAACGACAAACTCGAGGGGAGTGAGCTGGTCGAGGTTATGGCTGAGGGGGTGGGGCTGCTCGGTTAAAAGTTGCCCGCGGTCGGGAAATTCCATGGGCAGATTCCATCAGCGCTGCAGTTGCTCTAGCTCTTGGCGCAGGGCGGCAAGCTGCTGGGTGAGGTCTTCGAGTTCGGATTGGACATCGCTGCTGGTTTCGGGCACCGTGGTGGCGGTGGTATTGACCGTGGATGGGGTGCGGGTAACGGTGCGATCTACGTAGCTGCGAGCTTCGGCTTCGGTGGCAACTCCCTTTTCTGCCAGATCCTGCAGGGTGGTGGTGGTGTTTTGTTGCAGCGATCGCCACAGTTGATCGCGCTTTTGGGCATCCTGGAGTACCTCAATCAGGGTAGTGGTAGCCCCAAGGGTGACATAGTAGCCCGTCTGGAATATCTTGCCCCAATCTGGAGATTCCATGGTTTTGTTACGAAACGTTGCCACGATTATACCCGAACCCTCCGGTGCCGCCAAAATTACCAGTGGCGGGTGTAGGTGCGGTATTGACGGAAGAATTGGTGATTTTGGTAGATGAAGGCGATCGCCCCGTGGGTGTGGCCGAAAAATTGGCTGCCCATCGGCAGGGGCTCCTCCATCGGGCCTTTTCTATCTTTGTTTGCAATTCCCAGGGGCATGTCATGGTGCAGCGGCGATCGCCCAGTAAATACCATTGCGGGGGACTGTGGACCAACACCTGCTGCAGCCACCCCCGCCCCGGCGAGGAACTTGCCGCCGCCGCCCAGCGCCGGTTGATGGAGGAAATGGGCTTTCGTTGCCCGCTGGTGGAGCTTTTTGCCTTTACCTACCGCGCAGAACTGGATCACCACCTCACCGAGTACGAGTACGACCATGTATTCCTGGGGGTCTACGACGGGGAACCGCGTCCCAATCCTAGGGAGGCCGATGCCTGGCGTTGGGTTGCGCCGTCCCAATTGACCTATGAATTGGCTGCGATGCCCGAGTGCTTCACCCCTTGGCTGCGTATCTGCTGGGGCCGGGTCTACCAATGCTTGGGGCAAGACTCAAGGGGTGTTCCTGAGAATTCCCTGATCGCGCTATGATGGTGCGACCCCGAAAGTTTTAAAATCACCCGTTTATTTGCCCTACTCTATGAGCACAACCAAAAAGCTGGAGACCCAAGTTCAGGAACTGTTGGAAGTCATGGATGCGGCCACCGGGTTCATTGATGGCATCACCTACAGTGACTTTTGCAGCGACCCAAAGACAATTTTTGCCCTAGAGCGGGCCCTCGGATTGGTGGGAGCAACGGCGAAGCGGCTCCCCCTCGATTTTATTGACCGTCACCCCCATGTGGACTGGCGGCACCTGATCAACGTGGGGGACAACCTCACCTACGGGTACCTAGAGGTGGATTTGCAAACCCTCTGGGATATCACCGTAAACGACCTGCCTCCCCTGCGCTCCCAAATGGACGAGGCGATCGCGGCCCTTGCCAGTCTTTAGTTGCTGTGACCCCCGATCCCCTAACCGCGCTTTCCGAACTGGAGCTGACCCTACCAAACCCCGAAGATCCCCAAGTACCGGAGGGGGATTTTTTGGCGGCGGTAGATCGGGCCTGGTTGGTGTGTGATCGCATGGACTTGCAGACAGATATCTGGCGAGGTCGCATTTTGCGGGTGGTGCGCGATCGCGAAAAAAAGCACCATGCTTCCCCGGTGGGCGGTCAGGGATTCCTGCGCTGGTTGGCAGATCGTGAAATTAGCAAAAGCCAGGCCTACCAGTGGATGCACCTGGCTAATAGTGCCGACACCCTCATGGCAGCGGGGTATTTGGAGCCCGGAGATGTCTCCCGTTTCAGTCGCCGGGCCTTCATCGAAACAGCCCAGGCCACGCCCGAAGTGCAGCAGTTGGTGGGGGAGGCGGCGCGCCAGGGAGAGCGGATTACCCGTCGGGAAGTGCGCCACCTGGCCGACCAATGGATGGCAGTTAGCTCGGAACTTTTGCCGGTTGCGGTAAAAGAAAAGGTATCCCAAGCCCAACTTGCGCCGCGGCAGGTGGCCCCCCTCGTGCGCGCCCTAGAAAAGCTCCCCCCTGTCCATCAGCAGGCGATCGCCACGGCCGTAGGCCCGGATCCTGAGGAGCTCAAGCAGGCCACCGCCGAGGCCGAGGTACTGAGCCGCTACCTCAATAGCGGGGCCCAGATCCAAGCACTGCAGGACACGTCCTGCGATTTGGAAGCTGCCCTGGCGGAGGCGCAGCGGGTCGGGAGCTTGCGTCCCCTTACCGAAGCTCTGACGGCGGCGGCCCAACTGGAAGGGGCGATCGCCAAGCTCTACACCACATGGCGGCGGCTGTGCCTCGTGCTTGACCGGCTTGAGGCCGAGTCCAGTGCCAGCACCCCCCAACTGCGGGCTTTGCTGGCCGTTTTATCACCCCTCAGCCAATCCCAGCTGGCGATTCAGCTCGGCGGCGATCGCCTCATCGGGGTAGAACTGCTGGTGGACGACCAACCCGAGAATGCCTACATTCCCGAGGGATAAAACTCCTGATAGAGCTGGGTAGAGTCACTTACGTCGGGCTGAGCCGGGTGCTTAATCCCCATTTCATACAACTGATAGTAAACGGGGCGCAGGGCCCGCACCACTTGGGCGGCGACCTGCAGGTAGGCTTCCGATTGGGAAAATGCCATGGCTACCTGTTGCAGCTTTTGTTCCAACTCCTCTAAACTGACGCAGGCAAAGAATACCTGACGCAGCAGCACCAACAGTTCCACCCGGCGCAGCTCCGACCAGAAGGAGGGTTCTTCGGGATGGGGGCCGAGGTTGAGAAACGAGCTGAGCAGCAGTTTTACCCGGAAGGGGTTGGCACCATTCATCAGCTCAAAGCGCGGGTCGCAGAGGTCTCCGAGCAGCTCGGGTGGCAACTTAACCGGCAACTCCTCCCCAAAGATGGCGACACTGCCCTGATCGATAGGCAAAATCATCTGATCGAAGAGGGGCATGAATTTCTCCACCAAAAGATCGGCGATCGCCCCGTATTCAATCGGTTTGGAAAGGTTGGTGACCACTTCATCGAGCCAGGTTCGCAGTTGCTCTAGGGTGGGGCAGGTTTCCGCCAGTTCGCGAATCACCGGTTCCCACTCCATACTGTCAAGCACCTCGGGGTCACTTTCCCAAAGGTCGCGGCAGGCATAGAGCAGCAACTTCCGCAGCCGAACCTGCTGGGGGTCGGCAAGGATGGCGGTCAGAACGGAACTGTAGACGCTGGGGGTATCTGGCTTGGGGATGAGGGGCTCCGAGTGCATCACGGAGGTGTGCAGGGAGGTAATTTCTGGGCTCGCTGCCGAATCGTAGAGGGGCAAGAAATTGCGATAGATGGTTTTGGCGATTTCCAGGTACTGCTTTTGCTTGCCGGGATTAATGGTTTTGACGGCATTGACGAGGTTGTTTTTAAGCTGGCTACTGGTGGCGTTTTGCGATCGCAAATTTTGCACCAGATCGGTAAAACCCAGCAAATTGAGGCGATAGGGATCGTTTTCAAGTACTCCAGTAGCCACCAATCCCATCAGCTTTTTAGCCCGAATGGGATCGCCGATGAGGTCAAACTCGGCGATCACCTGTTGCCACACCGTAGCCTGCCCCTGGGAATTCTGGGTATCCTCAACCAGTGCAGGGCGCACCACCGATGTAATCCCACTGGACTGTTCGTGGAGTTGGCGGACGCACTGCCAGGCGGCGGCGGCGTTGGGAAACCGCTGGCGGTGGTCATAGCACACCATGCGATTGATCAGGTCACCTAGGGCCGGAGAGGAGTTAGCCCGCTCTTGCCACTGCAACTCGCTGGTGCGGGGATCGATGGGAATCTGCCGCGGTGTTAGGCCGGTGAGCGCTTGAATCGCTACCATGCCCAGGGCATAGATATCGCTGGCAAAGCACGCCCGACCGCCCAATTGCTCGTTGGGCATGTAGCCAACGGAACCCACCACCATGCTGGCATAGGAATCGCCAGGAGCAACCTCGGCCGAGCTGGGGGGAGCGCCCACATCTTTGACAGCGCCAAAGTCGATCAGAACCAAACGATGGTCGCTGTGGCGGCGGATCAGGTTGGCGGGTTTGAGATCCCGGTGGATGACCTGTTGGCGGTGGACAAAATCGAGGGTTGAGAGCACGTCGTGGAGGAGATCCACCACATAGCCCTCCCCGTAGCATTGCCCCTTACGGATTTCCCGGGTAAGGATATGCCCTTCGATAAATTCCTGGGCGAGGAAGAATTCTTCATCTTCTTCAAAGTGGGCCAGCAAACTGGGAATGCGCTCGTGGCGACCGAGACGGTAGAGGGCCTTGGCTTCGCGATCAAACAACTGCCGGGCAAAACTCAACACGTCGCGCTGGGAGGAGGCGGGTTTGAGATGCTTAATCACACATTGGGGTTGATTGGGAAGGTGGAGATCTTGGGCTATATAGGTCTGACTAAAGCCACCACCACCAAGGTGACGCATGACCCGATAACGTCCGGCGAGGGTCTTTCCTTCCATAGATGCACGCTGTGTGATGATGCTAGTGTGCCACAGATTGGCCGGGGCGATCGCCCAAAAACGGTTAAGCTGGGTAGAGGATGGTGGTTGGCAAGGCGATGGCAGATCTGTTTGTTTCGCAGTCCGAGTATGACCTCAAGGTGGAGCAGTTGGCCCGGTCGATCCACCGCTCCGGCTGGCGGATGTCCCATATCCTCTGCGTGGCTAAGGGTGGGCTACGGGTGGGGGATGTGCTGTCACGCATTTTTGATCGCCCCTTGGCGGTGGTCTGCACCCGTTCGTACCACGGACTTGGCAATCGGGAGCAGGGACGGCTCGAGATTGCCCGCTACGTGACGATGGTGGGCGATCGCCTTGAGGGGAATGTGCTGCTGGTAGATGATTTGGTTGACTCTGGGGAAACCCTGCGCCAGTTGCTGCTGTGGCTACCCCAGCAGCCCTACTGCGCCCTGACGGAGGTGCGGACGGCGGTGCTGTGGTACAAATCCTGCTCGGTGGTGCGCCCCGACTACTACGTGGACTTTCTGCCCGATAACCCCTGGATCCACCAACCCTTTGAGCGCTACGAGCAACTTTCGCCCCAAAGCCTATGAAGGTGTTGCAGATTGGTACGGACTGGTTTCCGGAGCGTCCCGGCGGCTTGGCGCGGATGTTCTATGGCGGCATGCGCTTTCTGCCAGCGGCCGGGGTGACCGTGCGGGGGTTGGCGATCGCCCAACAATCTGACCCAGCGGTGCCCAGCCTGGGGGTTTTTGCCCGTCCCCAAGACTCCCTGGCGCAACGGTGGTGGGGCCTGGGTCGGGCGGTGGCAGAGGTGCTCCGTTCCGAATCCATCGACCTTGTGGCCAGCCACTTTGCCCTCTACACCTTTCCGATCTTGCCTTGGATTGCCCGCAAGCCCCTAGTCGTGCACTTCCACGGGCCCTGGGCCCTAGAGAGCCAAGCGGAGGGAGCTAGTTCCGGGGCGATCGCCCTGAAGCGGTGGCTGGAGCAGCGGGTCTACCAGCGGGCTCAGGGGTTGATCGTGCTGTCGGAGGCCTTTCGCCAAGTGCTCCATGGCAGCTACGGCATTCCCCTAGAGCGCATCCATGTGGTGCCCGGTGGCGTCGATGTCCAGCGGTTTGTGCCGGATATGGCGCCGGCGGCGGCCCGCCAATCCCTGAAGTGGCCCGCAGATCGCTACTGCTTGGTAACGGTGCGCCGCCTCACCCAGCGCATGGGACTGGAGCAACTGATCCGGGCCGTTGCTCTCCTGCGGCAAAGCCTGCCCCAGGTGCTGCTGCATATCGCCGGTTCCGGGCCCCTGCGTCCCACCCTCGAAGCCCTGATTGGCGATCTGCACCTCCAGGAACACGTGCGGCTCTTGGGGTTTGTTCCCGATGCCCAATTGCCCCTGATCTACCGCGCCGCCCACCTTTCGGTAATGCCCTCCCTCGCATGGGAAGGCTTTGGTCTATCGGTGGTAGAATCCCTGGCCGTGGGCACTCCGGTACTGGTGACTGCCATTGGCGGCATGCCAGAAATCATGGCTCCCCTAGCCCCGCAGTTAATTGTGCCCGATGCGGAGCCGGAAACCTTGAGCCGGGCGATCGCCCAGATTCACCAAGGCACCTGCCCCCTGCCCACGGCTGAGGTCTGCCAAACCTACGTCCGCAGCCACTATGATTGGTCTGTGATTGCCGCCCAGTGGCGCGATGTCTACCGGCACTACCTAAACCCATGACCCTGTTTACCCTGCGATCGCTCCAAAAGGACTTTGGCATCAAAACCATCCTCCGCAATGCCAGTTTCAGCCTGGAGGAAGGGGACAAAGTGGGGCTGATCGGCACCAATGGCTCCGGGAAATCCACCCTGCTGAAAATCATTGCCGGGCTAGAACCCTACGACGCCGGGGAACGGTGGGTTAACGGCCGGGCCAAGGTGGTCTACTTACCCCAGCAACCGGAACTCGACCCCCAGCGCACCATTCTGGAACAGGTCTTTGCCGATAGCGGCGATGTGCAGTCCCTGATTGTGGAATACGAAACCCTCTCCCAGGCGATCGCCCAGCACCCCAGCGATTTGCTGATGGCCCAGCTTTCGGCCCTTTCCCAAAAAATGGAACAAACCGGAGCCTGGGATCTGGAGAGCCAGGCCAAGGCTGTGCTGACCAAACTCGGCATCACCGATGTCCATCGCCCCATTCACCAATTATCCGGTGGCTACCGCAAGCGCATTGCCCTAGCCAACGCCCTCCTGGCCCAGCCCGATGTGCTGCTGATGGATGAACCCACCAACCACCTCGATGCCGATACCGTCGATTGGTTGCAAAACTACCTGCAGCGGTTTCGCGGTGCCCTGCTGCTGATCACCCACGATCGCTACTTTCTTGATCGCGTCACCAGCCGCATTTTAGAACTCGATCAGGGGGAACTCCTGCTCTACCACGGCAACTACAGCTACTATCTGGAGCACAAAGCCACTGCCGAAGCTGCCCTCGTCAGCAGTCAGAAGAAACACGCCAGCGTTTTGCGGCGGGAACTAGAATGGCTCAAGCGCGGCCCCAAAGCCCGTAGCACCAAACAAAAGGCACGCATTGAGCGGGCCCATGCTCTCCAAGCCCAGGAATTTAAGCAGTCCCTCGGTAAAGTGGACATCAGCACCGTAGGGCGGCGGATTGGCAAAAAGGTGATTGAACTCCATGGGGTGAGCAAATCCTTTGGCGATCGCCCCATTATTCGGAACTTTTCCTACCTGTTTGGCCCCGAGGACCGGGTGGGCATCATCGGCCCCAACGGTGTGGGCAAATCCACCCTGCTCAACCTGGCCATCAAAAGCATTTCCCCCGATGGCGGCACCGTAGACCACGGCAGCACCATCCACATCGGCTACTTCGACCAGCACTCCGAACCCCTGACCGACCATCCCGACACCCGGGTGATCGACTACCTCAAATCCATCAGCGATCGCATCGAAACCACCGATGGCACCGTGATTACGGCCTCCCAAATGCTAGAGCGGTTTCTGTTTCCCCCCATCCAGCAGTATGCCCCCATTGCCAAGCTCTCGGGGGGCGAAAAGCGCCGCCTGTTTCTGCTAGAAGTGCTCATGCAGTCCCCCAACGTCCTAATCCTCGACGAACCGACCAACGACCTGGATATTCCCACCCTCACGGTGCTCGAAGACTACCTCGAAGATTTCAACGGCTGCGTGCTGATTGTCTCCCATGATCGCTACTTTCTGGATCGCACCGTCGATTCCATTTTGGCCTTCCAGCTCGACGGCACCCTGCGGGCCCACACCGGCAACTATTCCCTCTATCTGGAAGCGATAGACACCCCAGCTCCCCCACCCGCCCCTAAGGAGGTTGGGGCGGTGGAGGCTGCCCCCATTCCCAAATCCCCCAGCCGTAAGCTTTCCTACAAAGAAAAGCGAGAATACGAACAGTTGGAAACCCAAATTCCCCAATGGGAAGCCGAAAAGGCCCAACTGGAAGCCACCCTGTACCGCAATCCCCCCAGCGCCTACGGCGATCTCAAGGCCCTGACCGATCGCCTGGCCGAACTTACCACCGCCATCGATGACGGCACCCAGCGGTGGCTAGACCTAGCCGAGCGGGCCTAGGGCAACAAAATTCGCTATACTGCAGGCACCGTTCTGCCCCTTGCCACCGTGCTCGACCTCAAAGCCCTACGCACCGCCCCCGAAGCCATCCAAGCCCAACTCAACACCCGCGGAAGCTCCTTCGACCTTACGCCCATCCTCGAGCGCGATCGCCACATTCGCGAACTGGAAACCCGTCGCTCCCACCTCCAAGCCGAAAGCAACGACATTGGCAA